>JAADIR010000177.1 GCA_013151245.1 Chlorobiota bacterium
GCTTTGTTCTTCCGCGCAAACTCAATAAATAATATCAGCCGGAAACTGCAAGGATAGAAACTTCAGCTTATGCAATGTAAAAAGAATTTTGCTTTTCGGAAAATTAATTTTCTTTAGCGGCGACAAAATTACCGTTGTTAATTTTGTTCAACCGCATCATCAAACTATCTTTTAAAGCCGCGTATTCTTCGCGGTATTTTTCGTCAATCGGTTTTGAAGGGGGAAATTCGATTTTCAGATAATTTACAAGCTGACCGTTTTTCCAGAAGCGTAAATCGAGATGAGGTCCGGTCGCTAATCCCGTAGAGCCTACGTAACCGATTGTTTGACCCTGCTTCACAGAAACGCCGGCTCTAATTCCTTTTGCGTATTTTGAAAGATGCATATAGCCGCTTTGGTAAGTTGAGTTATGTCGTATTTTAACGTAATTTCCCGCCCCGCCTTTGTATTTTGCGAAAATAACAACTCCGTCGCCAATTGCGTGAACGGGCGTTCCGGTAGGAGCCGCAAAATCAATTCCATGATGAGAGCGGTATTTGTGCAGAACGGGATGATATCTTCTGTTAGAAAAACGGGAACTTATACGAGAAAATTTCAACGGCGCGCGGAGAAACGCTTTCCTCAGCGAATTCCCATGTTCGTCAAAATAATCCAAATCGTTGTCTTGTTTGAAATAAAACGCGTAAAAATCTTTACCGTGATAATTGAATACGGCGGCTTTTATTCGTCCTATATCAATCAGTTTATTATCAACCCAAATTTCTTCAAAGATAACTTTGAACGAATCTCCTTTTTGAATGCGGTAAAAATCAATCTGCCACGCGAAAACGTCGGACAGTTTTAACGCCAAAACCGGACTCGTTTTTGCTTCGGCAATCGTCTGAAAAAGCGAATAGTTAATTACGCCCGAAAGCGTTCTTTCAATTCTTTTTAATTCTTTTCTTCCTTCAATAACTTTTAACGATTTTCCGAAATCGAAGATTACATAATCAAGCGGATTTTTTTCATAAACAATACAGCAGATAGTTTTTGCCGAATCGTTCCGGTTTGAATAAACGGTAAAATATTTTCCGCTTACGACTTTTCGCGCGTTGAATACCGAATCGTCAACGCGCGTCATTTTTAATATTTGATTATACGACAGCCCGACCGGAAGAAGAATATCCGCAAGCGATTTATTTTTCTCAATCAACACTCTCTCAACGTCGAGCGAATCGTCAATAAAACCGTACTTGTTAAATTTAAGAGAATCGGTAACGACGTCGATGTTTATTTCCTTACGCTCGGGAGTGGAACAGCCCCCAATTAGGATTAAAACGTAAATCAAAAACAGTAAACCGAATATCGGCGCTTTCTTCATATTTTCTTATTCGCCCGAAATCATGTTGATAATAGCAACCGAATCAATTCCGTCGGCTTCGGCGTTAAAGCTGGGAATAACGCGGTGGCGAAGAACCGGAAGAAGAGATTTTTTTACGTCGTCAATGTTCGGCGTAAATCTGCCTTCGAGCGCGGCTCTTGTTTTTGCGGCAAGCGTTAAATACTGCGAAGCTCTGGGACCCGCGCCCCAACTAATCAATTCTTTTACTTCTTCGTTTCCCCCTGAATTTGGGCGGGTTTGCTTAACCATATTAATTGCAAACTCAATGACGTTTTCCGCAACCGGAACGCGGCGGATTAAATCCTGATATTCGATAATCTCTTTTCCGTCAACTATCTTTTTTAATTCGGGAAGATAATCGCCTGTCGTTGATTTAACGATTTGAATTTCCTCTTCAAAAGAAGGATAATCCAGCCAAAGACTGAACATAAATCTGTCCAGCTGCGCTTCGGGCAGCGGATAAGTTCCTTCCTGCTCAATCGGGTTCTGCGTTGCAAGCACAAAGAACGGTTCGTCGAGCGTGTAATTAACGCCGCCGGCGGTTATCTTATGTTCCTGCATCGCTTCAAGCAAAGCCGCTTGAGTTTTCGGCGGCGTTCTGTTAATCTCGTCGGCGAGAATGATGTTTGCAAAAATCGGTCCTTTAATAAATCTGAACGAACGCTTACCCGAAACGGCGTCTTCTTCAATGATTTCGGTTCCCGTGATATCGCTCGGCATCAAATCGGGAGTAAACTGAATTCTGTTAAACTCCAATTCAAACACTTCGGAAATGGTTTTAATTAAAAGCGTTTTGGCAAGTCCGGGCACTCCCACAAGAAGCGCATGCCCTTTTGAAAATAAGCTTACCAGCAAATCGTCAATTACCTCGTCTTGCCCGACAATTACTTTAGCTATTTCTTTTTTTATTTCTTTAATTTTAGAACTTAATTTTTCAACAAGTTCAACGTCGTTTCCTTCAAACTTCGGCTCTGTCAATTTCTACCTATAATTTAATTTCCCAAAATATTTGCTTTTTCAACTCCGTAATCCATTCGTCAAAGAGTTTCGTTTCTTTATGATATTGAGCTATTTTTTTTATCTCGTCATAGTCTTCTTTTAGGTTAGGCGTATGAGCGGGAATTCTTTTATTCAGTAAAATAATATGATATCCGTAAACTCCGCGGCTGATATCAAGTCTTTTCGGATAGCTGATTTCCCCCTCTTTCATTTTGTAAACTTGATCTTTCATCGATTTATCGAGCTGCCCCGCTTCAAAAACTCCGAGACGCCCGCCGTATTTAGCCGATTCTTTATCGTCGCTGTATTTTTTAGCGTAGAATTCAAAGGAATGCGCGCCGGCAATAATGCTGTCGCGGATTTCGTTTAATTTTTCTATCGCTTTCAAGTCGGCTTCGTCGTCTTGCTTAACCATAATCAGGATGTGACGAACGTGAATCGATTCTCCTCTCCGCTCAATCATTTGAATTACATGGAACCCTACAGGCGATTCGATTACGCCGGAAAGCTGTCCGTTTGCAAGCTGATATGCGGCGGCTTCAAACTCGGGATAAAAGACGCCTCTTTTCACCCAACCGAGATCGCCGCCCTGGACTGCGGAACCGGGGTCGTCGGAATATTTCTTAGCAAGTTCGGCAAAGTCTGCGCCGTTCTTAATCGAATCAATTAGCGAAGCGGCAAATTCCCTCGCCTTCTCTTTCATTTTTCCGCTCAGTTTGGGATTGATAAAGATATGAGAGATATCAAACTTTTCCGATATTTGTCCCAACGAATCTTTGAAGGTCTCAAAAAACTCTTTCACTTCGCTGCGCGTAACTTCCACCGTTCCGAACTTTTTCTGTTTCATTCGCTGCGCCATAAGGTTTTTGCGCGTATCGTCCCGCAATTTTCTTTTTATTTTTTCAAGCGGCATTCCGTAAGCTTTTTCAAACCTCTCCTGAGAGCCGTATTGCTGAATGAAATATTTAATTTGATTTTCCAGCTGCATCGAAACTTCGTCGTCGGTAACTTCGATGGAATCGATTTCGGCTTGCGCAACAAGAAGTTTATCTTCAATCATTTTATCGAGAATTTTTTTCTTTAATGCCGGATCGTTCGGATTGAGATTCTGCTGCGCCGCAACGTACGCCGTTTGAAAATCAAGTTCCGATTTCAGTATAATTTCTTTATCCACAACCGCGACAATTTTATCGACGACTTCCTGCGCGGTTATATTAATGAACGTAATTGTTAATAAAAGAAAAATGTATTTTTTCATCGTCAATCCTTTTTGATTTCAATATTGTAATGCGGCATGAGGTCTTCAATATAATTTTCCAGCGAATCGGTGCGCGCTATCATTACATATTTATTTTTTACTTCGTTTCTAATCTTTTCAAAAGGAGGAATATCCCCTTTCTTAAACTTATTTTTCACTTGAACAATGCTGAACATACTCGGTTCCGATTCAAACACAACGCTGGTTTCAGACGGATCGAGATATTTCATATAGCGAATCAGAGTAACCGGATAAACTTCGTAATAATAAATGAATTTCTCCGTCTCAATTTTTATAACCGTCGAATCAGCGGTAAACATAGCTACGGCTTTATGCCAACCGCTGTCTAAAACCGTAGTTCGAAATTTAATAGCTCTTTCCTTATCACGAAACGTAACCCTATTCATGATAAAAGCGTCAGCCGGAATGCGGAATTCCTGTTTGTGCAAATCATAAAATTCGCGCAAATCGGATTCATCCGCTTTAATCGTAAATTTAGCCGAAACATTTTTCAACAGCAGAGACGCGGCAAGTTCTTTTTTCGAATCGGCAATTATCTTTTTGTATTCGTCGCCGCCGAGCAGACCGGATTTTTTCGCTTCTAAAAAAAGGACTTCCCGTTTCACCCAATCGCGGATAAATTCATCCTTAAATTGGCTCTTATTTTTCAAAGAAGATAATTCGTTTTCAACCTCGGTCGAATCAAGGAATTCGTTATTAACCCGCGCAATAAATGCATGCTCCTCGTTTTTTTCTCCGCAGCCGAATACCATCAACAAAAGAGGGAAGAGAAAAATCGCCCTATTTTTGTTCGTTCGCAAAAACATCGCCTATTTTTTCATAATAAATTTCGGGATGATATTTTTCCCGAAGGCTTTCTTCATAAGCCTTTTCGAGCCGTTTGCTTTCCATCTCTTGATAAACGCTGGTCGCTTCCGGTTTCGCTTCTTCAAAAGTTTTTTGACGAGACGGGAATTTTTCCGTCGTCATTACAACAACCCAGCCGTTGCTCGCCTTGAACGGTTCGGAAAGCCGCCCGGGTTCAAGTTTCCAAGCTTCTTTGCCCATAACCGTTTCGTCAACTTCCGCCGTATCATAAAACGCGTTTTTAATTTTTTTGTTTTTTCTCTTTGTAAATTTGGCGGCGTATTCGGGGAACTTCATTCCCTTTGCCTTCAAAGAATCTTTCACGTTTTCAACGTCGGCTTTTTTATAAGCGTATAATTCATAGAATGAAACTCTGTCGGGGAAATTATAATCGGCTTTTGTTTCTTCCCAAAGTTGTTTCACCTTTACGCTGTCAATTTTAAGTTTGTTCCAAACTTCGGCGTCTTGAAGTTTAAAAATAAGAATCCCGTTTCTGTAATCTTTCATAAGTTGAGCAAATTCGGGGTCCGTTTTTTCCAAATCTTTTACCTTATCGTAAATCAGCAAGCTTTCGGTAAACTTTTTATATGCTTTCGGGAAAGTATTTTTGTTAATAGCGTATCCGCTTATTCCAACTTTATCTTGAACAAACTTGAACAAAGAATCGGAATAAATTTTCTTTCCGTTAATAGAACAAACCGGCAGATCTTTTAATTGCTTATGAAGAGCGCTGTTCCAATATTCTTCCCCGAAAACAGTCTTGCCGGAATCTTTTTCAATTACTTTTTGAAGCGTGTCGTAAGGAACGAAATTGGTTTTTGCCTTCAGTCCTTCAATTAAATTACTGTAATCTTTTTGAAACCGCGATTTTTCATACATTCTGCGGAGCTGACCTTTTTCGTCGTCGTAAGAAACCGAATCTTTAATATCCGTTACTTTGATGATGTGGAAGCCGTATTTGGTTTGAACTATATCGGAAATTTCTCCGTTTTTCATTTTGAAAACCGCTTCGTCAAACGGTTTTACCATCATACGCCGTTGGAAATAACCCAAATCGCCGCCTTTTTTGGCGCTTCCTTTATCGTCGGAATATTTTTTGGCAAGTTCGGCAAAATCGGCGCCTTCTTTCAATTTCTTTTGAATCATTTTAATTTTTTCAAGCGCGGCGGTTGTGTCAACTTTATTGCTGTCGTTTTTATACATCACAAGAATATGACTTGCTTTGATTTGCGGAATTCTTCTTTTTTTCTCGGTTACTTTCAAAATATGAACGCCGTATTTTGTTTTAATCGGTTTCGGATAAACTTCGCCGACTTTTGTTTGATACGCCGCTTCTTCGAATTCGGGAATTACTTGTCCCGCCGTTATATAATAAATATCTCCGCCGTTTTCTTTTGAATAAGTGTCGCCGGAATATTTTTTGGCAAGCTCGGCAAAATCGGCGCCGTTTTGAATTTCTTTAATCAGCGAATCGGCAAGTTGAACCGCTTCGGCGGTGGAAATCGTATCGTGACGAATTAATATGTGACTTACGCGAAGTTCGTATTTTCTTTTTGCATGCAGATCTTTCATTCCCGCTTCGGTAAGATGTTTTTCAATATAATAAGGAACGCCGATTTCTTTTTTATAGTTTTCAATTTCCTGAAGAGTTTCCGGCGAACTGTCGTAGCCGCGATCGTGAGCGTCGGCTAATTTCATTCTATAATTAACGTAAAGATTTAGGAAATCGGTCAATGACGCCGAATCTCTTTTGGTTATTTTCTTTTCATTTTCATTTTTAACAAACGCTTGGCGGAATTGCTCCACAGTAATTTCCGTATCATCGAATTTGGCAATCGCATCGTTGGACTGAGCGTAGGTTATCGATGAAATTACAAAAATCGAAATCATTATCAGAGCGCGATTAAATAATTTCATATATGTTTTCCTCCTATTCATTTAAAATTAAACTTTGAATTTTACCTATTGCAATGTTGAAATGCAAGG
>JAADIR010000254.1 GCA_013151245.1 Chlorobiota bacterium
ATTGCTTTAAGCGAATCGCTTACGTCTAATAAAGCGGTTACTCTTCTTTTTGCAATATCAAGATCGTATTCATCGTCCAATAAATTATCATAAACGTTTAGAGCGTCGTCATATCTTTCGGCTCCCATATAAACGTCCGCTAATTCCGCTTCAATTTCTCTATTGCCGCCCGTTTCCTGCAGATATTCTTCATAATAGGGAATTGCTTCTTCATATTCTTTATTGTAAGCAAGTTCTCTTCCGTAATTCAATTGTTCAATTTTTTTATCTTCCTCGTCGCGAAGTTTCTTGAGTTCAATCATTGATTTTAATTGCAATAAATCGGAATTATCAGGATCAATTGCCTCGGCGCTTTTTTCAAATTCTTCAGCCGCGTCATATTCTTGCCTTGCAAAACTTAACGTTCCCAATGCAATCAATCCGTAAATATCATCGGGATAGGCTTCCTTGTAAGCTTCCAGATCTTCCAAAGCGCGGTCGGTATCTCTGTTCAACCAAGTTCCCAGCTGTCCGGCTAACAAACGATATTTAGGCTTATCCGGATTCTCATCGACTACTTTTATCGCTTGTTCATAGGCTTCGTCATATCTTCTATCATAACTCAAAATCTTAGCGTAAAGAAATCCTAAAGAATCATTGTCCGGATGAACTTGAAGGAAATCGGTCAAAATTTCTTCCGCGTCTTCATAATCTTCTTTTGATGAATAAGTAATTGCCAATTCTTTCACCGTTTCGGGATTGTCGGGATTTTTTTTGAGATTATAATGTAGTTCTTCAATCTTCGACATATATTGATTTTCACGGTATTTTGAAATTTTATCCCAAAGAAGTTGGTATCTGTCTTTGTCTTCATATTCAGGCGGAATTAGCTGAATCTGCTGATAAGCCTCTTCCCATCTATCGGCTACAATTAATTCATCAATCAACGCGAATCGAGTATCCACATCGTCGGGATTTTTATTCACAATTCTAAAATATTTATCAATTGGATATTCTTGAGGAACCTGCCGAAGTTTCCTTTCTCTCTCCGCTTTTTCGTAATCTTCGGGTTGATACAAAGTAATGTATCCTTTTTTCGTAGCCAAATCGAGTCCGTCTTGCGCTTCTTTGAAGAAAGGCTTAAAACCCAAAGATTTGGTAAAAGCGTCTTTGGCAATATTGTTTTTCCCCAGCCAAAGAGTAAAATAACCGTAGCGGCTCCACAGTCTCCAGTCTCCCGGATATCTTTCAACATATTTTTTTAATATTTTTTCCCCTTTTTTTATATGTCCCGTCTTCACTAAGATTATCGTGTAGCGAATTATTTCATCCGGAGACGCGTTATCGTCTCTTTTCAGATACTCGTCGTACCACTGTTCAGCCAGCGACCATTCTTCGAGCCATCTGTAAGATTTACCTATTTCAAGATAGTTGAAAGGGTTGCTCGGATCAATCGCTATTTCTCGTTTAAAACCTTCAATTCTTTTTCGCAGTAAAGCATGCCAAACGGTAAGCGTTCTATCGAGATTCTTTTTGATCTCAATGTTATCCGGTTCAATTTTGTGCGCGCGGCGGAAATCGAGCACGGCTTTTGCATATTGCGTTCTTTTTTCATAACACAACCCGCGTAAGTTATAGCCGTCGGCTTTTTGTGCGTTTTGAGCGATATATTTATTCAGCAAATCAATCGCTTCGCCAAATCTGCCGGATTGCATCTGATTGAGGGCTTGTCTCTTAAATCCTTCTTCAATACCCTGAGCCGAAACGCTTATGCAGGCAACCAACGCCAATAACAATATTTTTATTGCTAATTTCATTATCCCGTAAATTGAGTTAAGGGAACATACTTGGATAGATTAACCGTATCCAAAGGAAGAATTGACGCCGTTAATGATTGTGCGTCGTTAACGTTGTCGCTCGCTTCGGTTTCAATAACTTGAATGAAATTCTTCACTGTTAATAAATAAGTTTCGTCGGCGCTCGGAAGATTTTCCATCATTCTCGTAATTAAATTCCGCACGCTTTCCGGTGAACTTCTTACAATTAGAACTAGAATTGCATTTTCATAAAAACAGATTTTGTCCTTTCTTTCCATAGAAAGCTTTATCGCATTCTGAAGTTCGCCCAATGAAATAATTCCTTTCACTTGAGCGGCGGGATCGAGCTTGAATGAAAGAAGAGTAAATTTTTGTCCCGTGCTTTTATAAAGAGCTATTTGATTATTTAGAATAAGCAGAAAATCGCTGTAATTATATACGTTATTAAAGATTTCCGGAGAAGAAACCGGAGTCGGAGAAACGGTTTTATTAATAACGGGTCTTTGAATCGTCGGCGCCGCAGTTTCTGAAATTGCCGGCGTTTCTTTTTTATGCTCTACGACGGTAACTCCGTTGAGCGGTTCAATCCGGTATTGGAACGTAAACTCCCCTTCGGTATGACCTACGTTTGGAGAAATGAATATTGTTCCTCCGTGAAATTGGTTCTCAAATTTAGTTGATGATTTTTTTAGTTTTATTTTTGCAGTCACATAATCGGCAACGGTATTGACCAATATTTCAGCTTTTTGCGTAGCCGGTTCCCCGACAATAAAGAGACTTGTAATATCTCTTTCTTCAATCACTTCCAGCGTATCGAGAAAAGTATCTCTTAATATATTGGGATTCCTAAAACCGATATACGGAGTTAATTCGTCAAAGACTATTCTGTTCGGATTATACTGATCGACAACCGTAAGAATGTCTTTAAAATAATCTATCAGCATAAAATCGGCGTTCGGCTGATCGTAAACATCGTTCGGCGGAGCTACGCGAACAACAATAATAAGATTTTGATTCATATATTCCTGAATATCAAAATTCAACGAAGCCGCTTGAATCATTAAATCTTTCGGACGCATATTTGTAAAATAAAGACACACTTCCCCAGATTTCGCCGATTCTGATGCGAACTTCAAACCAAGCAAAGTTCTTCCCGATTTTCTGGGACCAACTATCAGATAACTTCCGCCTCTGTAAATTCCGCCCCAATTTTTATCAATGAATTGAAATCCGGATGATATTAATCGTATTGAACTATTCATAATTCCCTCATCTATTTTGAACATATTTATAAAGCAAACAAAGCGCCAAGAAACTTTAAGCTAAGGTATTGATTCAAATGAACTTAGACAAATTATTTCAGATGTATTTTCATCCCATTATGAGAATGATGGAGATTGTGTAGCAAAAAGAGTCAAATGGAATAGTTTATTAATAAATGAATATACGTGAAAATTACGTAAACGGCTGCCGCTACTCCCGCTGCGTTTCTCTGCGCTCAACTAATATTAAATCGTAAATGCGGCTGTCCAAGGGATTCTGCGAACAATTTCAAACTCAGTGAAAAAAAATACTTACAGATTGCATCGCTTCGTTTGCAATATCGTTTTAAATTAAAAAATTTTCCATCATCAATTATCCATTTTCAATTGATAAAATATCCGAACAAAAATATTGCCGTAGCGTTTGCGGAAATTGTCGGTTCGTTGCTGATGTAGTCGTTTCTGTCGTCGCGGTAATATGAAATGTCCGTCTGAAATTTGGAGTATTTATCGGAGGTTTCAAACTTGATGTTCGTTCCTTTGTAAACCGATTTTTTTACCGGTCCGGCGGCAAAACCGCCGGGAAGTTTTCCGTTGTTAAAATAAGCAATCTGATGATGGAAATTTTTTGAATAGTTGGTTCCCATTTTGTAAATAAAGCTGATTCCCCAAGGGTTTCTTCCGAGTACAAAATCGCGCTGAAGAGTAATCAAAGAATCGTAATCGTTTTTATGAGTAATCTTTTTCCAGAGAATAGCCTGCAGCCCTACGCCGAGCAAAGTATTATTGGAACCCCAATTATGTTCCGCAGCTTCGCCGAAAAGATTTTTCTCTTTGTTTTCGTTGAATACTTTTAAGTTGCTTTCCAGATAATTCAAATATTTCGGACTGATCAGCGCCAGCTTGTAATCTGCAAGAGCGTTTATGTCGCCCCAACTCCACCAGTAATCGGAACCGGCTTTTTCAGCGTAAGAAAGAGCGCTTTTCAGATACAAAGGCTTGCGAGTCAGATTGTAAAGTTCGATAGCGCCGAGCGCAAGTTTTCCTTCGAAAGTTTTATCGAGATACATTCCGCTTCCGCTGCTGTCAACGTCGGGAACGGTATTTCTCAGCGCAAACGCTTCTTCAGCCGAAGAAAGGCATTTGTTTGCAAACTCGTCCAATTTAAATTTTGATTTCCAAATTTTTGCCGCAAGCGCCATTGTAGCCGAGTAAAGCCCAATTAAATTTTTCCCTTTTCCAATAAATCCGGGTCGGTCGAAACCGAGTTCGTCGTTTTCGGGCAGCCGCCAGCCGACGTCGTGGTCGCGCAGGTCTTGCACTTGCGTAACAAACTCCGCATTTCCAACATAAGAACGAAGCAGCCAATCGAGACCTATTTTCGCTTCTTCCAAAACGTCCGGCGCGCCGCTTTTGTCGTTGTCGAAACCGTATTTAATCGGATCGTAATCATAGGCGAAAAGTAGAATGTAAGTTGTATAAGCGGTAGTGTTGAAAAATTTCACATAATCGCCCGCGTCGTGCCAGCCGCCGGTAACGTCAATTTTTTTGTTCGATGATTTCCCTCCGTCGATAATTCTCGTAACGTCGGAGATGTGGCAGACTTTGTGCATTTCGGGATTCGTATAACCGCACCGCTGAATTTTGAAGAATTCCATTAACGACTTTAACATCGGGGAATAGATATTCCCGCCAATCGTAAATTTCGGCGATTTTGAATTTTTAACGATAATAAAATACTTTCCGCTGCGCGTAAGTTTGCTGAAATCGATCCGGTACGAGTTTTGAACTTCCGCGTAAGCTCCGAGGTTCTCTCCAAGATTTCCTTCGAAAACCGCTTTGCCTCCTTTTTGCGCGAATATCTGAAATTTACTCCCGTCTAATTTAGCGTCGGATAAAACAACGGCTGTTTTCAAATCCCTCGTTAAAAACCCCATTTGGTTCACGCGAATATAAATTCCGCTATTACCAAACAGGGTTTCGGAAAAAAGCAACATTGTAATTAGTATAAAAATTTTCATTAGCGCTAATCATTTTTGGAATTTGTATTTTCTTTAATACCTTTTTCAGGATAAGTTGTTCCGAAAATATAATCCCACGCGGGAGAACTTACGCCGAAACCAAGGTCTTCATGTTTATAATGATGAATTGTATGGTGATCTTTCAACTTTTTCCAAACATTTCCTTTGAAGTTAAAATGGTGGATTGCGTAATGAGTAATATCATAAAAAAGGTATCCGGTAAAAAAACCGGCTGCGAAAGGATTTGAATCTGCAATTCCGAAAACCGAATAAAACAAATAATAAAACAGCGCGGCAAGCGGAAGGCTCACCGAAGGAGGCATTACCAGTCTTTTTGAATCCTGCGGATAATCGTGATGAACTCCGTGAAACGCCCAAAAAATTTCTTCCATCGCTTGATTTTTAGGATGATAGTGAAAAAGAAAACGGTGAAGCGAATATTCCGTAAACGTCCAAAAGACTATTCCGGTTAAATAAAGCAAAACAAAATTTCCGGCGGAAACGTTAAATTCCACAGAACGGTAAATCAGATAAATAATTCCGGGAATAAAAATAAATAACGGAACCGTCCAATGAACTTTTGTAAACATCTCTAAAGAATCGCTTTCAAACATCCGCACCGATTCATCTTTGTTTGAAACATAAAGTTTTGTGTTGCCAGCTCTTCTTTCTCTCCAACTCATAAATACCTCGCCGCTTAATAATCTTATTTTAAAAATAAACTTACAAAAATTTTCGGCAAATTAGATGAAATGAAAGGATTATAGTATTACAAGTTAACCCGATATTCACGGAATGCCGCGCAAAAAACATCGGGACAAGTTGTTTTTTATTGCCTGCCGCGCATATTGGTTTTTTATTACAGAGCGGTAAAGAAATATTGAAAATTAATTTGAGAATGAATGAGAAATTCAAATCATTCAAACCGAAACATTAATTGTTCCGCCCCAAATTCCAATTTTCCATTTTCCAATTTTCCATTTTCCATTATTAATCACGGAGCGCCGCGATATGGTTACCTGCAATAATTTTTCCGGTTGAACGAATAATATTATTTTTTCAATTTCTTGCTTATTGAACTTTTGAAAACTATCTTCACACTTCAAAAACCATTACAATCAATTTTTAAGGAATTTATGGCTGTTGCAAAAGTAAAACTAAAAGATTTTCCGGCTACTTTTTGGGTTGCCAACACAATGGAAATTTTCGAACGAATGGCTTGGTACGGATTCTTTGCGGTATCGTCGCTTTACATTACGGGCTCCGTTAAAGAGGGCGGTTTGGGTTTTTCCGACGAAGACAGAGGGGTTCTTCAAGGAGTAGTTACTTTTTTCCTCTATTTATTTCCCGTCGTCTCAGGCGCGTTAGCCGACCGGTAC
>JAADIR010000055.1 GCA_013151245.1 Chlorobiota bacterium
ACCTTTTCGCCCAATACGCTGTAAATAACAATGCTTACGAAACTTTCTTCCGGCACGGAAAATTCAATTACCGTGCTCGGATTAAACGGGTTCGGATAATTCTGTTTTAACTGATACGCTTCCGGAGCATTCGCTTCCATATTGTCCGCCGCGGTTATTCCGTTGATTCCGACAAAATAATTCGCGGATTTTACCCGAACGGTTTTGGTTTCGGAAGAAACGGTTCCCACTATGCTTCTACCCAACGAAGCGCTTATCGAAAGTCCCGCCGACGAGCCGCTTACCAGAGCCGTTTCGTTAAATGAATATCTAAAATTATATTCGTTCTGCGCGATCAGATTTCCCGCCGCAAACAGCAAAACGAACGTTGAAATTTTAACTATTAATATTTTATTCATTTTGTATCGCTCTCCAAATTACTTTTACGCCGTAATTTATTTGTAATATTCATATTCGTTAACGACTTTACTAACAAGCTCGCCGAGTTTATTGTAAATCAACTGTTCCAGCAAATTTCCGTTTTCGTCAAACTTCGACTCAATTTTTTTCGAGAAATTTGCCGCGGGATTCGACGATATTTTTTCAACCTCGTTCCCTTTCGCGTCTCGTTTCATTTCGTTTTGACTAATGATTTGACCCGAAGAATTTTTAGTGGTCTCTTCAATTAAAAAACCGTTTTCGTCGTATTTCTTTTCAATGATTTGAAGAATTTTCCCGTCGCCGTTGTAAGTCGTCATCTCTATCTCGTTTCCGTTTCCGTCGTATTTGAAAGCGCCTCGCGAGCGGATATTATTTATTCTATCTTCGGTTTTTACTTCGGCTATTTTATCGTTCGAATCGTAAAAATAGTTGAAAACTATATCCGTTCTGCCGTCCGGCGTTTTCGTTTCCAGCTGAACGACGCGGGCGTTGGAATCGTAAGTATAATTCATTTCCGCAACCGGCTTCCCTTCTTCGTTGTAAGTTTCAACCTTTTCAATTTTGTCGTTCGCGTTGTATTTGTAAACGTTGTTTGCCGCGCTTTTTCCGTTCTTTTTAGAGCTCGAACTTACGACGCGTCCGTTTTTATCGTAAACGTAAGCGCCTTCGGAAAGAACGTTTCCGTTTTGATCGTAAACGATTTTTTTCGTCGTTACGCCGGAAGCGTCGTATTCCGCGTAAGAAGCTTTCACTTTTTCAAGTTTATTATTTTTTAGCGTATAAACCCAAGTGGTCTGCGATTTAATTTTAGACTTTTTAATCTTTGCCGAAGTATGCTCCAGCAAATTATTCAAATCGGTTTGACCGTATAAAGAAGTCGCCGCAATTAAAAAGAATGAAGCCGCTATAAGTCCGGTTTGTAATTTTTTCAGATACATTTTTAAATTCTCTTATATATTTTTCGCTATTTTTTTACAACCTTTGTTTTATCTTTCGCTTGATTTCCATCGTTAAATAATTTTGCCGATAAAATTCCGCACCTTTCCGCGAAATCGAGTATTTCTTTATTTAACGAGAGCGCTTCATTTTTCAACGCATTAATTTTTTGTGCGCTCAACTCAATTTCGGCGCTCAATCGTTGGTTTTGCTTTTCCTTTAATTGAAGCATTCTCACAATTTCCCGTTCGTTAAATCCTATCGACGCTAATATCGGTTTTTCCCCTTCCAGAGAGGAAGACTGCCAAGCGCGCCCGACGACTTTCGTGAATTCGTCAATCGTCATCATAGCCGGAGAAACGGCGATTGCCGTTCCGTCGTTTAACCCCGAAGCAATTAAATAATCGCCTTTATTAACCGAGCCGATAGTTCTTACGGGAACTTGCCCGAGGAACGCCGTTTTTTCGAAATCTTGAATGTTTTCTTCCGGAGGCTGATTTCCCAAAACAATAGGGGAAAGCGAAACGCACAGAAGCTGGTCGGCTCCTTCGGTTGTTTTAGAAATTTCCCCGTTGAAAACTCCTACAACGTCGCCGGCTTTAAAAGTTTCGCCGTCTCTCTTTTTCAGCCATTCGGCGTAATCGCCGCTGCCCGATTCGTAAGTTACTCCGAGGTTGGCAATCTCAAGTCCGATAATAACCGAATTGTAAACCAACTCGGCGGAAAACACAATAACCGACGCGGGTTCAATCGGTTCGGGGCTTGCCGCTTGAATAGCGATTGCAATACCGTCGGCGATTCCAAGCGCAATCAGGTAAGTATCGCGCGCAATATTTGTCGGGTCGAGCATATATTCTCCGAACGTTTCCCCTTCAATTCTTCCCTTCATTCCGTCGTCGTCCCAAAAGGAAACAAAATTGTTGTCGTTGCTCGCGGAACCGTTAACTTGAATTGCCATTCCGTGATCTTTGCCGTCAATAAAAAGAGGATAGCTCGTTTCCATTCCTTCGCTGCCGGTTAAATCGGTCGTAATTTCAACTCTTCCGTCAATTCCTATCTTGAAAATATTTACGCTGTCCTGATCTACTAAAAACGGCGTCATATCGGGCGGAGTATATGGAGTTCTGTCGGCTGAATTTATATGCACTTTAGCCGCTCCGGGCATAACGCCGATTCCCAAATCGCCTTGAATAAATACGTCCACAAATTTCGATTTTCCGATTACCGTAAACTCAACCGAATCGGTCGCCGTTCCCATCGTGATTTTTCCGTACGGGTCGAATCTTATTCTGTCGATGCTGAAAGTTTTGATCACAAAATCTTTTTCTTCAATTGTGCCGAGATAATTTCTTTCCGGTCCGTAAAGAATATTTCCTTGAATTGTCCAGTAAATTGAGAACGGATCGGGATCGACGTCGTCGAATTTTGTTCCGTCAATACTTTTAATTTTCTCGTCCGTAACGGCTCCGTCCGCCAACTTGTCGTTCGTTATTGCGCCGTCGTTAACTTCCAAAGCGTATTTTGAGCCGAGACTGTAAGGCGAAGCTGAAAGTTCAATTCTTTTCGACGTTTTGTTTTCGCCGTTAATTGCAATTTCGAGAAAATATTTTTCGTCAAATTTTAATTTTAAAAAATTCGATTTATCCTTCTTCCCCAGCAAAACGCTAACGACTCCGTCTTTAACGGGAAAGCCGTCGTACGATTCGCTCCAAAGCGGAGAGCCGCCTTCGGGAACGTCGTAAATGGAAAAAGAGATGTCGTATTTTCCGTCCGGAAGTTTATTCCCTTGGTTGTCGGAAATCACGCTGGTAAAAGCGATCACGTTTGGAATCGCTTTGTCCGGCAAAGTTTGAGCTTTTACGATTGCCGAAATAAATATCAGCGAAATAATTATCGGAGCAAAAATAAATTTAAATCGCAACGATTTTCGTCTCTTCATTTATTCCTCCGATCTTCCGAATGAAAACATCTCAATTTTTGATGATAACTTTTACGCTTCATAATTTTTATCTTTTTACTTTAGTAAAATCATTTTTTTTGTATTTGTAAATTTGCCCGCTTGAATTCTGTAAATGTAAACTCCGTTTGCCAATCCGCCGCTTGAAGCCGCGTTCCATTGAACTTCGTATCTTCCCGCCCGTTGTTCTTTATTAATTAGCGAGGCGACTTTTTCTCCGAGAATGTTGTAAACGGTTAGATTAACAAAACTGTCTTCGGCTATTGAATATTTTATTATCGTCGCCGGATTGAAAGGATTCGGGTAATTTTGATTTAATTGATATACCAACGGTTTGTCGGTTTCAACCGCCGTGGGCGTTGTGTTAAAGCCGCCGCCGATTAATCTGAGTTTTATCAAGTTGTGATCGGAATTCATAATCTCGGCTTTTGTAAAACCGATATCGGTCGGCGTACTTCCGTCGTAACCGCTGAAATTCAACGCGAACATATCTCCGTTAATATCAAGCTGCGACGACGCAAGCCACGTGATAGTTATAACTCCGTCGTTTCCGGATATGCTGCTGAAACCTTCCGTATCCAAAGGCGGTTGAGCTTCGCCGCTTTCAAAAGTAATTACGTTTTTATCGTAAGTTAAATTGAAAGTAATTGAAGTCGCCGCATAAAGCCAATCCGCCGAAACTGGAATTGAGACGTTCCCCGCCGGAGGCGAAAGAACGGGAATCGTAATATCAACGCCGGTATTATGTATGCCGAAGAACGCGAGCGACGTATCGAAAACCGCGGGATTGGAAACGTCTGTAATTCTAATCTGACACGAATCGGAAGCAATGTCGGGAACCGTCCATTCGTACAAATGATTTTGAGCCGGCGCGCTTGCGGTTATCTCATTCCACACAACGCCGCCGTTTGCGGAGTATTCAATTTTCGCCGAGCTTACGTTAGAGCTGTTCCACGTTATCGAAGCCGTTTCCCCGCTCTGAAGAACTTCGCCTCCGTCCGGCGCAAGCAAGTCCAGCGCTACTGCGGCGACAATCGTAAAATCGTTTTCGCTCATATCCAAAATTGTCGGATCGGAAACTGCGGAAATCATCACTCTGCAATTACTTGAATTTATCGAAGGAAGCGTCCAATCGTATGATTCCAAAGACGCGTCGTATGAAGACACAATCGTCGTCCAAATTCCTCCGCTATTTGTTGAATATTCAATCTTTATTAAATCCGACGTCAGTCGTCGTTCCCATTTTATTTTCGTAGGAGAATCGATAAGCTCCAAAACTTCGCCGCCGTTGGGAGTTTTCAATTTTACAAAATCTTCGCCGTCTATCGACAGGCTGCCGTTATTCCAATCGCTTGCGTCAATAAGAATATTTCTGGAATCTTTCGCGTCAAACTGAAGAACTTTCAATTTTCCGAAATTACGCGGATCCAGCGGAACAAATATCGGAAGAAAAGAAGGAAAACCCGTTGTCATCGTCGGATCGTGCTGACTGGGATCGGGCAGCGGCGACATTGAAAAAAACGCCGTTTCAAAAATCCATTTATCAATAGTTGTGTAATCTCTATATGAAAAATGCAGATTGAAAATATGTCCGTGAATATCAACCGGCGAAGCGGACGACCAGATTATATGAATAACGCCGTTTTTGGCGCTCGCGGAAAATATTCCAAGTTCGGGAACCGTTGAATGAACCGAGTCGAACACAAATACATTTTCGTCGTAACTTATTTGGATATCCATATAATCTACGGAAGTAAGCCAGCCGATAGTAACCGGAACGGTCCCTTTTACAATAAGCGTGTCGTTTTTATGATAATAACTGTTCTGAGATTCTAAACTCCAACTATTATTACTATCGTCCCACCATTGATACATGCTTCCTAAATCTCTGCCGATTTCTTGAAGATGAGCTTCAATAACTTCGGCAATATTTACGCTTACCGGCGCGGGAACGATTTTAAAATCGTTATCGCTTATATCGTTAGTCGCCGCGTCGCTATCGTCGCTTATTCTTATTCTGCAAAAATCGGATATCGGAATTCCGCTCGGAATCGCCCATTCGTAAATGCCGTTTCCCGCGGGAACTCCCGTCGTAATTTCCGTCCACGTCGGCGTTGCGTTGTTGTAATCCGTCGTGTATTCAATTTTCACGGTTACGATATTTTCTTGCGTCCACTTTATTTGTTTTGTTCCGCCCGGAAGCATTTCTTCTCCGCCGTTCGGCGTCTGAAGCGTAATTGATTTTGTCGAAAAAATGGAAAAAGTTCCGTCGCTTTCGTCTTCTGCGGGAGATGAGAAATCGCTTACTTTTACTTTACAGTCTGAAGAAGTAATGTCGGGAATCGTCCATTCGTAAGTATCTAACGTCGCGTCGTAAACCGCGGAAATTTCTTCCCACGAACCGCCGTTGTCCGAAGTGTATTCAATTCTAACTTGCGAAACGTAAACCGCCGTCCACGTAATATTCTGCGGAGGTCCCACAACCAGCCAGCTTTCGCCGCCGTTCGGAGAGGTTACTCTGATTTGCGGGTCCGTGCTCTGCGCGAAACTTCCGTTATTCAGAATTAAGTCGAGGTTATGTCCGTCCCAATCTTTCATTTTTGCCGAAGTAAATCTCACTTCGCTGAAACCGCTTATATATTTGAAATTGACGTCGAATATTTTTCCGTTCAAAGAAAAAGGAGAAGTGTTGAAATAACTGACTGAAATTATTCCGTCCTTTTCAATAAAAGAAAAATAAGTATCGTAATTCGGCAAGGTTGAAGCGTCAACGTCAACAAATTCCAAACTCGCCGGATCGTAACTTATTCTAAAAGTAAAACTTTTCAGATTACCGACGCTCGACGAAGAAACCGGAATCGTAATCGCGTCCCCGGATAAAATAGGCGTTTGAGTAACGTCGTCGATTGTGACCGTCGTTTGTCCGAACGCCAGAGAACCCGCGGCAAAAAATAAAACTAATATTTTAACAAATGTTTTCACAGCTACACTCCTATTATTACCGGCGCAGGGTTTAAGCTCCCCGCGCCTTTAATAGCTTCGTCTTCAGATTATTTTAAAAGAACCATTTTCTTTGTAACTGTATTCGCGCCGTTTTCAACGCGGTA
>JAADIR010000301.1 GCA_013151245.1 Chlorobiota bacterium
TTTTTGTCGGGGTGTTTTTCCGAAAGCGGAATGTTCCATTTATCGGGAATGATTTAACTTGTAATACTATAGAATCTTATGTCATTCCGACACTCTTTTAGCCGGGATCTCCCATATGAGGATAGATTCCGTGTAAAAACATCACGGAATGACAGTTAGTGAGAGGTTCTTCAAAGCCTCCTTTAAGCTCAATGCTTTTAGAGTTTGTTATTTCAATCGAGCGTAAAATTCTTCGGAGCGATAATTACGACGAATTCCCCTTTCAATGTACGTTCGGAAAGATTTTCCAAAAGATTCGCAGGAAAACCGCGCCAAACTTCTTCGTACATTTTTGTTAATTCTCTTGCAATCGCAATTAGTCTGTGCGGCATATAATTAACAAACTCGTTCAGCAGTTTCTCAATACGGTAAACCGATTCGTAAAGAACAATCGTTCTTTCTTCGTCGGCAAGTTTCATCAGTTTTTTTTGTCTTCCTTTTTTCTGCGGTAAAAAGCCTTCAAACACAAACGAATCGGTAGGAAATCCGGAGACGCTGAGCGCAAAAATTGCGGCGTTGGCTCCGGGCGCGCCGCTGACTTTTATATTTTTGGTAAGAGCTTTATTAACAAGACGAATACCGGGGTCGGAAATACCGGGAGTTCCGGCGTCGCTTACAAGTCCGATATTTTTTCCGTCCAGCAATTTATTTATAACCTCTTCAATTTTCCGGCTTTCGGTTCTTGCGTTAAAAGAATTAAGCTTTGCCGAAATACCGTAATTATTAAGAAGCTTTTTTGTTACTCTCGTATCTTCCGAATAGATTTCGTCAACCGACGAAAGATAATCGACCGCTCTTTTGGAAATATCGTCCATATTCCCAATCGGCGTCGCAATAACAAATAATGTCCCATTTTCTTTCCGCATAGTAACGCTACTAATTAATGGTAAAATTATTGATTTTAAATTAAACAAATTTCTCTAAATCAGAACGGTTTGTTTTACCGCAAACTTTTTCCATTTATGATTTTTTTAGGAGGTCGCAGATTGTAAGCAATCTACGCTACTTTTTTAGTATGAAATTATTATTGCAAAAGAATTTAAAATCAAGTAAATTTGCAGTTCATTTTTGCACCCGTAGCTCAATTGGATAGAGCGTCTGACTACGGATCAGAAGGTTGAGGGTTCGAATCCTTCCGGGTGTACAAAAAAGCCCGACGACTCTGAGTTGTCGGGCTTTTTTATTTTGCAGAGAGCGGAGAATTATTTATTTGTATCGCTTATTATGGGGCTTTGAATAACCTCTCGCAAACCGTTATTCCGAGATGTTTTTACGCGAAATCTATCATCATTTGGGAGGTTCCGGCTAAAAGATTACCGGAATGGCATAAGATTTTATGTTATTCAAAGCCTCCTATTACATTACTTAAGTAAATTCATTTTTTTGACAAATCTTTTTCCATTAACCGAAAGCATGTAAATATAAACGCCGCTGGAATATTGAGACGCGTTCCACGTTCGTTCGTAAACTCCGGCTTCCATTTCTTCGTTTACAAGCTCAATTATTTTTTTGCCGAGTATATCGTAAATAAAAAGTTTTACCGTGCCTCTTTCGCGCAGCGAAAAATTTATTTTCGTCGCCGGATTAAAAGGATTCGGATAGTTCTGGCTCAACTCGTATTTAGTCGGAATCATATCAATTTCAATTTCTTCGCTGTATTCAAACGTTCCGTCAACGTCTATTTGTTTCAGCCGGTAAACGAACTTGCTTCCGCCGGACAGATTATCGTCTATGAACGAATAGCTTTTAGGCGAGTTGCTGTTTCCGTGTCCTTCTACAAATCCGATCTCTTTCCAATTTTCTTCCTCATTCAGCTTTATTGATGATTTACGTTCTATGGAAAAACCGTAATTATTTATTTCGGTTGCGGTTTCCCAATTTAAGAGGACTTTGTTTTTCTCATTTATTTCAGCAGTGAACGAAGTCAATTCAACCGGAAGAGTTCCCGCCGGAGGATCCGTAGCTGAAACGCTGTTTACTTCGCTTCCCGTCCAAGGAGAAATAGTTCCCAAGGTAAATACTTTTGTAATTACTCCGCTACCGTTGGTTTTCCACGTTAAACCCATCGTGCCACTTGGATTACTTATTCCACTTACTTTGAATCTGCCCAATCTATGAGTGGAAGACGATCCTTCTATACGAGCCACCCTTGTGTCGAAAGTCGCTTGATCGGAAGGCGCGGGCCCATTCAAGTTAATCGTCAATTCATTACCGTTGATAATTGAAACGGCAGTATTATTAAAATACTGATCTTGTGTAAACAAGGGATTAAGACCGGATGCATCCGTCGGGACTAAATTACATGAACCGGGGGAAGCCGTGGGTTCTTTTGTTAGCGTAGGCGATGTAAAATTTGCGCTGTTGAAATATAACACAAAGTCCGCGTTGCCTAAATATAACGGATCATTTGGAGCTTGAAGATAAATATCGAAATAGAAATCGGTTCCCACTGTGCTTTGGTTTTCTATTGTCAATGTAACGTCAACTTGTCCGAATATTTCGCTTAAACTCATTACGAGAAAAAAAGCAAATAAATATTTTTTCATTTCTATTTCTCCTTCTTAATTTTATTTACTGATTTCTTTGACACAGCGGGAACTTGTTCCGCTACATTCCGGTTGTTCCAAACTTTGTTTCTATCATACGAATCGACAACGCCGTCTAAATTTACATCCCCATCGTAATAACCGGTTGAGTTTCTATTATTCCAAGCCGTGTTTCTATCACCTGAATCAATCGTCCCGTTATTTTCACAATCACCGCTGTAAACGCCATAGTAACCGCTTCCCAAATCTTTCAGCGCGTTAGTTCCGTAAGCGTTAGTCTGGGATGTTCTCATATCGTATAAAGGCGGATTGTTGCTCAGCGGAATTGCGTCTGCGGTCAGGTCATTACGCTTAGATGATTTCTATGCTTAATAACAACGTAATAATTTCCCGCCGAGGAATTCGGAAAATCAACGGGAGAAGTCCCGTCGAGATCGACAAGCGTTCCGTCGTTTTTCAAGAACGCCGCTCGCGTTTCGTCTATTAAAGTTGGAGTCGAGCGTAATTCAATTAAAACCCAATCAACAACTCCGGAAGGAATTGAAGTTACACTTTCTGTTCCGGGATAATACCATGGCGCGCCGGAATACGGCTGAGTTAAAGGAATGTATCCGCCGCCGTTTAAGAATGTCGTCATAGTTCCGCTTCCTGCGTTAGCGCCTTCCAACAAAACTTTTATGTTTGTCGTCAAAACTACATTTGCTCCGGTAGCCGACAAAGAACCCGGGTTGCCGTGAATATCGACCGCGCGCACAAAATAATTAACCGTTGCTTTTACAGGATTCACGTCGGTATATGTCGAATCAGTTGTGGCTGCATAAACAGTGGCGGTGTCAGGATCTAAAGTGCCCGCGCTGCTTTTATAAATTTGATAATTATACAGATCGCTTTCAGTATTGTGATTCCAGGTTAAGACAACTCCGCCGGCGCCGCTTGTGTTTGAAAGATTTTTAACCGCGCTCGGCGCCAAATTATCAACGCTGTGACCGGAGATTATATTTGAAGTCCAAACCTCGCCGTTTGTTCCGATTGCCAAAACGCGATAGTACGCGGTTCCGCTTGCGGACGAAGACGAGTCTCCCCATGTAGTTACGGTTTTCAGATAAAACAACTCTTCTCTCGGCGTAGTCGCAGCGATTGTTTCCCAAACATATCCGGCTTTTGCGGGAGGCGCGCTTCTCTGAATTTCGTACGATGAGATTCCGGCAATTCCTTCGCCGTCGTAACCGCTTCGCACCCATTTAAATTTGATATAACCGCCTTCGTCGTTTGGAACGTCTTTTGCGCTGACGGCTCTCGGTTTTATTGAAGGCGCCGACGACAAATATAAATAAGCCCGTCCCGCATCGTTTCCTGCTGCGTCGTGTCTCGGGGAGCCGATTATTACGTCGGAATATCCGTCATAGTTAAAATCGCCAGCGGTAGAAACCGAGACGCCGAATTGATCATTGCTTGCCGCGCCAGTCATAACGATATCAACAACGGAGTTCATCGACGAACCGCCGAAAAAAACATACGCTCTTCCCGTATTAACGCCGACGAATGCGTTTGATCTAGCGCCAACGATAACGTCATAATATCCGTCGCCGTTGACGTCGCCAGATGAAACCGAACCGCCGAAAACGTCTCCCGTTACTTCTCCCGTTAATGTTACGTCTTCGGAATTATCTACAACCGAACCTCCGTAATAAATATAAACCTTTCCGGGTCCGTCGGAGTCAACTCCAATAATAATATCAGGATATCCGTCGCCGTTGACGTCGCCCGATGAAATTGAACTTGCAAAATGAGTATTTGTATTTTTCCCATCCAATGTCAAACCGACAGAGCCGCTCAATGACGCTCCTCCGTAATATAAATATGCGGTTCCCGTGTAACCGTTAGAATAAGGACTTCCGATGATATAATCGTTATACCCGTCGCCGTTTACGTCGCCGCAACCGGCGGCGGAAAGACCGAAATCATCATCTACGGCGGCTCCGTCCATCGTTACATCGGCTACATTGTTCATTGAAGACCCGCCGTAATATAAATAAGCCCTTCCGGTATTCGAATTGTATTGATGCGCCCCCACAATTACATCGTCGTAACCGTCGCCGTTGACGTCCCCCGCCGAGGAGACCGTACCGCCAAAATAATCATTCGCGCTTTCGCCTGTCATTGTAACGTCCGCCGTATTATCCATAGACGAACCGCCATAATAAATATAAGCTTTACCGATATCGGTTCCCGTCGGTAAATTGGATGCGTATGCCCCGACAATAACGTCGTCGTAACCGTCGCCGTTTACGTCCCCCGCCGAAGAAACCGAATATCCGAAATATCCGACCGACGCCTCTCCGCTTAAAGTAACGTCGGCTGTGTTATCCATCGAGTTTCCGCCATAATAGATGTAAGCGCGTCCTAAACTTGAATTTGCGCCCCATGCTCCTACTATAACGTCGTCGTAGCCGTCGCCGTTTACGTCGCCCGCGTTTGCAACGGATTCTCCCGCTATATCGTTCGTAGCCGCGCCGTCAAGAAAAAGATCGGCGATATCGCTTCCCGTTAAAGAATTCCTATAAAGATAGGCTCTTCCGGCGTCGGCGCCGTTAGTATCGTTAAGTCTTGCCCCGACGATAAAATCATCATATCCGTCGCCGTTCATATCTCCTACGACTGAGACAGATTCGCCGAAATAATCTCCCGTTGTTTTACCGTCGTTCATAATGTCGGGAATATTATCCATCGAAGAGCCGCCAAAGAATACATAAGTTTTTCCGGTATTCGAATCATATCCGTAAGCGCCGACAATTATATCGTCGTAACCGTCGCCGTTTACGTCGCCTGCGGACGAAACGGCGCTGCCGAAATTATTATTAGCGGCTTCGCCCGTTATTGTCAGGTCGGATGCGTTGTCCATTGTGGAACCGCCATTGTACAAATAAGCTCTTCCGGCGTCTGCGCCGTTTGTATCGTTTCCGTAAGCGCCGACAATTACATCTGCGTAACCGTCGCCGTTGACGTCCCCCGCGGAGGAAACAGAATAACCATAATAATCGTTTGTAGCTTCTCCGGTCATTGTAACGTCGGCGGTATTATCCATAGCGGCGCCGCCGTAATAAATATACGCCTTTCCCGTGTTTCCATTATTTGAATAGGCGCCGACAATAACGTCGTCGTATCCGTCGCCGCTTACGTCGCCCGCGTTAGAAACGGAAATACCGAAATAATCGCCGGCGCTTTCTCCGGTTGAAGTAACGTCGGCGGTTGTATTCATAGTTGCTCCGCCATAAAAAATATAAGCTCTTCCCGTATTTGAAACATATCCGGATGCGCCGACAATAACGTCGTCGTATCCGTCGCCGTTTACGTCGTCGGCGTTGGAGACGGAAGCGCCGAAATAATCGCCGGTATTTTCTCCGGTTAAAGTAACGTCGGCGGTTGTATTCATAGCGGAGCCTCCGTAAAATATATACGCTTTCCCCGTATATGAACTATAGCCGTAAGCGCCGACAATAACGTCGTCGTAACCGTCGCCGTTTACGTCCCCCGCATAAGAAACGGAAATGCCGAAATAATCGCCGGCGGTAGCGCCGGTTAATAATACATCTGCGGAATGATCGACAATAGCGCCGCCGAAAAATATATAAGCCCTTCCCTTGTTTGAGCTGTACCCATAAGCGCCGATGATTACGTCGTCATACCCGTCGCCGTTTACGTCGCCCGCGTTGGAAACGGAGTAACCGAAATAATCGCCGGCGTTCATACCGTTGAAATATCCTTCGGCTAACGCTTGAATTGTGCGCCCCCCTTCTTTCCCTATTCCTTTGCTTTCCGCTAGGATTTCAGATTGGTGAATTATTGCAAAAATCGATATCATTAAAGCATAGACCGCTCCTTTCATTGCCGATATTATAATTCTTTTCATAACGCCCTCTTGAAATAAGTTTTTGTTTCTCCAATGGAACTTCTTTACCAATAGATGCAAAACGGGAAATATTCCATAAAGAATTTTCATTGTTTTCAACTAATGTGATCCGAGTCAATTAATTTAACGGACATTATTCGGATGGATTTTTTGACAATTAAATTACAAACGGCTTCTCATTTTTCGATTGTTTTTTTGATTAAACGCTTTAAAATTAGTCAGATTCAATTTTCATCTTTTTTTTATCGTTCCTTTTTTTATCTTTTGCATCGCTTAAATATGTTATTCGAAGAAGACAAATATCGTTTTATGCACGCCGCATTGAAAGAAGCTGAAAAAGCTTTTGAAAAAGATGAAGTTCCTATAGGAGCGGTAGTCGTTCATAATGGAAAAATTATCGGACGAGGACATAATCAAACGGAATCTTTGAACGACGCTACGGCGCACGCGGAAATGATAGCGATAACGTCGGCTTCGGCGACTCTCGGTTCAAAATTCCTTGACGAGTGCGAAATATTTATCACTGCGGAACCTTGCCTGATGTGCTCCGGCGCAATTATTCTTTCCCGCATATCAAAAATATATTTCGGAACTTTCGAACCGAAATTCGGAGCCGCAGGTTCGGTTTACGACGTTTTCGGAAATAAAAACGGCTTAGAAATTTATTCGGGGCTTATGGCGGACGAATCGAGAAATCTTCTCCACGCTTTTTTCTCAAAAATGCGTTAATCATTATTTCCCAGAATTTATAAACCGGATATATTTTTCATTTTATTAATTGAGAAAAATATTTTTTATGTTTTCTACGAAATAAGTTATTAAATTGCGTTTGAAATTATTTGGCTCTAATATTCCTTAAGGGTTGATAAATGAATATCATTATTTTCGGACCTCCCGGAGTCGGCAAAGGCACACAAGCCAAAATCATTGCCGACAAACTTAAAATTTCTCACATTTCAACGGGCGATATTTTGCGCGACGCGGTTGCAAAACAAACCGAATTGGGTATGAA
This sequence comes from Chlorobiota bacterium, assembly GCA_013151245.1. Lineage (GTDB taxonomy): Bacteria > Bacteroidota > Ignavibacteria > Ignavibacteriales > Melioribacteraceae > JAADIR01. The sequence continues at coordinate 7,508 of JAADIR010000301.1, forward strand.
AGCAAAAGCAATTATGGATTCGGGCGGTTTGGTCCCCGACGATATAGTCGCCGGAATAATTCAAGACGTTTTGAAAAGCGACGCATGTAAATTCGGGTTTATTCTCGACGGATTTCCTCGCACAAAACCGCAGGCTGTAATTCTGCAGCAAATATTGGATAAATTGAACATTGCCGACCTAAAAATAATAGAGCTGAAAATTGATCGGGAAGTTGTCGTTCATCGTTTGTTAAATAGAAGAGGCTGTATTAATTGCGGAAGTATTGTCAATCTTCTTACCCTTGAAGATAAAAATACTTGCCCCGTATGCGGCGCAAAGGATTCCTTCTTTAAACGCGAAGACGACAATGAAAAGGTAATTAGAAACAGAATTGAAGTTTACGCAAAAAATACTCTTCCCGTTCTTGATTTTTACAAAGGAAACGTAGAAATAATTTCGGTAAACGCCGACCAAGATATTCCAAGCGTTACAAGAGATATCTTTTCGGCTTTGGGAATTGACTAAGTAGATTTCTTTTTAAGCACTACCTGCACGGCTTTTCCGTCTGCCAGTTTAATAATTCTGGCGTTAACGCTTTTTACAAGTTCGTAGTTATGCGTCGCAAAAATTACGCCGGTTCCGCGTCTATTGATTTTCTGAAGAATTTCAAGAATCTCTAACGAAGTTTCCGGGTCAAGGTTCCCCGTAGGCTCGTCGGCAATTACCAAAGACGGAGAATTTATTATCGCCCGCGCAATTACTATTCTCTGCTGTTCGCCGCCCGAAAGTTCGTCGGGCATATTTTTTTGTTTGTGCGCCAGCCCGACGTCTGTAAGGGCGTTCATAATTCGTTTTTTAATCAGTTTTTTCGGCGCTCCGGTTACGTGAAGAACGAAAGCGAGATTGTCATATACGTTTCTATCTCTCAATAATTTAAAATCCTGGAAAATCACGCCGATTTTTCTTCTAAGAATTGGAATCTCTTTAGGTTGAATTGAATCGCTGGAATAATTACCGAATTGAACGTAGCCGTTTTGAGGGAATCTGTCCATATAAATCATCTGCAGAAAAGTCGTTTTACCCACACCGCTTTTCCCAATTAAAAAGATAAACTCGCCATGGTCAATTTTTAAATTAAGATTATTAAATACGGGTTGATTTTCATATTCGAAAGAAACATCCTTAAATATCAGCATTGCTTATCCTCTTCTAACAATAAATTGTGCGCGTTCGGAATTTTCATTTGCGTCGATGAACGACAAAGCTTCGTAACAGTCGGTTACTATCATACCACAATTTTCTAAAATTTCAAAATATTTTTGGAACGGATAAATTTTTTGGCGATGCACTTCGCGGAAAAGCCGTCCGTCGGGGAATTCCATTAAAAATTCGTTTATGTGAATTCTTTTTTTTTCGTGATACTTGCTAATCTGACGAAATTTAATTCCCTCGAATTCCTCCTCCCGATTTAGATCTTCTTCATAAATAAACGAATTCATCTCCAAACTAACGTCAAACGCAAAGTATCCGTTTAACGGAAGAATTTGTTTTACCTGCAAAAAGAATTCTGCGACGTCGTTTTCAGTAGTTAAATAGTTTACGCTGTCAAAAGTCGAATAAACGAAATCGAAATTATTTTTAAACGGGAGTTCTCTCATATCGCAGACGACTTTTGGGAAAATGTTTTTGCTCTTTCTTATCATTTCCAAGGACAAATCGGATAAAACAACCCAATCAAATTTACCGGCGAGATAATTT
>JAADIR010000094.1 GCA_013151245.1 Chlorobiota bacterium
GTTGTCAAATATTTCATAGCTGTAATTTGAAGCTTTTTGATTCGCAATTACATATTCAAAGGGAACGCGTTTTTCATTTTTTATCGCGTTTAATAAATCGACGCCGCCGAGCTGAACTCCTTTAACGGCGCGGAATTTTATTATTCTGTTATTTTTTTTGAACTCCTTTATCGCCGAGTAAAACTTGCCGGAAATTCCGGCTCTTTCCCCGCTTAATACGTCGTCAAAATTAAACGCAATTTCCCCCGTTCGAACAAATTCGTTCAACAGTTTTTTGTCGTATTTTTTCTCGGGCTGCAAAACAAACGTGGGACGAATATTCTCCTTTTGAAAGAATTGAACCGCCTTAAAAGCGCCTAAAGAATTGGAAGAAACGTCGCACACAAAAGAAACCGCAGATGAATAATTGCCGGGCAAACGATTAACCCAAATCTGCGGTTTTCCCATCAGCCAATCGAAAGAATTTTTTACGACGGTCTTCAAATGTTCGGAAGATTTATTATTCAGCGAAAAGAAATCCACGTCAATTCCGAACCAGACAATTTTTCCGCTGTCCAACATTCCATACACAAGACCCGCTTTGTTATCCGCATTTTCGAAAAAACCCGCAGAGAAAATATTTACCGCCGTCGGGAGAAATGAAACATTATATTTCCGAACCGGAAAGCGATAACCGCCGCCGTTTTGCGAAATCGGCGTATCAAAACTTAAAACCAAACGAGAATTCCCTTTCTCGAATTCATTAATTTCCATCGAAAAATTATTAGTCCAAAAATCGGCGTTAGTAATTATGCCGGCATTTCTCGGACCGAAAACGGATGAATCCAAAATAAGAGAACCGCCGTTTGCAACAAATTCCGAAAGTTCGCGAAACTCCGAAAGAGAGGCGGTTTGCAGAGCCAGACCTATGGCAAAAGAGTACTCGTCAATATCGCTTCCGCTAAAATCGTCAAGGGAAACAAGATTGTAGTTTATTCCCCATTTTAAAAGAAGGTACTCCCATTTTTGCAGTTCTTTATTTGCGTAGGAATGTTTATCGAGATTAGAATTATACAGCAATGCCGCGTTCCGGGCGCTAAGCCCCGAAACCGTGAAAAGAAAAAGTAAAAGTATTATGAAATACTTTACGTTTATTAAAGATTTTTTCGGCATTCAACTATTGTAATCCATTTTATTTTTATCAAACTCTATTTCTTTACTCTTCCGGAATATTATCAAAATCCACAAAAAATTGACGAGTTTCGTTCGGCTCCAAATCATAAACATACAAATAGAGAGTATTCGACAATGAATCGAATTCATATTCCGGAATTTCCATATTTATTATATCCGAAGATATTTCTATATCTTTTACCGGTTTATTCATATCGAGCTGAACGACAAATTCATTTACAACCATATCTTTGGGATTGTGAACTTGCACCGCAATTCTTCTTTTGCTTCTGGTTTCGTAACGAATTTCAATCTGACTTCTTCTGAACCACCAGTCCTGAAGTTCGCTGATGGAAGTAATCCAAATCTTTTTCTTTTTTCGGATATATTTCATTAGATCTTTTATCACGCCGACGTATTGCGGTTTGAGCTGATAATCGGTATGCAGTTTTAATACGTACAATCCGCCTTCAAAAAGAAGTCTGTCAACGTCTTCTTCATAAGTGTAAAGCTGAAACTTCGGTTCGGTCAAACCGTATTCGCCGATAATTTTAATGTCGTCTCTGGCGGTTTTGGTAATTACCATTATGTTTTTCGTCCCTCGAATATATTTTCTCGGTACGGAACGGTCGGTAAGCGAATCAACGACCAAATAATCGAGATCGGCTTTTTCCATTGCCTGCAGAGTATTTTCATCATAGAAACCGAAAAGAGGCATAATTCCTTTTACGTCCATTCCGGTTATTTTTGTCAACGTATCAGTTGAAACAAGAATATTTGAATATTGGGAATCTTCGTCGTAAAGATGGTTTGTCGTATCATGAGAATTTTCAAGAAAACCTACGTCGGTTATTGCGCCCACGTCGCCGTATTTTGCAATAGAACGCGTTAGAGCCTGCTTTTGAGCCGCGACAAAAGGATCGATAAAAAAGGTCGCGGGATAATGCTGACTTCCGAGAAGAGAAGTAAGATTTTTAATGTTTCCGATTTCGTTTGTAAGAGTGGGAACAAAGATAACCGCCGATTCGTAAGGAGCGGGCCAATCTTTTACGTATCCGGTCGCTTCATATTTTAGCCAGCGAATGGAATTTTGAAAAAGTTTATCGAAATAAATATAATCTTCCTGTTCGCCAATAACCGAATTCAATTCAAATCCGTACCATACAAAACGTCCTTTGCCGTAAGTTCCATAAACTATTCCGGCGCTTTTTTTAACTTGTTCGCGCACTAAACCGGATTCTTTTCTAAAATCGAACCAGAAAGAGACTTGCGTTGTTCTCGGTTCGAGAACTTCGGCATAAATCGGTCTGTCCCACGTGGCGACATTCAGCGTATATCCGGTTGGAATGTTTCCGGTAAGCGGTAAGTTTCCGCGCAGAGTGTGAATTTTAAATTTATCTTTTTTCGGATCGATTTCTTTTGTAAACTTAAGTCCGTACACCTCGGTAAAGAAATTCCACCCGCGCCATTTGGCTTCGTTTGAATAAGAAGCGGTTCCGCTCGTTGCAAAAATGCTTCCGCCGCGTTCGAGATATTTTTTTATTTGAATAATTTCCAAATCGCTGATAGCTTTTGAACCGGGCAGAATAACCAATGAATATTTAGAAATTTTTCCCAATTCAACATCCTCGTCGCTTATCAAATCATAGCCGAGGTCCATATTACCTAAAAATGTTTCCCAGGTATCCACGTTATCATTCAACCATGTGCTTCCTTCAGGAAGCATATTCTGCGTATATTCAGAAAAAAGGACTGCGGTTCTATGTCCCTTGTCAGAGAGTAAACCGCCCAAATTTTCTTCCGTCGGAAGAATTTCTTCTATTTTATATTTACCGTAAACGCCCTTAATTATCAAAAGGTAAACCAGAATTCCCGCTACGAGCAAAACCAGCCCGCTTAGAAAAATAATCAGATAATTTACGCGCATTCCTTTTTTTCTTTTAACAGCCACTTGACCATTCTCCGGAATTAATCAATATAATAGAAAAGATTATCTCCATTTGAGAGAATCGTCTTTTCTTTTTTCTTCTTTTTGCGGAGGAGCGTATCCTTCGTTTGTATAACGCATAAATTTTGCGCCGGTTTCACTATACGGTCTGCCCTCTCCGGTGTTGCGAACTTCGGTAGCGCCTTGCGTATAGCGTGTCTGTGTAGCCGGCGATGCGTAAGTCGGACGCAAATTGGGACCGGCTTTCATCCTGCCCTCTCCCGTAGCGTACATCGGCTGCTGGTACGGCGCGGATTCTCTTGTCGCATAGCGTTCCTCTGTATATGTAGCCCGCGTTGCGGCAGGCTGCTCGGCAACCGCTTGCTGAGCCGGAGTAATCATTTCTCCGGCAACTGCAGCCGGCTGAGGCGCCTGCGCTACTTTTCCTTTTCTTTCCCTAACTTTGAAAAGGATATAAGCTCCAACCGCAAGAATGAATGTCGATATGGTTGCAACCAATATGATTAATGAAAGTATAGGTATCAGTTCCATTTTTATACCTCGTTTTTAATAATTTCAAATTTTATGCGGCTTTTTTAGCCGATGTTTTCTTACCTTTTCCGCCGCCGTCCGGAGAACTTTTTCTTTCAAGTTTTCCCCAGCTCATTTCAATTCCTAAAAATTCCTCAACAGTCGCCATCGCTTTTGTGATATCGATTAACAAAATGAAAACAACGCGATAAATCAAAGAATAAGGAACGAGACGGAATTCTTCTTTTTCCGCGGCAACGCAATATACCGCAGCCATCATATCCAAAATTAAAATACCGAACCACCAGAAAAATACCAAAGCGGACATATCGTAGAACAACGCAACGAAAATGAAAAAGAGATTCGATAAAATATTCATTGTGGGCCAGATAAGCGCTTCATAGAACATTGCCCAAAGAATTAATGTATTGTTAAAATTAATAGTCGGATTATAAATATGTTTTTTATGTTTACGTATTGCCTGAAGGATTCCACGGGTCCAGCGATAACGCTGCTTCAGCAGGTCGTGCAATTTTTCCGGAGCTTCGGTAATTGCAACGGCGTTCGGTTCGTAAGCAATTTTCCAGTGTTTTGCTAAAATTTTAAGCGTGATATCGGCGTCCTCGGCAAATGTATCGCTTGAATAATAACCGGCGTCGCGCAATGCGGCTTTCCTGAAAATGCCGATAGGACCGGGAATAATATTTACGGCTCTTACAAATCCTTGAGCGCTGCGCGGCATGTTCAATCCTTCAATATATTCAAGCGCCTGCAAATCGGTTAAAATTCTTTTTCTGTTTTCAACTTTAACGTTTCCCGCAACCGCCCCAATCGAAGGATCGGTGAAATGACGGATTCCCATTTTCAGAGTATTTGACGATAATTGCGAATCGCCGTCCATACAAAGAACAAAATCGGCTTCGGAATATTGTATTCCGGCGTTCAGGGCTTTTGCTTTTCCGCCGTTCGGTTTATTTATTAACGAAACTTTTACAAGCGAATTCCTTCCCTGTCTGTAACCAACTCTTTGTTCTCCAATAACCGCCGTATCGTCGGTAGAGCCGTCATTAATAACAATTATTTCATAATTCGGATAATCGAGTTCAAGCAGAGAATCAATAGATTTATTCAGCACTTTTCCCTCATTAAATACGGGAACGAGAATTGAGACAAACGGATAGTATGGTTCTGTCTCTTCAACGGCATACTTAGTAATATAAAGATAAGCCATCACTAAAATTGAGAAATAGCGGAATAATAGGACAAAAAGAAAGATTACCAAAGCGACAATCGACGCATAAACGACAAGACCATTGAATGAAAGAATCGTTTTGGGAAGCGTATAAAAAATAACTCCGATCAATAGAAGGGAAAGAATACCGGTGAAGAGAATTACTCTCATTTTTTCACGAGCAATGTCCCTTTTCGGCGGCATAACTTCTCTGTTATCGATCGCTATCTGCAATTTTTCTATTTTCGGTTTCTTTGCCATTATATTTTTATTATTTTGTTCGTATCCATTGACAATTTAATTTATCTTTTGCGATAATATAAGATATTATTTAACTTGTTGCAACACAATAATTTATAAATTTCATTTAAAGCTTTAATTCCATTTTTTCCGTTAATTTGCTTTATCAAAATGCTATAAGCCCCAAAACATATTAATTGAAAACGAACCCGACCGATATCCGTAATTATCTCTAACGGAATTTCCATAAAACGCATACGCGGAAATTCTTAAATTTCTCCAGACCGAATAAACAGCGCGAGCGTGAATATCGCTTACAACGTAATCATTTGACGGAGCGTAACCGACTTTTCCGCCAATTTTAACGTCCCATTCATGATCTTCATAAACATACCAATCGGCATAAAGACTGTGAGTGGAAAAATCATTCGGTGAATAATACAAATCGGGCAGCTGATATCTGAAATCGTAAAAATAATATTCATATCCGACTACCAATTGCGGATAAAAAGATTTTCCTAATCTGAAAGTTATCATGTTTCCAACATTATTAACAACCGCGGGCGTTTCATCGGTAAAGATCAATTGATAAATTAAACTGACTTGCAAACCATATCTGAAATGGTAATATCCGTCGAATTGAGCTATATGAGCGACTAATCTCGTATAAAGCAGATAAGGCGAATAAAGCAATATTGCGGCGTCGTTTTTCATATACATCAGCGCCGCTCGGATTGTATCGGGTCTTTCATAAACAAGAGAAGTTTCAAAAACAGGCTGATTGATGATTCCCGGAGAGTTAACTTTACCGTAACTTACGGTAAAAAGAGTCGGACGCCCCAACCTGAAGAACAGGCTCCCTTTCAAAGATGTAAAATGCACTTTATCGGTTGAGTTGCTTAAATAGCCGCGATACCATTGTCCCCCGGCCGAAAGAAATTTAAGAAGTCCAACCTCGGCGCCGATTCCGCCGTAAAGAAGTTGGAAATCGAGATTGTCGGTAAAAACATAACCGAACGGAGATAAAACGGCATAAGAAAAAATATAATTTGAAACATTCTTCCGGAAGAAGCTTTGTTCTTCCGGCGGAACCGGAAGCCAACTAATTCTCTGTTCAATCATATAAGAATCGGGAGCGGTTTCAAGAAGTTCCTCATAAATTTGTTTCGCTTTAGCCGGTTCGCCTTGCGAGGCGTATAAATCGCCTAAATATAATTTCATCTCGGGATCGTTTGGGTCTTGTTCAACAATTTTCTCCAATTCTTCCATCGCTTTAAGCGAATCGCTTACGTCTAA
>JAADIR010000146.1:0-1575 GCA_013151245.1 Chlorobiota bacterium
ATCATCCATTCATTCATTCTTAAATTAATCTTCAAAATTTCTTTACCGCTACGCAATAAAAAAGCAATACGCGCGGCAGGCGAAAAAAACAACTTGTCCGGATGTTTTTTATCGGGAAGAATTTAACTTGTAATACAATATAAAGTCTGTCTTATATTTCCTTAAATGTCGTATTCGATTAGATAAAAAAAAAGCCCGAAGCAGCATTCGGACTTTTTTATGGAATTTCTGAAGCGTTATGGGTCAACATTCAACTTCATCTTCCGTAGAAAGAAACTTGGTCGTCATCGGATTCAAATTTATTTTTATCGCGCACAATTCCTTGGGCGCCTCTCAATTGATTATTAACGATTGTGTATCTCTTGTTGTTTCCGTTTGAGTTATATCTTTCAACATAATCAACGCCGTTGGTTCCGGAGGATCTCGTTCCGCTATTGTAATATGCGTCGCTTCCGCCCATTGTAGCCGGCTGTCTGTAATTGTTTGTTGTGTTCCTCAGCTTGTTCAAATAATAGATTTGAGTGTCTTGAGAACGTATCTTTCGCGGCTTTGCGGGAACTACTTGAATAGCTCTCGGCATTTTCGGTTGTCTCTGCGCAATCATGTTTCCCGGATATTCGTCTTCCTCTTTTCGCAAACGGGAAAGGACAAAAGAAATAAACAATACAATCGCCAAAAGGACGACCAATATTATCAAAAAATATGTAATGTTATATATCAGTTCCATTTTATAAACCTTAATATGGTATTCACAAGTATTATGCCTAAAAATAAGCGTTGAAAAAATCGAAATTAAGATAAGAATTCAGGATAGTTAGTCCTAATCTGATACTAAGTATTAATGTGATACATATCACTGCGGGAACTTTCTGCTAAATAATTTGTATTTATATTTACGTTTATTAATTTACAGCTCTCAAAAAAAACTAAATAGACGTAGGATAGCTTACTTTTTAATCCGCAGTTTAATTTTAAATTACAAATAAAAAAATTATGACAATACTAGATAAAAGTAATTATTTCAAAGGTCTTCTTCTTCTCGCAAGAAAAGACAACGTTATCGCCAAACAGGAAAAGGAGCTTTTACTTCAAGTTGGAAGAAGTTTGGGTTTCGAAGAAACCTTTTGCCACGAAGCGATAAATTATATACTGGATAATGAATATATTTCAAATGAACCTCCGGTTTTTTCAACCAAAGAAGTCGCTCAGTCATTTATACGCGACGGAATAAGACTCGCGCTATCCGACGAAAATCTCAGCCCTTATGAAATTGAATGGCTACAGGCAGTTGCAGATAAAAATTCTCTTTCGTCCGATTGGCTGAATAATGAACTGCGAAAATATATTTCCGAAGAACAGGAAGACTACGATTCGCCGGCGCTTGAGTTAAATTCACTTTTGCAGTCGGTATAACATTTCTTTTTGATTAGAGTTTCTGCAAAATAAGATATTGTCATTCAGCCGGAGACTGACAAGTTTGACCGCGCGCAGCGTTCTGCGAAAAGGGAGAAATCTCTTAATATACGTAAATTTCTCATCCCGCCTTGCAGGATGAGAAATGACAGGAAGTTTATT
>JAADIR010000146.1:1605-7960 GCA_013151245.1 Chlorobiota bacterium
ATTATTCTTATTTATACAAAACAGATTAACACATCTTATTATCTACAATAATTTAAGGAAACAGAAAATGAAAACTTCAGCCTCTGTTCTTTTATTATTTTCACTATTCTTATTTTTATCAGGCTGCTCGTCAAACGATAATAATTCTCTCGAACCTCAACCTGAACCTCAGAATGAGTCGATTCCCGACCCGGTATTGCCCGAATTAAACGTTCCGGCAACGCTAACGGCGCAAGCCGATTTGGGAAATTTTGCCGCAATACAAGCGCAATCCTCCTTAGAGACGCTTGAAGGCATTCAGGGATATTACGGCGGAATACTTCCGCCCGGGAAAAATCTGAATAATATTTTTTCTAAAACAAACGTTGATTCCTCCGGGAAAATATACGAATGGCAAATCGGCGACCTGAAAGTAACATTGGAATATACCAATTGGGGCGGAACAATAATGGAATTGTCGGAATACTGGGACGGAGACGACGGTTCGGGAATGCATTACGATCATTTTCTAAAAGCGGATTTCACCGCCGGTTTAACGGAATTTGCCGGAGCGCTTCGTCTTTACGAGCTCGGCAATTCGGAACCTATTATGGAATTCCTTTGGAAAGTCGATGAATTTTTAGGTAAGATGTTCACTTTCAAGTTTCTAAATATGCTTGACATAAAATATGTTTATTCAATGCCGGGAACCGATTATTCAACATTGGGCTACGAGGATGGAACGTCAAAATGGATGTTTGATTTACATCCCGACGGAACTTGCGATTGGACGCAATTCGATTTAGACGGAAATGCAATTGACAGCGGCTCGTGGTAATAGAATCAAAAAGTAAAAAGTCTATTTCTTTGCTTTCATCTTTTTGTAAATCTTCCGCGCCGTCTGAAGGTCTTTGGGAGTGTCAACGGAAAAACTTTCGAATTCCGTAGGAACAATTTTTATTTTTATTCCGTTTTCAATCATTCTCAATTGTTCGAGCTTCTCGGCTTTTTCGAGAATCGTCGGTTCGAGGTTCGCAAATTTTAAGAGCGATTCCCGTCTGTAAACGTAAAGCCCGATGTGTTTGTAAATATCCGCCGAAGCGATTCGTTCCAGATTGTTCCGCGCGTCTCTTACAAACGGAATGGGCGAGCGGGAAAAATAAAGAGCGTTGCCGTCGTAATCAAAAACTACTTTCGGAATTGATTTCGACTGCAGTTCGTCAACGGAAATAATTTTTTTTGCAAGAGTTGAAACGTTTACCGACTTATCGAAAAGGAGAGGCTCAATCGCTTCGTCAATCATAGTGGGATTAATGAACGGCTCGTCCCCTTGAATATTAACGATTATCTCCGCGCCGGGAAGTCCTTCGGCAACGTAGGCAATCCGGTCGGAACCGGTCTGTAAATCGTTCGGAGTCATAAATACATTGGCGCCGAAATTTTTACAGACGTCGAAAACTTTTGAATCGTCAACGGCGATGATAATTTCATTAATCAGTTTCGATTTTTCGGCGCGGTTGTAAGTGTGCCAAATCATCGGCTTGCCGCCGATATCGGCGAGAGGTTTTCCCATTAATCTTGACGAAGCGAAACGCGCGGGAATAATTCCGACAATATTCATCTGCGGTTATTTCCCCGTCTTAATTACTTTCGGAACTTTAAAGTGCGCGTCGGTTTTATCGGGCGCGTTTTTCAACGCTTCTTCAGTCGATACGGAAGGACGCGGTTCGTCTTCCCTAAAAACGGCGCTTCCTTCCAAAGGGTGAAGAAGCGGCTCAACTTCCGACGTATCAAGTTCGTTGAGCTTTTCCATATAACCCAAAATTGAATTTAGGTCTTCCGTGTATTTATCCAATTTTTCATCCGGGATCCTCAGCTTTGCCAATCCCGCAATTTTTAGAACTTCTTCTCTCGTAACGCTCATCGGTTTCTTATTTTATTTTAATCTGTAAAGTTTTTGTCTCTCCGTTTGCCGAATCTGTAATTTTAACTAATCCTATTTCGGTCGGGCTGCCGGTTGCGGTAATTCTCGCTTGCGAATCGTCGTTGGTAAATTGATTTACTTCAATAACCGACGGAGTTAAATTTTCCCATTTATAAACGGGCGGAACGGTTGCAAGGTAAGTTACGGCTTGGTAAATCTTTTCTCCGTTCTGCGGAAGTTCGTCCTCGTCAATTCCGTTCGGATTGTTTTCGGATGCGTTTATGTAAATTCCTTTTCTATCGGGATGATAAAAACCCGCGCTGTTGAAAACGCCGTCAAGATAAGAATCGTACGGATTGTCTTTGATTCTCAATCTCAAATAATGGTCTTTGTTTCCTTCTTTCGGGCTTGAATAATTAAGCCAGTAAAAGCTGTTTGCATATTTGCTAATTTCATCCGCTATGTCGCGGAAGATTTGAGTTAAATCGCCCGCTTCGGAAATTTGAAAATATCCGGAGTTGCCTATCGCTTCAAGAGTGTCGGGACTTATTTCCGGACCCAGCCCAACCGTGTAAACTCTTCTTCCGTTGATAGCGTCCAACGCTTCGCCGAATGTCGTGGAACCTTGCGTATCGTTTCCGTCCGTAAAAATAATCATCGTGCTTTGAATTATTTCTTCAACGCTGATAATATCTTCCATTTGGGAAGCTCCTTCAACAACCGCCCCGAACAGATTTGTCGTAGGCGCGCCGAGGTCGTAAGCGTTAACCGCGGCGGAAAGAAGCGATTTATCGGAAGTGAAATCCTGAAGCAGAATAGGACGCGCGGAAAATTCATAAACCGCAACCTCCTGCTGATTGATGATATTATTCACAAAATCAAGCGCAGCCGTTCTTATCTGCGCAATTTCCCCTTCCAGGCTTGTGCTGTTATCAAGCATCAAAACCGTTCGAAGAGTGTAAGGATTTTCATCCCTTTTCCGTATCTGCATATTTGATTCGGACGGAGAAATTGTTTGATTGTCTTCTTCAAGAATAAAATTGTCGGTCGTTAAATTTTCAACGCCGACGCCGTTTAGGTCGAGCACTTGAAACAGAACGTTCACAAAATTCGGCAGCGTCGTTTGAAGCCGCCCGCTGTTATCGAGCGTGTAATTTATCATCACGTAACCTGCGTCGCTGGTTCCGCGCGGCTTTGTGGTAAAATGCCAAACGGGACCTTCGGTTCGCGTTCCGTCCGACGAAATCGCCACGACTTTCCAATAGTAAACCGTGCCGAACCCCGAAGCGACAACGGTCAACTGATTTGTATTTTGATTTGCAATCTCTTTCCTTACCGGCGGATTTACCGTATCGAAATAAACGTCGAATTTCTCCGCGTCCTGCGCCAGCCAGCTAAGGGAAACGACGTTCGAAATGTTTGTCGCTCCGTCCGGCGGCGAAGGAGAATTAGGAACGGACGGATTTATGGTCGGATTATTTCCGCTTTCAAACGAGCAGGAAATAAAAGAAATAGTCAAAACTAAAACGGCTAGGATATTAATGACGGAATATTTTTTCATTTTCATTAATGAATCCTTAATTATTATAAAAAACTTTTAAATTTAAGGAAAATTGAGAGAAAATAATAATTACTGTTTTCCAATGCCGCGCAAAAAAAAACGATAAGAATATTCAGCGCCTCAATATGTTTTTCATCCTACGCAAATATTTCGCCAAATTATTAACCGAAATTTCATTAAATTTCCTCCCCCGATTTAGATAGGATTATGGAAGAAAAAATTAAACGCAGATTAGTCGAATCGTTGAAAACTCAGCGGAAATTATTTGGAGACGAACTTTTAACGGAAGTCGATTTGACTCCGCCGGAGAGAAAAACAAGAGTCGCCGAACCTGCAATACAATACAAACCGGAGATCAGCGTGACAAAAAAAAGCGACGCCGATTCGTTCTTTGTCGAGCCGTTCCAAAAAGCGGAAACGATTGACGAATTGGAAAAATTAATAAACACGTGCAAAAAATGTCCGCTCGGAGTTTCGCGCACAAAATTTGTTTTCGGAAGCGGCGCCCCGAACGCCGACGTTATGATAATCGGCGAGGCGCCCGGCGCGGAGGAAGATAAGCAGGGACTTCCGTTTGTGGGACGAGCCGGAAAATTGTTGACGGACATTTTAAAAGCGATTGATTTGGACCGAGAAAAAGACGTTTACATTGCGAATATTCTTAAATGCCGTCCGCCCAACAACAGAAATCCCCTGCCGTCGGAAGTGGAACTCTGCGATCCGTATTTATACAAACAGATTGATTTAATCAAACCGAAAGCGATTCTGCTTTTGGGATTGGTTGCGGCGCAAACTCTTTTACAGTCTAAAACAAGTTTGACAAAAATGCGCGGAAACGTTTTTGAAATCAGCGGAATCAAAACGATGGTAACTTATCATCCCGCGGCTTTGTTGAGAAATCCGAACTGGAAACGCGGCTGTTGGGAAGACGTGCAGATATTCAAAAAAATGGTCGATGAACAATAAATTTAAATTTGAAGTTTTATTATGGCGAAAAGCAAAAAAGTAGAAGTTGACGTAAAAAAATTGCTCGACGGAGCAAATAAACCGCCAGCGGCGGTTGAAATAGAAAAAGCCGTTCTCGGCGCAATGCTGATCGAACCTTCGTCAGTGGCAAAAGTGATTGAAATTGTTAAGCCGGAATATTTTTACGAGAAACGGCACGAACAAATTTATTATTCGATGTCGCACCTTTTCAATGCAGGCGAACCGATTGACGTGGTTTCGGTTTACGAAGAGATGAAAAAGAACCTCGAGAATACGGAAAAAAGCAAAACCGTCGATCAAAATATGGCGGCCTATTTAAGCGAACTCTCGCAGGAAATTTCTTCCGCGGCAAACGTGGAATATCACGCCCGAATTATAATGGAAAAGTGGATCTTGCGCGAATTGATTCGAACTTCATTCAAAATTGCCGAAGATTCATATTCGGAGAAAGAGGACGTTTTTACAATTCTCGACAGAGCGGAAGATAAAATTTTTCAAATCACCGAAAAAGGATTGCAGGAATCTTACAAGTCGATGAAAAAAGCGGTGAAGGAAGCCATCGAACATATCGAGGCGATTCATTCGCAAAAGCTCTCGTCGTTCTCGGTGCCGACCGGATTTTACGAACTTGACGATCTGCTCGGCGGATTTCAGCGTTCCGATTTAATTATCATCGCCGCGCGTCCTTCGATGGGAAAAACTGCGTTTGCCCTTTCTGCGGCGAGGAACGCGGCGGTTGACCATAACATTCCCGTAGCGCTCTTCAGTCTTGAAATGGCGACCATTCAGCTCGTTACGCGATTGATTTGCGCCGAAGCAAAGATAAACGCGCACAACGTGAGAACCGGTAAATTCAAAGCCGAAGAGGGTTCGCGCATAAGCAAGACCGCGCACAAACTGAGCCAGGCGCAGATATACATCGACGACACGCCCGGGCAGAACGTGCTTCAAATTCGCGCCAAGGCAAGAAGACTGAAAGCCGAACACGGAATTAAAATGGTCATCATCGATTATCTTCAATTAATGACTTCTCACGACAGAGTGGAAAGCCGCGAAAGAGAAATATCAAATATTTCCCGCTCCTTAAAAACGCTTGCAAAAGAATTGGATATTCCCGTTATCGCCCTTTCGCAGCTTAACCGCGCGGTGGAGGCAACGTCGGACAAGCGCCCGATGCTTTCGCACCTTCGAGAATCCGGCGCGATTGAGCAGGACGCCGACGTCGTTCTCTTCCTTTACCGTCCCGAAGCTTATGGAATTACGCAAGACCGCGACGGCAACTCAACCGAAGGAATGGCGGAAGTGATAATAGGAAAACAAAGAAACGGACCGATCGGAGAGGTTAAACTTCGCTTCATAAAAGAATACGCCAGGTTCGAGAATTCCGATTTCATTCACGGCGACGTTGCGCAGATAGGCGCGCCGCCCGCTATGGACGAACTGCCGCCGATTGAAGATTTGCCGATATGATGAAAAATATTTTTTTCTTAATATTGTTTCTCTTTTTTGCGTCTGCGGTTTTCGGTCAAGCGATTTACTCGCCGCAAGATTCCGCCGTGTGCGTTTCCAAATTTGATTTTGCGCTGAGCGATTCTTTGTATTCAAAACCGATCGGAGAAGCAGTCGTTGAAATTGCGAAAAGTTTTATCGGCGATGAATATCAAGCGCATACATTGGAGAAGGGCGAAAAAGAAACTCTAGTCGTTCATCTAACCGGTTTCGATTGCTACACTTTCATTGAAACTTCTTTGGCTTTGGCGAGATTGATTAAAATGAACAAAACCGATTTTTCCGATTTCGAAAAAGAGGTAAAAAATCTGCGTTATCGCAATGGAGAGCTAGCCGACTATTCGTCGCGACTTCACTATTTTTCCGATTGGATTTTCGATATGAATAAACGGGGA
>JAADIR010000195.1 GCA_013151245.1 Chlorobiota bacterium
AGTTCGAGTATTTCGACTTCAATTTTGTTCCTATTTATTAATAAAAAGTTTTTCATTTATTGATATTAGCGTCCGATAAAAAAATAAAAACAAGGGAAAAATCGAATAGAAAATCCCATTGTCGCGGCTAATTTTGTGATAGATAAAAAAACAAAAAAGAGCCATGAACAAATCTACAAAATTTAGCGGAATGCAATTTATTCGTTTTTATTTAGTATTCTAAATCTTTATCTTAGTTCTGTATTTTTATCGGACAGCAATGAAAAATGACGATAAATAAATTAAGAATGTTGGTTTCCGAATCAAAACAACGCACAGCGCTATAATGAGATATAAATAGCAATAAATGATTTTCCAATGGAAGTGTCTTTTAACATAGTAACCGTGATAATGATTCTCGGAATGGTGCAAGGTTTTTTCCTTTCGCTGCTTCTTGCGACGATCAAAAAGGAAAATCAACTTTCCGGAAAAATTCTGGCTGTTCTCATAATGATAGTTTCTCTGCTGCTGCTCCTTATCGTTTTTTACGAAACGAAGCAATACGAACTGACTTTATTTACCGGTCTTTTTCTTTTTCCGGCTACGCTCTCTATCGGTCCGCTTCTTTATCTTTATACAAAATCTTTGATTGAAAAAGATTTCAAATTTTCCGCGAGATCGTTCGTTCATTTCATTCCCTATTTTTTGGCTCTGTTTTATCTTTTACGTTACTATTTTATTCCGCAGAAAGAAGCGCTTGAATTCATTCATAAATTTTTCCTCGACGAACCGACCGCGTTTGAAATGTTTTTCCGCTACGTTGATATTTTTCTGCGGGCGACCTACACGATAGCCGCGATTAAAATATTGATTGATTACGGAAGTCGATTGAAAGAAGAATATTCATCGATAGAAAAATTCGATTTCAGATGGTTGCGTTACCTTTTGATCGTCAGTCTTTTCACAACTCTTTTCCTGTTGACCATCACATTATTGCGCTTGGGAAATAACGTGAGAGCATTGATGGGACTGATCTTCAGCGTGCTGATCTATGTGATAGGATATGAATTTATTAAACACAACGTTTCCTCGCCGGTTAAAGGAAAAACGGCGCAGAAAACAAAATATAAAAGATCAGGGCTTGCCGAAGAAACGAAAAATGAAATTAGCGGACGTTTGAAAGAAGTAATGAAAAAGCGGCGGCTCTTCCTCAATCCCGATTTAACCCTGAACAAACTCGCTGAAATATTAGAACTCAGTCCGAATCATCTTTCGCAAGTTATAAATGAAATGTTCGGAAAAAACTTCTTCGATTTTGTAAACGGTTACAGAATAGAAGAAGCGAAAAAGTTTTTGACTTCCCACGAAACGGAAGATTGGACTATTCTTGCAATCGCTTATGAAGTCGGTTTCCAATCGAAATCGACTTTCAACGCGGTTTTCAAAAAAGTTGCAAATGAAACTCCTTCTCAATACAGGAAAGCAAACAGGAAAGGCTGAAAATAAGTTTTTCTTTTTTCTTTGTAATGAATTATATGTTTGAAGCCGGAATGAGGTAAAAGGTATAGGGCAAGGCGTAAAAAGGAAAAAGTATAATGCGTTTTTTCTTGTCATGAATATATTTGAACTTTTCGAGAAGGAGTTTTAACGGTAAATCCAAACTGATATCCATGATTTTAATCACATATCTGCCGGAAAATTTTAAAAAATATTTATTTTCCGCCATAATTTTTTAAATGTGATTTCAGCTTAAAATTACAGAATTTATCCCCGAAAGAATTGCTAAAGAGAGAACGACTAATCCAAAAACGTCCGTTCCTATAACTTCGGACGTCCGAAATTTCATTCAAAGACGATAACCTTTCCGCATAAAACTATTTTTCCGCCGTAGTTTTCAACAATTTGAGACGACGGAAAATGAAAGAACTGACCAAAGATAACGCGAGCAATCTGCTGATCGGGATAAATATTCTTCTGCTTGTTATGCTGCTTCTTTCCGATTGGACGGACTTATTCGGCAATCTGCGCAACATTACAATTGCACGCGAGATCGATAACTGGTTGAAAGTGATTTCCTACTTCCCGATCATCTGGACAATACAGATATTCGCATTGAAATTGGAAAAATATTACAGTGTAAGCATTATCTACTTCTCTTTTTATTTTTTTCTCAACGGATACGTTTTGATCAATCAAGCTGCAATTATTTATCCGGTTATTTCGATAAATCAAATCGTTTTGCAGAACCTTGTCTTAAAAACCGTTGAACAATTCATGCTCGGATCAATCCTTTATCTGACCATAACAATAACATTAATTCAAAAAACATCAAACGCATTTCATAACAAACCTAAGGAGATATCATGAAAACATTAAAAAATCTTTTTTCGGCAAAAAACATTCTAATCGCTGTTTTGATTTTCGCTTCGCAGTTCTTTATAGCCGGATGCGATCGGGAGGACTCGAATCCAATAATTCAAGAACAGACTGAAGAGATAACAGGCGAAGAAGCGGCGGAGATCATTGCAAAAGAACTATCCGGCTCGGAAGCGGAATACGGAGCCGCCGCCGTCTGCGAAGACGCCGCATATATTGTAAAAGGAGGAAACGTTAACGAATTACCGGAGAATAATAATATTACCGGATATACCGTAAACGACTCAACCATAATCATGGAAGACAATATTGCGCCGTACACATATTATTTTGAATTGACCTATGGATACGATTTCATCAAAAACGGAAGAACTTTTCCTGTTTGGGCGCCTGGGATCGACTCGGCAGCCGTCAGATATTCAAGCGACGGAACATACGCCGCGCCTGTCGGAAACGGAAACAGAACGGCGCATACGGAAGACCTTATTTTCAGCGGTCTCGCTGTTACGTCCCAAAACTTTGTTATATCTGGAAAATATTTTTGGCATTCGAATTCAACCGCTTCAATTGGCGGTAAAACGCTGGTCGTTAACGGCAGATTGGAGATGCAAGATATTCTCATTCAAAAAACAACGCTGTTGATTGTGGGAGGAAGCGGAAAACTTGAAATGACGGTAGAAACAAACGGGGGAAATTCGGTTGCTATTGATGCGGAAATTACGTTCAAGTCAAACTCAACAGCCGAGATTACAATCAACGGAAATACATTTACCGCGGATCTGTTCACGGGGGAAATAATTTAATTCAAGGAGGAAATTAAAATGAAAACAATTAAATATATTATTTACGCCGTAATTATCATTCTTTTCTTTTCTATTGTTAAAATGGAGATCGATCAAAAGAAATCTCTCGAGAAATATTTTGTGGAAAAAGAAGGAGAGAAATCGGTTATCGGAGGAGAGGAAGATCCTTTCGGGGCGCTTAAATACAGAAGCGGAATGCTGAAAGACGGAACCGGCAGATATGATCCGTCATTCCGCCGAAAAGCGATCGAGTTTTCGAAAGCGAATTTGGAAAAGAAAAAATCGGGGAACACAATTCAAAATATCTCTTCGTGGGAAGAGTTGGGTCCCGGAAATATCGGAGGAAGAATAAAATCGATCTTGATTCGTCCTTCAAACTCTCAAGAAATTCTTATCGGCTCGGCGGGAGGCGGTTTCTGGAAATCGTATAACGGCGGAAACAGTTGGAGAGCGGTTTACGACGATATGGGAAATATTTCTATTTCGTGTATGACTAATATAGGCGACGTCGTTTATGCCGGAACCGGCGAAGGATGGGTCGGAAGCTCCGACGGATTAATGGGCGACGGAATTTACAAATCAACGGATTTCGGTGAAACTTGGACTTTGCTTTCTTCCACAGCCGAAAATCCTTCATTCTATTGCATCACCGATTTGGAAACGGACCCGAACGGAAACATTTACGCGGCTACTTATGCCATGAAGTATTCTTATGGCGGATTTTCAACCGACGACGGAGGATTGTTTAGATCTACAGACGGAGGAACAAGCTGGACTGACATTAGCCCCGCCGACACGGAAACCAATTGCCGTCTCGGCGGTTCCATTATTCCGGTTAGCGAATCCGTCATCCTTTATGCAACGCTGTATGATTTATCTTCGGACGGTATTATTGAACCTGGCGGAATCTTCAGAACGATAAACGGCGGCGTTAGTTGGACTCAATTAACAAACGGATTGCCTAACCGCGATCCTGTTCTCTTTACAAACAGATATGATAGAATTGAACTCGTTCAATCGGAAAGCTCTCCGAATATAATCTACGCTGTGTTTTCCACTGCAATTGTAAGTTCCATTACACATCTACGCAACGGTTTGCGCGGCATTTACAAAACGTCGAATTACGGTTTGAGTTGGGAAAAACTTTCTGACCCGCCATTGTCGCCAACGACATTAGGAAATTCTTATCTGGGACTGCAAGGGTGGTACGACAACGTAATAACAGTTAGTCCAAGCGATCCGGACCTGATATATGCCGGGGGAACAACATTAGTAAAGACGACCGACGGCGGAAACTCATGGACCGAAATAATAAAGGGGTACGATGATATACCAGGAGACAAGCCAATTGTTCACGTTGATTTTCATGCAATTGCATTTGATCCTTCGCGCGAATCGACTCTGTTTTTTGGGAATGACGGCGGCGTATATTTAACGTATGACGGAGGAGAAAGCTTTACAAACTTGAACGTCGGTCTTTCCGTAACGCAGTTCTTTTCCGTTGCTGTCTCTGCAAACGACGAAGCTATCTATGCCGGGGCGCAGGATAACGGAACAAATAAATATATCGACGGAATAAACTGGTACATGTCTTTAGGCGGAGACGGCGGATATACTGCAATTGAACCGGAGAACCCGAGTATAGTTTACGCCGAGAATTATGGGATACGTTTTCAAAAAAGCATGGACGGCGGAGCTACTTGGACGTTTAAAACCAACGGTATTAATAATGATAATTCTCTGTTTTACTGCCCTTTTCTGCTCAACCCGGAGAATCCGGAGGTCTTGATTTTCGGAACAGATCACGTATATGTTACTTTTGACAAAGCGGACGAATGGATATTATCAAGCCCGAATTTTAATACAGACAACAATCACAATTATGTTTCCGCAGTTGAGATCGTCAACTCCTCCGCGCCTTATCTTGCTATTGCCGGAAGTGCGCGGGGAAAGGTTTATAAATCGAATGTTTCCGAAAGTTCTTTTGACGAATGGACAGAGATAACGCCGCCCGACAACAACGGAGGATACGTCAGAGGAATTACTGTTAATCTCAACAATAAGAACGAAATATTTGTTTGCTATGGCGGATATAACAGCGACGGCGCAACCGGAAAACATATTTACCGAAGCGGCGACGGCGGAACAACATGGGAAGATATTTCCGTTTCGCTTCCGAACGCTCCGGTTCATTCCATTGCAGTTGATAGAAATAACGACAATATCTTATACGCCGGCTCCGAAATAGGCGTTTTTCAATCGAATGATAAAGGAGTTGCTTGGATCAGAAAGGGAGAAGGAATGCCAGATTATGTTCCCGTTAATCAGTTGTTCGTCGCGCAGAACAGCAATGTTCTTTATGCCGCGACGCACGGACGCGGAGTGTTTCGCACAATTGAACCGCTGCCGGTTGAATTGAGTTCGTTTACCGCCGAAGTTGTCGAAAATGAAGTATATATCAATTGGGAAACCGCCACGGAAACAAATAACTACGGTTTTGAGATTCAACGCTGTTCGTCCAATGAAAATGATCGGGAATTCCCAAATAACGGCAATGCCGAGACAAGCTGGAGAAAAATCGGTTTTGTAAAAGGGAACGGAACATCGATTTCAGCTAAGTATTATTCTTTTGTTGACGAACGCTGCGGAAAAGGAAAGTTCAAATACAGACTGAAGCAAATCGATACGGACGGCTCTTTTGAATTTTCCAGATCAATTGAAATTGAAACGACCGGACCGGAATATTTCGAGATGTCTCAAAACTATCCGAACCCTTTCAATCCGTCAACAACCATAAAATATTCGCTTGCTGAAAATTCCGAAGTCAATTTAACAATATTCAATATACTCGGCGAGAAAGTTGCAACGCTTGTAAATGAAAGACAAAGCGAGGGCGTTTACGTCGAACGGTTCTCTGCGGCAAACGCACAATTGACTTCAGGAACTTATATTTACCGTTTGCTGATAAAAACTGAAAGCGGAAAATATTTTACCGTTCAAAAGAAAATGATTTTAATGAAATAACGACAAATGTCGTAATTGTAGGTAGTTTAGGAGCTAGGAGCTGGGAGTTAGGAATTCTTTGAATTGGCGCGGCTGTTCGGATAGGGCGGCGGCGCTTTTTTAATTGAGAATGGAAAATGGAGAATTTATCGCGGCGTAGCGCAGACGGATGGAAAATTGGAATTTTGA
>JAADIR010000263.1 GCA_013151245.1 Chlorobiota bacterium
ACAAAAATGAGTTTTATAAGATTTGCACAAAAGAGTTTACCGAAGGATATTTTACAAAAATAAAAGAATTTTATAAATGGCAAAAATCCCTATTGACATAAAACAAATAATTCAAAAATATTTGGATTCTCTTCGCACACAGGGAATCGATATTATTGAAGCGTTTCTATTTGGCAGCTATGCAAATGGGAATTATACTGAGTTAAGCGATATTGATATTGCGGTAATTTCGGATTCATTTGAAGGGCGCAGATTTTTTGATAAAAACAAAATTCGTAAAGTTACATTAGCCGTCAGCGCCAAAATAGAAGTGATTCCATTTAATCCGAAAGATTTTACTTCCGATAACCCTTTCGCAAAAGAAATAATGGAAACGGGAATTAGAATCGCTTAATTGAATTCAATCCGAAAACAATCTAATTGATTGTCAAATATTCAAACGCAATCTTATTGTTGTAAAAAGTAAAGACTCAAATCGTTGCACATCTGCGTCTGCCAAAGGCGGATTGCGAGAAAATTTTCATCTGACTAACAACATCTTTTTCGCTTGAACAAAGCCGCCGCTTTGGAACCGATAAAAATAAATACCCGAAGGGAAGCTATCCGCATTCCAAATAACCGAATGATTTCCGCTCTCTTTTGTTGCGTCAATTAAAGTAGATATTTTTTGACCGAGCGAATTGAATACTTCAAGTTTTACTTTTCCGCTTGCAGGCAATGAAAAATTAATTTTCGTCGAAGCGTTATTCGTTATCGTTCCTTTTCCGAAAGGATTCGGATAATTTTGCCCGAGCGAAAATTTCATCGGAACGGTTTCAACTTCAATAATGTCGCTAAAAGAAAAAGCGCCGTCGAAATCTATTTGTTTTAGTCTGTAAAAATATTTTCCGTTTTCAATATTTTTGTCCGTAAAAGAATAATTGTTCTTCTCAGACGTTGTCCCCGCGCCTTCAATAAACGCAATGCTTTCCCAATTACTTTTGCCTTTCGCCTTTCGCCTTTCAACTTGAAACCCTTTATTGTTTGATTCGCTAGCGGTTTGCCAAGTTAAAAGCACGCTTCCGTCTTTTGCTTTTGCTGAAAAACTCGTTAGCTCTACCGGAACGATGGCGTTCTCATAATAATTGTCGAGCGTTGTAGATGTGTTGGCGCCTGTTGTAACGACGTCGTCGGGACACGAATCAAAATTGCCGTCGTCGTCGCCCCCGCTAACATAAAACTGCAGATCAACCGTTGAAGCGTTCAGTAGCGATTTCGGAATTCGCGCTTCTACGTAAGAATAATCTTTTGACCAATCCATATGATAAGTATAAACGTTTGATTTGTCCGTCGTCCAATCGGAGCCGCTCCATTGACGGAGTTCAGCCCAGTCGCTTCCCAAACGCCCAACGACAACAAAATCCGGCTTGTCCGCGTAGCCGAAAACAATTCCGCTGCCCCACGGTCCCGCGCTTCCGCCGCCCGATTTGGAATTAACCGCGAACGCCGCGCGCATTGAGCCGTCCGGCTCGCCGCCGTCTTTGAAGAACGCCGCGAAATATGCATAGTCCGCGTCGTAACTGACGTAAATTTTATCGACGTTGACTCCCTGCCAGCCTGCGTTTCCATCGGCGTAATCAACCGGCGCGCCCCAAAGAGTTTCCCCTTCAAAAATTCCGTCGATTGCAATCGACGAAGGAGGAGAAGCTGGAACGGGAACGAAGATTGAATATGAATCTTTGTTAAGCGGTAGCATCGCTCTCCCGTCGGCTTGCACTGTTACGGTGTCGCTGCAGTTGCCGGTAACGTCGTAAAGTTTTTCGCCGTTCCACTTTTGCGAAGAAACCCAAACGTCGATATCGCGGGTTGTATTTTTATTTATTGCGAGTATTAATCCGTTATCGTCGTTCGTTCCGTTGCGCTGCATAACAAAAACATGTTTCGGGTCGTCGCTCGGGTTGCCCGGAAAGTAAGGAGCGTCGTTTCCGGTTAACGCCGTGAGGTTTACATGAAAACCCGAAGCGTATTGTTTTCTGATTGAAATCAGATTGTCGATTTCGTGTCCGTAGCCGTAGATAAAATAATCGCGCCACCAAACCATTACGTTGCCCGGATGCGTCATCATGTGCGCGTAGCAGATCATTTTCTGATTTGTGACCGGCGAATGTCCGCTGCCCGAAATAACGCCTTGCCAGTTTGTTCTGTCAAAATCGTGATTGTCAATAAAATTCACTACTCTGTCGCTGTTTGCGCCGTTGTTGAAAAGTCCGCGCCAATGCCAATTTCTAATGTCGTAATTATTTCCTTGGTCGGATAAATCTTTGTAGGCGAATCTCATATTGAAATCGAAAACCGCGGCTTCTTGCGTCGTCCCGCTCATTTGATTGAGCCAGTCGTTTAGATAAGTTAAGTTCCCATCGTAAAGTTCGCCGACGGAAAATTTTCCGTTCATCGCTCCATAACTTAAAAACGCTTTAAGATACGTCGGATGAATTCCCTTCACAAAATCAAAACGATAACCGTCGAAGCCGACTTCGTTGGTAAGCCAATCTCCCCAAACCATAATGCTGTCGCCCATCGGAAGATTTGCGCCCGTTCCGTCGTGAAGGGCGTTGTCGTAGGTGAAACTGTTGACGTACATTTCGTGATAGCCGTTAAGTTGCGTGTTTGAATAGAAATCGAAAGTGTTGTCGGGATTAACCGTTCCGTTAGGATAGAAAAATTCGTTTCCGTCGCCCACAGCCCAAGAAATCCTTTTCGAGCCTGTTGCAAGAGGGAAAGCGGTAAACGTGTTTCCGTTTCCGTCGCTTGTTAAAGAGCCGAAACTGTTGTCGAACCATTGAGCGTAAATATTCGGCTCGGCTTCGCCGCCGGCGCGGTGATTTAACACCAAATCGACAATCACTTCCAACCCCGCGTTGTGTAAGGCGTTTACGGCGGAGATCAATTCCGCCTTTGAGCCGTAAAGGGTTTGAACGGTTCCCTTGTTATAATAATTGCCCAAGTCAAAATAATCGTACGGCGTGTAGCCGACGTCGGAAGCTCCGGCGGCGCCTTTGCTCGGAGGCGGAAGCCAAATCATATCAAAACCCGCCGCGCCTAGTTCCGCCGCGTTGTTTTCAAGCTCGGCGTACCAAACTCCTCCGGGAAGAACGTCCCAATAAAATCCTTGAATTAAAATTTTATTTTGCGCTTGCAATTCGATAGAAAAAACAATCGTCAACAAATAAAATAAAATGAAAACATTCTTCCGCATATTTAATTCCTTTCAAGTTTACAAATTGAATAGTTTGGTAAAAATCGCAAATGAAATAACAAATAAAGTTAATTAAAATTATGAAATAAAAAATTAGTCCGGCTCAAATATTTTATTCGAACCGGAACGCTTTATTTAAGCAGCAATGTCTTGATAGTTTTTGAGAATTCTTTTTCCGATTCGGTAGAAGCGGCTTTAAGCGTTATAAAATAAACTCCGCTTGCGAGATCGGCGGCGTTAAACGTCTCGGAATATTTTCCCGCCGTTAGAATGCTATTTTTAATTTTTCGAACTCTCTTACCCGCCGCGTTGAAAACGACGAGTGTGATTCCGCTTCTTTCGGGCAGCGTAAATTCAAAATTTGTTGAAGGATTGTACGGGTTCGGATAATTTTGTTTCAGGTCGTAAGCTGCGGGAGTCCCCGGTTCGCCGTCGATAGAAACAATTACGGCGACAACCGAAGAAGTGTCGCTGTAATCCGATTCCGTTTCCGAATTTGCTCCGGCAATTCTGTAAACGTAAGTCGCGCCTCCGAGAACGTCGGCGTCGATATAAGAATTTTCGCTTCCGCTTACTTCGGCGATTTGCTCGAAACCGGTTTTTCCGCTTTGGGAACGATCAATTCTAAAAACGTCCGCATTTACGCCGTCGTGATTCCAACTTAATAGAACGCTTCCGTCTTCATTAGCCAGAGCGTTAAATTCTTGCGGAACTGTAACGGGATCAAATTTCGTCAAATTCATTTCGCCTTCAACTTGCTGACCAAAATAATCAAAGGAGAAAGCGCCGGCGCATTCAAAACTATTAAACGTACCGCTTCCGATGCAAAGTCCTACTCCCGTAATAGGAGAATTTACCGCGGTTCCGGCAATCGTTCCGTCGAACAAAATCGTCCCGTTAATATCTCCCCAGTAAATTGAGTATAAGCTGTCTATTATTCCCGATTCCGAAAAATGAACGTCCGTATCGAAAGCGTCGATCGACGGCATACCGAGAACGGTTCCGCCAACTACCCAATTACCGCTCATTGTTCCGTTTTCTTCGTCAACGCTTATCGTTAACGAAATTGCGCCCACGCTTTGATAGGTTGTATTCAGCCAGCTTCCCGACCAGGCTCCGCTTATTGCGCGGGGATTTTGAATCTGAGCGAAGAGAATTGCAGTTAACAAAAATAAATAAAAGAAGAGAGTGAGTAGAAATTTGTTTTTCATGACTTGCCCCTTTCTTGAAATGTAAAGTAAAATTAAGGTAAGGATTTTTTTGAATGTACGCAAAAATAGCCCGATAAATATATCGGGCTATTATAATAGTTTAGGAAAGATAAAAGGTTCGCAAATAATTATTTTAGAAAAATCATTTTCTTAACTGAAATAAAATTTCCGCTTTGCAACCTGTAAAAATAAATTCCGGAAGTTAAACCGCTTGCGTCAAATTTAACTTTATGAAATCCCGCTTCCATTTCTGAATCTATTAAACTTGCAACTTCTTTACCAAGCGCGTTAAACGCCGAAAGCTTTACATGTCCGTTTGCTGGAATGCTGAAACTAATTTCCGTGCTCGGGTTGAAAGGGTTCGGATAATTTTGAGCCAGTGTAAATTTTTCGGCGACTTTTTCGATTTCCGTTTCAATTTCTTTACTGTAAGAAAACGTACCGTCAAAGTCTATTTGTTTTAAGCGATAAACATATTTTCCGTTCTCAATATTTTTGTCGGTAAAAGAATAAATATTTTCTTCCGTCGTAGTTCCGTTGCCTTGAATAAAACCGACCGCTTCCCAGCCCTGGCGGGGCGAAGTCGGAGACGAAGCCCGCTGAACTTCAAACCCTTTGTTGTTAGTTTCCGTAGAGGTCGTCCATGAAAGAAATACTTTATTTTCATCAACATTTGCGGTGAAAGAAGTCAATTCGACCGGCACGGTATAATTCGCTTCATAATTACTTAAAGTCGTTCCGGTGTCCCAGCCTGTTGTAACTTCGTCGTCGGGGCATGCGTCAAAGACGCCGTCGAGATCCGAATTGCTTACATAAAATTGAAAATCAATTAATGAAATATTAGGGTCGCCCATTTGCGTTTTGGAAATCCTCGCTTCAAAACAAGTTAAATCGTCTCCCCATTCAATGTCCGTTCCGGCGACGTTAGTTCCGTAACCCATATAACCGTCTTCGGTCGCTTCAAGAGATTCCGCCCAATGAGAATCGTCTCCCTGAGGTCCAAGCCGGGCAATTAATACAAAGTCGGGCGGATCTGAATGCGCGAACGTTATTGCTCCGCCCCAAGGTCCCGATACCGCTCCGCCTGTTCTTGAATTAATTATAAAAGCGGCTTTGAAGAAATTTTGAGGAAGTCCGTCTGCGTAAAAAAGCGCGCAAAAATAAAGATAATCGTTGTCGTAAGTAACATACAATTTATCGATATTTACAGGATCAAAAGAGCCGTCTGCCGGCCAGCCGCCAATACCGTCGGCGACGGACGCCGGAGAACCCCAAACGGCTTCGCCGTCAAAAACGCCGTCTATTACCGGACTTTGCGCCAACGAAAACTGGGCGGTTATAAAAAGAACATTAATTATCGTAATTATTTTTTTCATTAGCTTCTCCTATTTAGATAGTTGAAATTATATTAATGCAATATATAAGAATAATTCGAGTAATTCCATTTTGAAAGGACGCGACTACCCTGAAATTTTTGTAAAAGATTTCCTTGAAAAAAATGAATTAATGATATATTTTGTTATTTTAATAAGTAGAAGTAAATCAAATTTGATTTTACGGGCGTTAAAGAGGGCAAACAATTTTAATTCACATAACAAATAACTCATTCCACAATTAATTTATAGGAGCTTTACTATGCAAAAACCATTACGAAGCAAATCCGGTTATTTCTTTGCATTCCTATTGATTGCAATGGCTTTTATTTTACAGCCGTTGCTAGCTCAAAATCAACAGGAAATTATTAAGAAATTCCGCAACGGAGAAAAGCTTACGCAACAAGAGAAAATTATTGTTGATAACGCTTTAAGCAAAACAACTAATAGACCCGTTACTTATCCTCCCAAAAGCGCAAAAAATCCTAACGACGTTTTATTGTCGGCAGATTTTGAAGGCGGAGTGCCTCC
>JAADIR010000172.1 GCA_013151245.1 Chlorobiota bacterium
GAAGCTCCGGAGGAAGGATTGTTAGTCGGTTACGGCGCGTTAATAGAAACATACCAATTAGCCGTGCCGATACCGGAAGCGTTATCATTGATCTCTTCTAAAAACAGACGGTATGCAATAGATAACTGGCAAGTCTTAACCCCAAGGCATAAACCGGAAGAATCGCTTTATAAACAACTCTCTTTTGCTTTGCGTTATGAAGGAATTAATCTATTATTTTTTAAAAAACTTTTTGAAAAATTAGACGAACGAGAGGTTGAAAATTTAATTCAAATAGAACCCTTAGGACTTTACAGCAGAAAAATATGGTTTTTATATGAATGGCTGATGGAAAAACGATTAGACGTTGCGGATTTGAAAACCGGAAATTATGCGGAATTACTTAATACGAAATTGCAATACGGAATAAAAAACGGCGTTCGTTCGCCGCGTCAGAGAATAATAAACAATTTGCCCGGAACGGTAAAGTTTTGTCCTCTGATTAGAAAAACTCCGAAATTAGAAAAATATATCAAAGAGAATCTTAAAGAAAAAAACAAAAATTATCTGAGTGATTTTAGAAAAGATATGCTTCAAAAGACGGCGGCGTTTTTATTGCTGAAAGATTCCAAAGCGTCGTTTACAATTGAAGGGGAAAGCCCGAAAAATAAACGAACCGCTCGTTGGGGAAAAATAATCGGAGAAGCCGGAAAGAATGAATTGACGGAGGACGAATTGCTTCGTTTACAGTGGGAAGTTATTGAAAATAGCCGGTTTGTGGAAATGGGATTTAGGAAGAAGGGAGGATTTGTAGGCGAACACGACAGAATAACGGGAGAACCCGTTCCAGAACATATTTCGGCTAAGTGGCAAGACGTTAAAGATTTGATTTCCGGTTTAATTGAAGCGAATAAAATTTTATCAACCGACGATATCGACGCGGCGGTTGCGGCTGCGAGCGTCGCTTTCGGGTTTGTTTTTATCCATCCGTTTGAAGACGGCAACGGTCGTATTCATCGTTATTTAATACATCACATTTTGGCTGAAAAACGCTTTTCACAGCAGGGAATTATTTTCCCGGTTTCCGCTTCTATTTTAGATAGAATAGCGGATTACAGAAAAACTCTGAAACGTTTTTCCTATTCCATACTTGATTTTATTGAATGGAAAGAAACTGAAGATCATAACATTAATGTTATAAACGATACAATCGATTATTACCGTTATTTTGACGCTACTAATCAAGCGGAGTTTTTATATGGCTGCGTAAAGGATACGATTGAACGGATAATTCCGGAAGAGATTTCGTATCTCGAAAAATATGACGCGTTTAAAAATTATATCGACAATGAATTTGAAATGCCGGATAGGATGGTTTCCTTGTTAGTTCGTTTTCTTGAACAAAATGAAGGTGAAATTTCAAAAAGAGCAAAGGAAAAAGAATTTTCCGCGTTAACGGAAAAGGAAGTCGCCGAGATTGAACGTGAATACAAGAGAATATTTAATTGAAAAAATATGAAAACTTCCTTGAGTAAGTAAAATTTCTAAGGATTCGTTCTTCTTCGTTTTTCATTCAAAACCTTTTAATGACTAAAACGTCTAAAAACTTTTGTCTGTATAATTTAATAAATAATAATAGTTTAAAATAAAACCGGAGAAAAAATGAAAAAACTCACCTTAGCTTTGATAATTCTGATTCTTGCAAATTTTATGATTTTAGCCGGCGACGGGGAGAAGAAGGAAGACAAATCGCCTTGGAAATCTTCAACGTTTTCCGGCTTGAAGTTCCGCAGTTTGGGCCCGGCGTTTACCTCCGGAAGAATTGCGGATTTTGCCGTAAATCCTAACAATCACAGCGAATATTACGTCGCCGCCGCGAGCGGACATATTTGGAAAACAACCAATTCCGGCACGACTTGGAAACCGGTTTTCGATCAACATGGAGCTTACTCAATCGGTTGTTTGAGAATGGACCCGAACAATTCAAACGTAATTTGGGCGGGAACGGGAGAGAACAATCACCAGCGCGCGCTCGGATACGGCAACGGAGTTTATAAATCGAGCGACGGCGGCGAAAGCTGGAAAAATATGGGTTTGAAAGATTCGCGCCAGATCGGGATGATTCAAGTTGACCCGCGAAACTCGAATGTGGTTTTTGTTGCGGCGGAAGGTTCCGCTTGGGGACCGGGCGGCGACAGAGGATTATACAAAACCGTTGACGGCGGAAAGACTTGGAAAAAAGTTTTGGAAATAAGCGAAAATACCGGCGTGAACAACGTGGTTTTCGATCCGCGAAATCCCGACGTAATGTACGCCACTTCCGAACAGAGAAGACGGCACGTTTTTACGAAGATTGGCGGCGGACCGGAATCGGCGGTTTTCAAATCGGAAAACGGCGGCGAATCTTGGGAGAAAATTATGAAAGGTCTTCCAAAAGTTGATAAAGGAGGAATGGGAATTGCCGTTTCTCCGGTTAACCCCGACGTCGTTTATCTGATTGTGGAAGCGGCGGAAGGAAAAAGCGGATTTTTCCGCTCTACAAACCGCGGCGCGTCGTGGAAAAAGATGAGCGACTACCACGCCAGCGGTCAGTATTACAACGAAATTTACTGCGACCCGAAAAACGTCGATAAAGTTTATTCAACGGAAACAGTTACAAAAGTAACCGTTGACGGCGGAAAAACTTGGAAACAACTCGGCAACAACAAACGCCACGTTGACGACCACGTGATGTGGATCGACCCCGAAGATACAAACCACTTTTTGATAGGCGGCGACGGCGGAGTTTACGAATCTTTCGACGGCGGGAAAAATTATGTTTATAAAACCAATCTTCCCGTTACGCAATTTTACCGCGTTTACGTTGACAACGCTTTCCCGTTCTACAACATTTACGGCGGAACGCAGGACAACAGCAGCTTCGGCGGACCGACGAGAACGTTGAGCCGTGCGGGCATTACAAACTGCGATTGGTACGTAACCAACGGCGGCGACGGCTTCTGGGGCGCGATTGACCCCGTTGATTCGAATATAGTTTATTCCGAAGCGCAGTACGGAAATATGGTGCGTTACGACAGACAAAGCGGCGAGGCAATCGACATTCGTCCCGAACCGCGCAAAGACGAACTAACTTACAAATGGAATTGGAACACGCCGCTGATTATCAGTCCCCACTCGCATACGCGGCTTTACGTTGCGGCTAATAAAGTATTCCGCAGCGACGACCGCGGCGATAACTGGGAAGTTATTTCCGACGACATTACGGCGCAGATTGACAGAAACACTTGGAAGGTAATGGGAAAATATTGGAGCGTTGACGCCGTGCGTAAAGACGTTTCAACTTCTCTCTACGGAACCGCCGTTTCTCTAGTGGAATCGCCGGTAAAAGAAAATCTTCTTTACGTAGGAACCGACGACGGCGTTATTCAAGTTTCCGAAGACGCTAAAACCTGGCGGAAGATTGACGAATTTCCCGGCGTTCCGAAGTATTCTTACGTGAGCGATTTGCTCGCCGATAAATTTGACGAAAACGCAGTTTACGCTTCTTTCGATAACCGCAAACGGGACGATTTCAAACCGTATATTTTGAAAAGTACGGACAAAGGAAAATCTTGGAAATCAATCGCTTCCAATCTGCCCGAAAACGGAACGGTTCATACGATTGAGCAAGATTTCAAAAACCCGGAACTGCTTTTTGTCGGAACGGAATTCGGTTTCTTCTTCAGCCCCAACGGCGGCGAAAAATGGATTCAATTAAAATCAGGGCTGCCCGATATAGCCGTGCGCGACATTGCAATTCAAAAAAGAGAAAACGACATTGCGCTTGCAACGTTCGGACGCGGGTTTTATATTCTTGACGATTACGCGCCGCTGCGCGAAGTTGCCGATTCGATATTTGAAAAAGAGGCGTTCATCTTTCCGGTTAAAGACGCTTTGATGTACGTTCAAACCGGCGGAAGATACGGAACCGGTTCGATGTATTTTGCGGCGAAAAATCCTCCGTTCGGGGCGACGTTTACTTACTATTTGAAAGACGTTCCGAAAACGAAAAAGCAGATCAGAAAGAAAAAAGAAAAGGAGCTTTTCAAAAAAAGCGAAAAAATTCCCATTCCTAAATACGCCGAACTGCGGAAGGAAAATAAAGAGCTTTCTCCTTATTTGATTTTTATCGTTTACGACGATTCGGGAACGGAAGTGCGTAAATTTACCAAATCGGCTTCCAAAGGAATTAACCGCGCTACTTGGGATTTGCGTTATCAATCGTTTTCGCCGGTTAGAATTACAAAAGATAAATTCAACCCGACCGCCAAAAGCGGCGGAGGAATTCTCGCTCTGCCGGGCAAATATTTTGTTTCGATGTTTCTTTACGGCGACGGAGAAATAAAACAGCTGACCGATAAAGTTCCTTTCCAAGCTAAAGTATTGAAGAATACTACGCTTCCGGCAAAAGACCGCGCCGAACTCGTCGCGTTCGAAAGACAATCGAGCGAGCTTGCAAAAACAATTCAGGGAACGCAGAAATACGCGCGGGAATTGGCTAAGAGAATTGAATATATTAAACAAGCGCTTTATTCAATTCCTAAAGTTGAAGCCGGATTGCTGAGCGACGCCGAAAAAATAAGCGATGAAATCGACGACGTTCTTTTCAAATTCAACGGTCAGCCCGCAAAGGCAAGCGCCGAAGAAATTCCGCCTTCTCCGGTTACGATAAACAGCCGGCTCGCAACTTTGGTTTGGACTCACTGGCGCTCCACTTCGGGAATTACCGGAAATCAAAGAAACGCATATAAAATTTTAGTTGAAGAATTCCCGCCGGTTTACAATAAAGTAAAACAAATCGGCGAAGTTGAAATTCCGAAACTGCAGGAGCGTTTAGACAAACTGAACGCGCCCTACACGCCGGGAAAACTTCCGGATTTGAAATTAAAATAATCATTACACAAACCTTCGAGGTTTCAAAAACCTCGAAGGTTTTTCCGTAACAACTTTTTAGTCGAAACTTATTTTTTCAGTTCAAAAAATTTCCAATAATTACTTTTATCTATTTTATGAACTTTCGCATTATATGTTTCGATAAAACCTTTCGGGATTTTTACTTTTTGTTTCTCCGAATATTTTATTTCGTAACCGGTGATATTCCCGGATTCTTCTTCAATGTAATCAATTTCTTTTTGATCGTAGGTCCGCCAAAAGTATTTGTTTACATTCCGGTTGTTATACGAATTTGCTTTTATTCTTTCCGCAATACAAAAGTTTTCCCACAAAGCGCCTACGTCATTTCTTAAAGAGAGCGGGTTGAAATTATTTATTAACGCATTTCTTATTCCGGTATCGTAAAAATATATTTTTATTGATTTGGTTAATTCTTTCCGAATATTTCTTGAAAAAGAATTCAATTTAAATATCACAAAACACTGTTCAAGCAAATCAATATATTTTTGAATTGTCAAACTACTTACGCCGAGTTTTGCGGCAAGTTCGTTGTAACTTACTTCATTTCCAATTTGAAGCGCAAGCGAAATAAGCAAATTGCTCAAAAGACTCGATTTTTTAATTCCCTCGAATTTCAGCAAATCCTTAAATAAATAATTAGAAGCCAACTCGCCTAATCTTTGCCGCGCGGTATCTTCGTCCAAAGTATAAATTTCGGGATAAGAACCGAACCGCAGCAACTTTTCAAGTTTGGCGTCAATTGCCAGCCAATCTTCGTTTTCTTTCAGTTCAATAACGGAGAGGGGAAAAAGTTCGTGCGTTATCACTCTTCCGGTCATCGGTTCGGCTGTTTTATTTGCAAGATCAAAACTTGAAGATCCGGTTGCAATAATTTGAATGTCTTTGAGAGAGTCGGTAATAACTTTTAATATTCTTCCGGTTTCCGGTATGTTTTGCGCTTCGTCCAACACAACAAGTTTGTAATTGCCGAAATAAGCTTTTAATTTTTCCGGTTCCGCTTCTCTTAAATTTTGCTCAACCGACAATATTTCACAATTAAGATAACGCGCTTCATTGCCGAAACTTTTTATAATGTCCAGCGCTAAAGTAGTTTTACCGACTTGCCTTGCGCCGTATAAAATAATCGTTTTCCCTTTGAAAAGAGATTTTTTGATTTTTGAATAAAGTAATCTTTTAATCATAATTAAATATTTACCGTTAAAATTTTAATTACAGTTGTGAATTTAACTAAATAAACGGTATTTGTAAAGTCACCTACACACAAAACCTACAAGGTTTCAAAAAGCTCGAAGGTTTTTTCGTAACGGTCAAGAAACGGTTCTTGGCGGCGGAAAAAAAAATCAGACGCCGAATTAATTTTTTTTTATAACTTGTAACGAATCGTAAAAAA
>JAADIR010000004.1 GCA_013151245.1 Chlorobiota bacterium
GTTTTTCCGGCGAAACCGCGCTTACGGAATAACCGGAATTGTTAAATATTGAAATCATGTCCGTTAAATAAATTTCGCCTTGCGCGTTGTCCGTATCAATGTTGTTTATCAGTTCTTTCAAAAGACGGAACTTGAAAGCAAAAACGCCGGAATTAAATTCGTTGTTTTCAATCAATTCTTGTTTTGTGAATGAATATTCTTTCCCTCTGAACGAAACCGTGTAAAGTTCGTCTTCGCCCAATTTAAGAATATCTTTATGCTCTTTTATTTCGATTACTTTGCCGTAATCTTCGCCGGAGGGATTTCCGTTTCTGTCTTTTTCTTTGACGCGGACTATTCTGCCGTAGTTGTTGTTCGCCGGATCGCCTTTGTAAACGCCGGTAAGAACCGTCATGTCTCCGCCTGACGAGTAAAACTCTTTCTTGAATTCCTCGACGGTTTCGGCGTCTATCAAACCCATATCGCCGGGGAAGACGAAAACCGTTCCGTCGTATTTTGTTTCATCAATGTTTTCAATAGCCACTTGAACGGCGTGTCCGGTGCCGTTTTGCACGGCTTGCAAGACATAGCTTCGGTTTACTTTTTTCCCGAGTTTCTGAATTACTTCGGCGGCTTTTATCCCAACGACCAAAATAACGTTAGCCTCTTTCAAACCTGTTTCGCACGCTTCGGCAACTCGCTGCGAAGTCGGTTTTCCCCATATTTCGTGCAGCATTTTTGAAGTGTGCGATTTTATTCTTTTCCCGTGTCCCGCGGCAAGAACAATTGCGGTTTCTTTAAGCGAATAATCAAACTCGTCCGAAAACTGTTGAATTAAAAGGTTAAGCGCGTCGTTATTTCCGTTCATATTAAATTCTCGTTTTCTATTTATAAAAAATAATTCGGGTCAAACGTTAATAAAAATTTTTCTTAAAAAAGAACGTTGGACGCGAAACGCAGAAACGAGAGACGGGAAGAAGGAGTTTTCCGTAGCGCAGACTTTCCAGTCTGCGAATGCGAAGATTTCGCCTTAGCGCTCTTCGCGAATTCCTTTGCGCTCATTGCGGTTAAACAGGGAAGACTTAAGATGTAAGAAAAAAAATCACTATTTTAATTTCAAAAATAAATCAATCTTTATGACGAACGACAACATCGACAACAACTTGCTTATAAGCGCGAACGAATCTCTGCGACCGACGCACGTTGAAATTAATCTTTCGGCAATTGCGGAAAATTTTAGTAAAATCAGAGAACTTACTTATCCGGCAAAAGTTATGGCAATTTTAAAAGCAAACGCTTACGGTCACGGATTGGTGCGGATTGCAAAGTTTATGGAAGAATTGGGAGCCGACTATCTTGGCGTAGCGGTTCTGGAAGAAGGAATACTTCTGCGCGAAGAAGGGATAAATATGCCGATACTCGTTCTCGGCGGAATACTCGGCAATCAAGTTCCTCTTTTTCTGCGTTACGATTTGGCGATAACTGCGTCGTCAATTGAAAAACTTGAAAACATAAACGCCGCCGCCGAAGCGACGAAGACGACGGCGAAAGTTCATTTGAAAATCGACACCGGGCTCGAACGAATCGGAGTTCATTATTATAACGCGGAAAAGTTTTTTGAAAGAGCGGTCGCTTGTAAAAATATTTCAATCGAGGGCGTTTACTCGCACTTTGCCCGCGCGACTGAAAGCGACTTGAGCTACACAAAATTACAATTCGAAAGATTTTCGGAAGCGGTTTCGTTTTTTGAAAAGCGTTCCATCAAAACCCCGATGAAACACATTTCTAATTCCGGCGCTATTCTTCAATTTCCAGAAGCGAATTTGGATTTGGTAAGACCGGGAATAATTCTTTTCGGCGTTTATCCGTCGAATGAAATTGAAAAAACAATTCATCTTGAACCTGCGCTGTCATGGAAATCGCGCGTAGTCTATTTCAAAGTGATAAAATCCGGGCATCCCGTAGGATACGGTTCCGCGTGGGAAACGGATAAAAACATCCGCGCGGTAACGGTTCCGGTCGGCTACGGCGACGGCTATTTCCGCGCCATGAACGGCAAAGCGAAAGTTCTGCTGAACGGAAAGAAATATCCCGTTATCGGAAATATTTCGATGGATCAGATTGTGGTTAATATCGGAGACGATTCGGCGTTCAACAACGACGAGGTTGTTCTTATCGGTTCGCAGAACGGAGAACGGATTTCCGTCGAAGATTTAGCCGGTTGGGCGGGCACGATTCCTTACGAAATATTAACGAATATCAACACCCGCGTTCCTAGGAAATATATTAAAGTTTCTGGAAAATAAGATGTTTTCATTCAGCCGGAGGCTGATAAGTTCGACCGCGCACGGCGTTCTGCGAAAAGGGGGGAAATTTCTTAATATACAGGAATCAAAGCGGTTTTCAGATTATGCGCTTTATTTTCGCTCTAACCCTTTATTTACAAGGTTTACTTGTTTTTCAGCGCTCCCTAAATAATCAGCCTCACGCCGCCAAGCTCTTCAATTTTATAAGGGAAACGGTCGCCCGGCGAACCGATGAACATAAAATTAATCGGAATATTATATTTTTCGCTTAGCTCGTTAACCTTCTCCGGACCGAACTCTCCTTTTTCTTTAATGAATTCAATTTCAATTTTCGGATATTCTCTGTTGAGCACGTCCAAATCTTTCAGAAATTGCGGAGGAACTTTTTCCCCTTCTTTTAGGATAGTAACAATTTTTAATCTGTTCGTCTGTTCGTTTTTCTGAATGTAAAGCATCACTTTATTCAGAGTCTCAACGTCGTCCCCTTTTGTGAAGAACACAAATTCCTGCGAATTAATTTTGTTAATTAGTCTGACAATCTTTCTATTCGTCTTCATTACATATTTTCTAATCGGCTCAAAAACGTATCGGATAATCGAAAGAGTAATCTTCAGTAAAACCGTCCGCTTCAGCATAATTATCACGATAAGAATCGTCGGTATGAAATATTCCAGAAACACGATCAGATAAGGCGGATTCATCACGGCGTTGCCGATAAGCGCAATAAACACGGCGAATGCGGCAACCAACACCGCAATCCAGGAAGCCCTTTCGGGGCGCGGTAATTTAGCGCGTTTAATTTTCAAAAGTATATTTCCGACGGCAAATAAAATCATCACCGAGAGGAATGAAATTGTGTAAACTCCCGCTAATTCTTTAAGACGTCCTTGAGTAAAGAACAGTATTGAAACGCACAGAAGAAAGAAAGAAATCATTATTCTGTAAGAAGCGCCGCGATTATTTTTCTTCAACAAAAATTGAGGCAGAACGCGGTCAAGCGTCATCCGTTCAATCAAACCGCCTACGCCTACAAAGGAGGTAAGAACCGCGCCGCTGAGAACCATCGCGGCGTCAACGGAAATCAAAACGGAAAGCCATTTTCCGCCGGCAATGAATCCCATATATGAAAGAAGCGCTTCTTCGTGCCCCTGAACGTCGGGAATTTTCATAACCGCAAGCGCAAGGAACGCCATTAAAGGGTTGAAAACGCCTACGACAATCCACATATTCTTTAGCGTTTTCGGAAAAACGCCCTCGGCTTGTTCTTCAACAAAATTAGCCGAACTTTCAAAACCGGAAATGCCGAGCATCGCCGCGGAGAATCCGAAAAAGAGAGCGGTTAAAATTCCTCCTTCAACAGGAGCGCGATAGTTGCTCCAGAAAACATCCAGACCGTTGCCGGCAACAAACGCGATGATAACCAACGATAAAATTATTAACGACGCAATGTGCGTAATGAAAATCACAACCGCGACTTTGGAAGATTCCCCGATTCCGATAATTGTAATTCCCATAAAGAATGCAAGCAGAATAATCGTCGCCGGAATGACCGGGAATCCTTCCGCGAGACTTCGAACGTAGTGCATCGCCTCGCTGGCTGAAATAACAGCGGTTGCCATATATGAAAGAAGCGTAAGCGCCGCGGCAAGCGAAGCGGTGGATTTGCTCGTTGTGTTGAGAAGCGCGTTATACGCTCCGCCGTTGAGAGGAAGCGCGCCGACGACCTCGCCGTAAATTTTTCTGAACAGATAGAGAACCGCCGCAACTATAAGCAGCGCAAGCCAGGCGTATTGTCCCGAATAGATTATCGCCAGCGCGGAAACGTAAAGGCAAGACGAACTGATATCGTTCCCGCAAATGGCGGTCGCCGGAAGCGTTTTTAATTTTTTTATTTCGATTTTTTTAATCATAAGAAAAATTTTTCTTCAGTAACTTAACAATAACATCGTGAAAGATAAAATTATGAAAACGGAAATTTATCGCTCGTCGTTTTGAGAAGCGGTAATTTTCTTTCCTGAAATTTTCTCGCAAAAAAAAAGCGCTCTTAAAAAGAACGCCTTTGTCGAACTAAAAAATTTCCGATTTTATTTTTTGTCGGAATCTTGCGCCTCTTCGACTTTTTCGAAGAAAGGAAGCTCGGAACTGATTTGAACGTCGATTAACAATTGAATCATGTTATCCAACTGAATAAACTTTGCCGCTCTTGCCGCGCCTATTCCGTCTTTTAATTTTTTCCAAAGATCCCGCTTTAACTTAAGACGATCGCTTCTGTAATCAAACGCGGAGTCGATAAGTTTTTCCGCCATTTCATCGTTCATCGTATCGTAATTTTCGGCGTATTTTTTAATCATTGCAACGCGTTTGTCGCCGAGTTTTCTGAAATCGTTTTCAAAACTATTATAAATTTTCCAGAAAGTTTCGGACTCGCCGTCGGTAAACTGCATCACTTCCGTTATGATCTCTTTTTTCTGGGTGTTTAAATCGGAACGTAAAAGTTCGATGTAGCTGTTAATATCCTGCGCCTGCGCCGTAACGGCGGACACAATTAAGAATGCGGCGATAAGTAGTTTTTTCATTTTTTTCTCCTTTTTAAATGAATGTTAAATTGTTCTAATATACGTAATCAAAAATATACGGGAATTATTATCAAATAATAATTTTCATAAACTGTGATTGAAATCCTTTTTTTATGAAATTTGATATATCAGTTTTGTAACGAAATATCCCCCTAAAATCAACCAGACATACAAAACAGACGCAATGTACACCGGTTTCAATCCGACTCCTTTAAATTTACTTACATTTGTTTCCATTCCCAAAGCGGTCATTGCCATAGTCAGCAGAAAAGTATCCAGCGAATTAATTCCGTTCACAACGCCGGCGGGAAGTAAATTCAACGAATTGAATCCCGCGACAAAAATGAAGAAAACGGCAAACCATGGGATTGTTATTTTTACGCGTTTTTTATCTTTAATTTTTTCGCCCGTCCGCGCGATTAAAATACTCAGTATAATCAAAAACGGAGCGATTAACATAACTCTCAGCATTTTAACAATTACTGCGTTCTTAGCGGTTAATTCTCCAATTGCGCTGCCCGCGCCTACAACGTGCGCCACTTCGTGAATTGTGCCGCCGATGTAGAGTCCCATTTCCGATGCGGAAAAAGGAATGTACCCGGCTTTATAAGCAAGCGGATATAAAAACATCGAAAGAGTTCCGAATATTACAACGGTAGAAACGGCGATAACGCTTTTATACGGTTTTGCATTAATTACCGGCTCTGTTGCAAGCACAGCAGCCGCGCCGCAAATTGAACTTCCCGCGCTTATCAAAATAGTTGTGTCTTTATCAAATTTAAAGATTTTCGTGCCCGTGAAATAACCGATTATAAACGTGGTCGTAACCATAATTACGCTTACGAGAATACCGCTTAACCCGACGTCCGCAATATTTTGAAAAGTCAGACGGAACCCGTAAAACACAATCGCCGTTCTAAGCAAAGTTTTTGTTGAAAATATTATCCCCGGCGCCCATTCTTCAGGCAGTTTGCTTCTTAAAGTGTTTGCGTAAAAAACGCCGATAAGAATACCGACAATAAGCGGCGAGATTGCCAAGCTCTTCAAGAACGGATAATCGGCAATAAACATAGCGGACGTGGAAAACAAAGCTACAAATAATATTCCATTTAGCGTAGAAACTCTGTTTTCCTTACTGAACGGCATATTTACCCTCTTCGAAATTAAGTTGAAAAAAAATGATGTGAAACTTAGTTTTAATTATTTTATAATACAAATTGTCTTATTTAATTCGGAGGGTTTGCGGAAGATTTTTTACGTTTAGATGGAACAAGTTTAAAATCAGTGGCAAAATATTCAAAACAATCAGATAATATTAAATATTTTGAATAGACTAATGAACCAAACATTTAATAGTATGTATAACGCAGTAAGCTGCAAAAAGAGATTTAAGAACAAGGATTAACGATT
>JAADIR010000294.1 GCA_013151245.1 Chlorobiota bacterium
CGGGATTAACGACTAATTTGGATTTTGCACTAAACCCGACAGAATTTGAAACCGAAGAAATTGTTGTGGTTTCTCGCGCTCCGCTTATCAGAAAATCCGCTACAAACGCAATAAGAGTTGTTAATGCGGAAGATATTAACGCATTGCCGATGAGAAATATTTCCGATATCGTAGCTCTTCAACCGGGCATTGTTAAACTAAACGGGGTCACGTATATTCGCGGTAGTAGAGCCGACGAAACCGGTTATTTGGTAGAGGGAGCGGACGTTAAGAATATCTTAAGTAGAAACGGCGGTTCGCTTGTTACGGTTACTCCGGACGCGCTGCAGGAAATTACTACGCAAGCGGGCGGTTATACCGCTGAATACGGCAATGCAAATGCGGGTATAATTTCACAGGAATTTAAAACGGGCTCTGAAGATTACCGCGTTTCGCTTAGAATGGAAACCGATAATTTCGGCAATTATTCCGGAGCGAATAAATTTCTCGGCTCATATTCTTACGGCTATTCCGACAACGTCATAACGTTTAGCGGACCCGTTATAACCAAGAAATTAAAACTTTTTATTTCCGGTGAAAATAGATTTATGAGAGACAGAAATCCTCATTATTTCAGCGGAAATCCTTACGCTTATTCCGACGGCGCTTTGTTTGATACAACTAGAGTTTATGATACGGGAATTTACGGCGGAAACACGTCCGATTCTGAAATATTATCGTGGAATTCGGGAGCGATACCCCAAAGATTTTCCAATAGATATACCGTTAACGGAACGCTTCTTTGGGACAGCAATCCGCTGTTTATAAGATTAGCGGGTTCTTATTCGATAAATCAAAATCAGAATAACGGCGCGTCTATTAGGAATATGTTTAATTTAGGAAGAATAGGCTTATCCGACGCTTCTAATATTTTGTTAAATCTTAAAGGAACTTATTTGCTTTCTGAAAAAACGTTTATTGTCGGAAACATAAATTATTTTGATTCGAGATCTAAAAGATACGATCCTTTATTTGTTGACAACTATATGTCATACAGCGACAGTCTTGCCGCATCGGAATACGGTTATCAATATCGTAATTACACCACCGGACCGGCTACTTATGATTTTTATGGCTTCCCTTTTGCAAGAGAGGGGCAATTGGCTACGGGATATGGAAAAACTCATAATAATTAT
This sequence comes from Chlorobiota bacterium, assembly GCA_013151245.1. GTDB lineage: Bacteria > Bacteroidota > Ignavibacteria > Ignavibacteriales > Melioribacteraceae > JAADIR01. Next base: position 1,176 of record JAADIR010000294.1, read on the forward strand.
ATCGGCGGGTCGTTGTCATATACGACGCAATGGAATAAAAATGCAATTAAAATCGGCGGTTCTTATCAAAGATGGACCGTTAGGTCGTATAGTTTAGGCGGCGCGCAAAATATTTTGAGCACAATCAGGAGCAATCCCGATATGGCGTCAAATTCCGACTCGCTTGCTTATTTGATTGGAAATCAGCTTTATAGAAGTTGGGACAATTACGGTTACGACGTGTTCGGAAATGAAATTAACGACGGCGTTTTTGAACCGAAACATCCCGTTCTCGCTTCCGCATACATTCAGGATAGAGTTGAATATAAAGACCTTATCATTAACTTCGGTCTAAGATTCGACCATATCGATATGGACAGTTGGGCATGGACTAATCCGAAATTACCCGTTGTTGACGACAATACTCATTTGATTCCGGATTCTGCAATGGTTAAAGGCAGAACTTTCGATTACCTTTCTCCTCGGTTAGGTTTTTCTTTTCCGGTTACCGATCGCACCGTATTTCATGTGCAATATGGTAAATTCGTTCAATCTCCTAGTTTGGATATCGCTTATCGCGGCATCTATTCGGCCGCTGAAATTTTGGCTGCCGCTAATTTGTTCACTAATCCGGTTGCTTATGATCCGGAACCTATTAGAACCACGCAATACGAAGTTGGATTTACGCAGCAATTTACTGATTTTGCCGCGTTAGATATTACCGCTTTCTATAAAGATATAAAAGGTCAAATGCAGTATGCCAATATTTATACTGAAGCGGGAGCCGCAAGAAGTAAATATGCAACTTTTATTAATCAGGATTTTGCTACGACTACCGGTTTTGAATTCAGTCTCAAAATCAGACGAATTCATCGAATCAGAGCGCAAGTTGATTATACTTATTCAAACTCGCAGGGAACTAATACGTTCTCTTCAAGCGGGGTCGGTTCGTTAGAAACCAATAATCAAGTGCCTACGGTGCTTATGCCGCTCACGTTTGATTACACTCATGTCGGTTCAATGATGCTTGATTATAGATTCGGAAAAGACGACGGCGGTCCGGTTTTAGAACAATTGGGACTAAATTTATTGTTTACGTTTAACAGCGGTCACCCGTTTACTTATGCGCAGGACCTTGGTCTTGCTCAAAGTTCCGCTTGGACGGGCGGTCTTATACCCGCTACCGATACGAGAGGAAGAAGACCAATCGGTCCCGTTAATTCTTCAACGACGCCGTGGCAGTATAATATAGATTTAAGAATTGATAAAACCGTAAATATTTTTAACTTTGACGTGAATTTCTATGTGTATGTTAGGAATTTATTAAACACTAAGAACGTAATTAATGTCTATCAAAAAACAGGAAACGCTTATGACGACGGATTCTTAAATTCAAGCGACGGACAGCAAATTATTGCGGGTGAAAGATATACCGAAAGATTCGCCGACCTATATAGAGCGTTGAATCTGGAAAATAGACAGCATGCTTATAGCGTTTACGGATATGACTTATTTGGCAGTCCTAGGCAATTGCGTGCCGGTATAGTTATTAATTTTTAATTAGTCACTTATTTGCCACAAAAACAATAACATGTGGAGGTTATTTAATATGAGTAAAATAAAAATTACAGGTTATTTTGTGTTTTTAATTCTTTTTTTAGGATTTTCAGCGGTATCTTTTGGTACCGGCGTACACAAGAATAACAAAAATAGAAAAGGTAACAATACGGTAACCGGCGCAAATCCGAAATCCAGCGTTATAAGCGTAAATAATATTACGTGTTGGGTAGGAGACGACGGTTTCCACGATTGGGTCGTTGGCGGCGGTTCTTGGAACGGAGCTTATCCTAACGGAGCGGGCGCCGGAGCGATCTTTTCCGAAGGAATTGTTTGGGGAGGAAAAGTATCGGACGGACAAACTCCCGAAGTAAGAGTGAACGGAAATACGTATGGAACCGGTTGTAAAGCGATAACAAGAATATTCAGGGTTCGTCCGGATTATAAAAGAGGCAATTTAACCTCCGACGCCGCGGCGTTTTTCAAAAAATCCATTGATAAAGTTACCGACGCCGAAGTTCAGCAAATTCGCGATCAATATGAAAAAGATTGGTACGAGTGGCCTGTACAGGAAGGGGCTCTCTATGACGACGTTGACGGCGACGGCGAATATGATCCTGATATAGATGAACCGGGCGTGCCAGGCGCTTCTCAGACCATATTTATTAAATATGACGATTCTTTTTCAGCTTCAAATTATGGTTCTCCGCCTATCGGGCTGGAAGTAAGCGAAACTTATTGGGCGTATAGTTATGCGGGACCTTTAGGCAACGTTATTTATAAAAAAGTTGATATTGTATATAAAGGGACGAACAACTCGTCGGCTAATTCTCAAATTGACAGTTTATATATTGTTCAATGGGCTGATCCGGACGTCGGTAATGCCGGAGACGATTTTGCCGGTTGCGATACGACGTTAAATTTCGGGTATGCTTACACGTCAAAAAATTCCGACGCCATTTACGACGGAATTGGAATCGCTCCTCCGGCGGTTGGATACGACTTTCTCCAAGGCGTTTCCAGATATACCGGCAATCCGAACGACAGCGCGATGTTTGACCTTAAATGGAGAAAAGGTTATAAATATTTAAATAGAAAACCAATGAGTTCTTTTATATATTTTGCCGCAGGCGGAAGTTGGAGCGATCCTTCTTTTGATTATCAGGGAACTCTTGAGTTTTATAATTTGATGCGCGGAGTTAAACCGCAGGGAGGATATCCCAACAGCGATCCGTTTCCAACAACAGTTGCAGACGTTACCGCCGACGGAACATTTTTGCTTGCCGGCGACCCGGTTACAGGCACGGGAAAAATAGACGGCTCTGTTGACGGACCCGGCGATAGAAGAATAATGGTGGTCAACGGTCCAATAAATGATTTTATGCTGGGAGATACCGCGCAAGTTGTTATTGCGCTGGTTGGAGGTTTAGGTAATTCTAATCTAAACAGTATTACTCAAGCAAAAACTAACGACGCAACGGCGCAGTTAATTTTCGACAAATTGTTCCAATTGCCGAGTATAAATCCTCCTAAAGTTGACGTTGTTAATCTTCACAATCAAGTAGTATTGAATTGGGGAGACGAGTACAATTTAGACAATATAGAAACTTATAGCGATCTCGGTTATCTATTTGAAGGATATGAAGTGTATCAGCTTGCCGACCCTTCCGCGTCTTTAGCGGACGGAAAATTATTGGCGACGTTTGACATCGCGAACGGAGTAACCGTCGTTTATGATAACATTGCCGATGAAAATGGAGTGCAGGTTCCGATAAAAGTTGCCGACGGCTCTGATTCAGGAATCCAAAGATTTCTTGAGGTAAATAAAGACCTTTTCAGACAGACGGATTTAAGAGACGGACAAACTTACTATTTTGCGGTTGTTTCTTATGCATACAACGAAAATCCGGCTCTCCCGTTTCATATTCTTAGGTCGCCATTGGTAGTTCTATCCGCATTACCGCAAGAACCGCCTATCGGCGAACGTTATGAAACTTCGTACGGAGCTGCAATTTCTGCGGAACATATTGACGGAGTTAGCAACGGTTCTGTTACGGCGAAAATAATTGATCCCAGTCAACTTACAGGCGATACTTACGTAGTCACATTCAGAGAAGTTGATACTTTAGCGATGGATACGGATACGCTTTATAACGTTACGGTATGGGACTTAGAAAACACAACGCAAAATGTAGTTAAATTATCAAACCAGCTCAATCAAAATGCAGATTCGGCTTCGCCAATTGTTGATGGAGTTCAATACTTGGTAAGTACCGAACCTGTAAATGAGTTTAAGGATTTTTCTGTTACTGCCAATGAATCGGGAGTCTTAGATCCGCCGAACGGCGGCGCAGTAAGCGCGGTTGATTTCCCTTCCGCCCCGATTACCGACGCACAGCAAGTTGGAATGGGACATTGGGCGATACATACTAATGAATTCAATCCGGCTGACCCAACCAGACCGATACTACGAACATATTTCGAAGATTTTCTGAAAAATGTTTTGTTAGACGACGACTCGCTTCGTTTTTTCCCGTATGATTGGGAAATGAGATTCACTGATGAAGGAAGCTGGGCGGTTAGAGTTACGGACGGTTCAGTCTATAAAGTGCCGTTTGAATTATGGAATACGGGCATTAATACGCCTGATGATCCAAGCGACGATTATAGATTGATTCCTTGGATATTTGACGTTGACAATGACGGCACGTATAACTTAAGTTCTCCGGATCATTCGTGTACGCCTGATACAACCGATTGGTACACGGATATTGTTACATGGAGAATTCCGGAAGATAATTCGGCGGGTCAAGCGGGTTATCAAGCTTTTGTAGAAGCTATTGACACGGTTGCCGGAAACTGGGGAAGTTATGATTTCCTTGGCAGCGAAGCTATTGCGAATACGGTTCTTGTCAATTTAAGCGCCGGCGTTATTCCTAATCAAGCGCTACCCGAAACCGGAACAATATTCAGAATAGAGACTACTAAATGGAATACGCCGTCCGACAAATTTACTTTAACTCTTCCAAAAGTTGATTATAGCGACGCCGCTGCTAAAGAAGACGTTAAAAAGATAAATGTATTTCCAAATCCTTATTACGGTTATCAAAGTCGCGAACTTTCCAGAGATAATCATTACGTGACATTTAACCATCTTCCGGCGTATGATGCAACCATTAGGATTTTTGATCTTAGTGGCGTTCTTGTAAAAACTATAAAACATAACGCTACTTCCGGACAGTTTAACACATGGAATCTTCAAAATGAAAGCAATCTTCCCGTAGCAAGCGGTATTTATATCGTTTATATTGAAATTCCGAAACTTGGTAAAACTAAAATATTAAAACTGGCGGTTGTACAAGAACAGCAAATTTTGAAAGTATATTAATTTTATTTTGATACGGAAAAATATTTTCGGTATCAATGTTAAATTTAAATTTTTTGGAGGAAAAAATGGTTAAAAAAAATAGGCTAATATTTCTACTGCTGGTATTGAGTGTTTTTACTGGACAAATATTTGGCAGTG
>JAADIR010000025.1 GCA_013151245.1 Chlorobiota bacterium
TTGTCCCGATTTATCCCGATGCTTTTTGTCGGGGTGTTTTTCCGAAAGCGGAATGTTCCATTTATCGGGAATGATTTAACTTGTAATACTACAAATCTCTCCGCAACTCCTTTTGAAGTGAAACGAGGATTGAGTAATTTTAATTCTTTTAAAAAACGAATATAAAGAAATTGAAAACAATTTTGGTTCGCACGAAACGTTGGGTCGGAATAATTGCGGTATTATTATTTTTCGCGGTTTCATCCGTTATTTCCGCTCAGAGCGTTGAATACACAAGAGAATCGGTTGTCTCTTCCGTCGGTTCGCGCATAATTACCGCGGGCGAGTTCATCAGCCGTTACGAAGAATTTCTGTTCCAAACCGGCGCGCAGGATAAATTCCCGGGCAGATTGTCATATCTCAACAATATGATAAATGAGTTACTGCTTTATTATTATGACAACAATGACGAAATATTTAAAGACCCGAATTACCAAAAAGAACTTGCATGGAAGAAAAAACAAGTCGTTCTCGCTTATTTAAAAGATCAAGAAGTTTACGCTAAAATGAAAGTAAGCGACGAAGAAGCGCGCAAAACCTTTCTGCGGATGAATCAAAAAATTGCGGTAAGGCATCTTTACGCAAAAACAAAAAAAGAAGCCGATGAATTATATCAATTGCTGCAAGTCGGAGTCAGCTTCGATTCACTCGCCGGACAAACTTTTTCCGATACGACGCTTGCCAATAACGGCGGTTTCCTCGGTTATGTTTCGTGGGGCGATTTAGATCCGGCTTTTGAAGACGCGGCGTTTTCGTTGAAGATAGGGGAAATTTCGAAGCCGGTGAAAACGTCAAACGGCTACAGCATAATTCGCGTGGACGATATTGTTACCAATCCGCTGTTAACCGAAAACGAATACCTGAATCAGAAAAAACAAATTATCCGCGCAATTAAAATCAATAACAAACAAAGAGCGGAAGACAAATACGTCAACGGCGTCGTTGACTACAAAAAAATAAAATTTGACTCCGCCTGCGTAAAAAAACTTTACGATGATTTTTTTTCGTCGGGCTTGAACTTAAAAGAAATCCGCAATGAAGCGGCTTCCGCCGGCAATTGTCTTACTTATGGCAAAGAAAATTATTCTTATACCGTTCTTTACAACAAGATTCATTCGCTCCCGAATTTTCAATTTAAGAAGATTACGGGCGTGAAAAAATTTACCGCCGTTTTAAAAGGTTTTGTTTTACAAGATAAACTTTTGGAGATTGCGCGTGAAAAAGGATACGATACTTTGGCGGTTGTAAAGAAAAAATTTCAAAAAATGAAGATGAATTTATTCATGCAATTTAAAAGTATTGAGATACTGAGGGGAAGCGCAGCGCCCGACTCTTTGGTAAAATCATACTACGACGAACATAAGGATTTCTTTACTGCACACGATAGCATAAACGTTCAGGAGATAATTATTCCCACAAAAGAATTAGCCGATTCTCTTTTGCAAAGAGCAAAACGCGGAGAAGATTTCGGAAAACTTGCCGCCGCGTATTCAATCAGAAAAGAAACGGCTATTAATAATGGCGTCGTCGGTTTTGTTTCATCTTCAAAATTCATTAACTTTGAGAAAATTTTTATAGAGTCAAGAAAAAATGACTTAATAGGACCTATTGAATTTGCAAATTCTTGGGGGCTATTTAAAATTTTAGAAGTTAAAAGAGGTTACGCTCTTCCGTTTGCTGAAGTGAAAGAGGATGCTGCGTTGATGGCAAAACACGCTTATCAGCGCAAGTTTATTGAGGCATATACCAATGGACTTAAACGATTTGCCGATGTGAAGATTAATAAAAAACTTCTCGGTTCGTTGAAAGTTCAGTCGTTAAGTAAATAGCGATATTCTAAAAGTTTTGAAATCGCCTTTGATTTTATGATTTATTATTTTTTATATAAAATTTTTCATCGCGGAGCTTGAAATAATACGGTTACGCGCGTTGAAATTTTATTTGCAATTGTATAATTTGCCGCTCAATTGTCCGTTGCGCCGTCAATTTTTCTAACGGATTAATAAATCGAAAAATCAATTAAGTTTAAGAATATATTTTGATAACATGAGATAATCATGCGGAGAATCTTATGAAAAGATTTTTACTTTTTATTACAATTTTCTTAATTAGTTTTATATCGATGCATGCCGGAACAACCGGTAAACTCACCGGACGCGTTATAGACGCGAAAACCGGCGAGCCGCTGCCGTTTGTTAATATTACGCTTGTGGGCACTTCCATTGGCGCGGCGACCGATCTTAATGGAAAATACGTTATTCTGAACATCCCGCCCGGGAAATATTCCGTTAAATTTCAATATATCGGTTATCAATCGAAAGTGGTTGAAAACGTTTCGATTTCAATTGACTTGACGACGAAGCTCAATATCGAATTGAGCGACGCTTCCGTTGAGCTGGGGGAAGTCGTCGTTGAAGCAAAAAGCGGCGGTTTGCAGAAAGATATAACTTCGAGTCAGGCTTCTGTTTCTTCGGAAAAAATTGATAATCTGCCGGTTACGGAATTGAACGACGTAATTCAGCTTCAAGCCGGCGTAACGCGCGGCGCGGGCGGCGAATTCCATATTCGCGGCGGTCGTTCGTCGGAAATCTCTTATCAGGTAAACGGTATTTCAATTACCGACTCTTACGATAAGAGCCGGGGAATTGATATTGATAACAGCGCGGTGCAGGAACTTCAGGTAATCAGCGGAACTTTTAACGCCGAGTACGGCGACGCAATGTCGGGAATAATAAATACCGTCACAAAAGAAGGCGGGTCTGATTTCCACGGCAACGTAAAAATTTATTCAAGCGATTACGCCAGCGGTCATACTAATATTTTCCCCGGCGTAGATCAAATAAACCCGATTCAAAATTATAACTTTCAAGGAAGCATAAGCGGACCGGTTATTAAAGGAAATAAACTCAACTTCTTTTTGAACGGAAGATATGTGTACGACGACGGTTATTTATACGGAATCCGTAAGTTCAACACCGACGGGTCTCCCGGCGATGGCAAATTTGTTCCAATGGATTTCAGCCGGAGAATACTTGGCATCGGCAACGTCAGCTTTTTCGCTTCAAAGGAATTTAAGTTCAATTTGGAAGGACTTTATTCCGACGACAGGTTCAAGGATTATAATCATGCATTTAAATTAAATCCCGACGGCGACGTAAATAAATTTTCAACAAGCTTTAACGGAATTTTCACGATGACGCACACTTTTTCGTCGAGTTCTTTTTATACTATTAAAGCGTCGTATTTTCACAAAGAGTTTAAAGAGCATTTATACGATAATCCTTTAGACCCGCGTTACATGCACCCCGATTCGCTGAGAACGGTAAGTTACGCCTTTATTCACGCGGGCACGAATCTTCATAGATTTTTTAGAGAAACAAACAGCTTACTTTTTAAATTAGATTACACAAGTCAGGTAACCGAAAATCACATGATAAAATTCGGCGGCGAGTTTAAGAAACACGAGCTCAGTTTTGACAATTACAATTTGGAACCGAAAAGAATTGACAATATTCCCGTCGAACCGTTTGAACCTTCAATTCCGGGGCTCACTTCTCCGAACCGCGACAAGTACACAAATAATCCGCTCGAAGGCTCGGCTTATATTCAAGACAAAATCGAATTTGAAGACGTTATTATTAATATTGGTTTAAGGTTCGACTATTTCGATTCCCGCGGAAAAGTTTTGGTGGATCCTTCCGACCCTAATATTAATACGCCTTTAAGACCGGGTCTTGATTCCCTTTCTCTCGAAGAACGCGAAAGTTATTTCTATAAAGACGCCGGCGCTAAGTTTCAATTGAGTCCGCGTTTCGGAATTGCGTATCCCGTAAGCCCAACGGGAGTAATACATTTTTCATACGGGCATTTTTTGCAGATTCCTCCGTTCCAGTATTTATTTAACGGCGGTTCGTATAAAGTGTCAACGACGGGCGGACCATACGGACCTTATGGAAACCCTGATTTGGAACCGCAGAAAACAATTATGTATGAAATAGGAATTCGTCAGGAATTCGGCGGCGATTTTCTTATTGACGCAACTCTCTTCTATCGCGATATCCGCGATTGGATTGCGGCGGGACCGTTTACGGAAACCCGAAACGGAATCGCTTATTCAATTTACACAAACAAAGATTATGCAAACGTAAAAGGCATTACGATTACGTTTAATAAAAATTTTAGCGACCACTGGGCGTTTGATTTTAATTACACTTTCCAATTTGCCGAAGGCAGCAACTCAACTCCGGAAGAAGACTTTTACTCGCAGCTCGGCAACAGCGAACCTACTCTTTATTTGATTCCGCTTGATTGGGATCAAAGGCATCTTGCAAACGCGTCCCTTTTCTTTGGCGGCGACCGCTGGGGAGCAAGTTTTATTGCGCGCTACGGAACCGGTTTGCCTTACACTCCTTCAATTACGCAGTTTACGGCCGACCGCGGAATTACTTCCGGTTTTTCCCGCAATACGGCAAGGCGTCCTAATCAATTCAACATCGATTGCAGATTTAATTATAAATTCGATTTGGAAGTGATTGACTTAAACGCATTTATTCAAGTATTTAATTTGCTTGACACAAAAACGGTTGTTAACGTTTACAGCGATACGGGCAAGCCCGATTTTACTACCGAAGGACAGAACGTCGGCTACGATCCGAATCGTCCTAACACGGTTGAAGAATATTTAACAAGACCATGGAATTACGGAGCTCCGAGAAAGATTCAGATCGGATTCGAATTTCAATTCTAATTTTCTAATTAGGAGGCAGTAATAGTAATGAAAAAAGTTTTTAACGTAATAATATTGATTTTATCGGTTTCCGTGATTTTTTCCGCGACTTCGTTTGCTCAATATAAACCGGGCAAAGAAAGAGGCGACTCGGGGAAAAGAGCAAAAGCGCAGCTTGAAGGAAACAGGGTAAGAACCACAATACATAATTTCGGGTTTACCGGAAGAACCGGAGGCGAGTTCCCGATTAACGTTCAAACTCCCTACGAATGGCCGAAAAACACGGGAAAAGTTTATTTGGCGCTTACGGCTTTGTTTGTCGGCGGCGAAGTAACCGACAGAAACGGCGACGTGATAAAGATTGTGGACGTTCCCACTTTCAGAAGTTCTCCCGAAGGCACGAGTTGGAACTTTGAACCCGTTCCCGGATATTTCAACGATAACCGAGAAGAGCGTTCAATTGCCACTAGCGTTGACGAAACTACTTGGCCCGACTTTTGGCCCGATAAAATGCTGGACGAAAACGATCCCGGCTGGACCGGCAGTTGGAACGGTCTCGGCGGCAAGAATGATTTTCGCGCAGACCAGGAAATTTTTTACCGAATGTCCGACGACCTTTACAGCCGTTATTCCAATTACTATCCCGACAGCACGGATTTAACGAGAAAAGGTCTCGGAATTCTCGTTGACGTCCGCGCGTTGGCTTGGTCGCAAGTGCTGGTGCAAGACGCGGTTTACATTTTACATACAATTAAAAACGACGGAACGGAAGATATTCCGAAAGTTGCGGTTACTGCGTGGCATGCGGATTTTGTCGGCGGCAACGGCGATTCTCAAGACGATATTTCCGAATTCGATCTTCTTCACGATATCGGTTTCAGTTACGACAGAGACAACCGCGCTCCTACTTTCGGGAACGATCCGGTTGGAATACAGGTTTTTCTTGAAACGCCCGGAAATTCGCGCGACAGAATTGACAACGACGGCGACGGCGAAGAATTCGGACCAAAAGTTAGCGAAGCTCTTTTAGTCGGCGAAGACCCGGATAATTTAATCGACGATAACGGCAACGGATTGATTGACGAGAACCAAACTCACATTCCTTTTCAAGATCAAGTCGGCGTAACTTATGCCGATAAAATCGACCAAAACGGAAACGCCGAAAGCGGCAGCCCGATTGTAACGCAGGAAATGGTTGATTTCGTTCAGTCCGACAAATGGAAAAGATGGCCCGTTAATCCCGCAACCGATCCGATACAAAACGGTTTGGTGCATCTTCTTATGGTTGAATCGGACGATATCGGCAACGCTTTTGCCGACGGAATTGACAACGACGGCGACGGGGAAGAAGATAGTCCGGTTGTTACTCAAGCAATGATTGACGAAGCGGCGAACGACTCGCCCTATTACAGATATGTAGTTCCGGAAACGGGCGTTATTCTTTACGATTTGAAACAGGAAGATTTAGGAAAATTTTACGCCGACGGAATTGACAACAACGACGACGGCGCGATAGACGAAAATATTGACGAAGGAATTGACGAAATGATCGATGAATCGCGCAGCAACGGAATTGACGACGACGGCGACTGGAACCCGCTTACCGACGACGTAGGTCTCGACGGGGTTGCGGATACAGGCGACAAAGGCGAGGGAGACGGCAAACCGACGTCCGGAGCGCGTTTCGGGCTTCCCGGCGAACCGAACGTTGACGTAACGGACGTTTCCGAAACCGATCAAATCGGTATTACAAACGCTCAATACGAACCCGCCGGCGCAATCAATTTCGATTCAATCAGCGATTTGGAATTGTGGTTTAAACTGATGCGCCCCGGACATTTTTACGATCCGCAGCTCGTAACCGCGGGCGAGTATGACTTATTTATCTCGTCGAGTTATTTCCCGCTGCGCCCCGGCGAAACCGAACCTTTTTCGGTAGCGGTTGTTTTGGCTAACGGACCGATGGTCGATCCCGACGCTTTAATTAGAAAGCAGGAAATTATTAGAAAAACGGTGCGCGTTCAGGAAACTTACGAGAACGATTATCAATTTGCAAACGCTCCGCTTACGCCAACGCTTACGGCGATTTCGGGAGATAAACGGGTTATCCTTTCGTGGGACGATATTGCGGAATCTTCGTTCGATTCTTATATCGATAAAATAGGCGGCAACGGACACGATTTTGAAGGCTACAGAATTTACCGCTCGCAGGATCCGGCGTTTCAAGATATTGAAAATATTACAAGCGGCTACGGCGTTCCGCTCTTCAAAACTCCGCTCGTAATTTTTGATTTGGACGACGCTTATTTCGGATTCGATTCCGTTGGCGTTGACGGCGTGAAATATTATCTCGGCGATAACACGGGAATTCAACATACTTACGTCGATACGACGGTTAAAAACGGTTTTACATATTATTACGCTCTCGTATCTTATGATTTCGGTTTCCCCGAAGGAAATATCATCCCTTCCGAATCGCCGATACGAATTACGCTTCTGCCCGACGGCTCGGTTAGATTGGGGCAGAACGTCGCGCGGGTTACCCCCGAAGCTCCGGCTGCGGGATATGTGGCTCCTACTTTGGGCGATATTTCTCTCGTTGAAGGAACGACGACTTCGCGCGTCGGATACGATATTATAGATATGAACTCGATAATGGACGGACACGTTTATTATATTACGTTTGAAGATACAATCAAAGCGGCAAGTTCTCCAACTCAGTCGGATACTTTGACTACGAAGAACTTCACGTTAACGGATTCTACGGATAATATTATTCTAATCGATAAAAGCGTGGAATTTAACGAAACCCACGAACAGCCGATTATCGACGGCTTCCAACTGAAATTCTTCAATGAAGACAGAGTGAAAATTAATGAGGAAACCTCCGGCTGGAATAACGACGGAATTATGAATTATGTTTTTGAAAAGCTGATAACCCGCAGAACGAAAGGGGAAGAACGACCAAACGATTACAAACTGATTTTTGACGAAGTGGGTTACGGAGAGTCGGTAGAGTTTGGACTTGACGGAAAAACTTATCCTTCTACGCCGGTAAACTTTAAAGTCTTTAATAAAAGCAAAGATACGTTTATTGATTTCGGATTTATCGAAGTGGATAACTCCGGCAATCCCGGAGAACTTACCGCCGAAGGCGCATCGAGAGACAGAGTCGTTTTCCTCGAGCCGAATCAGAATGATTCTTTAGTTTTTACCTGGTGGTTTTATCTCGACGGGAAAGACAGCGACAGCTTAAGATTCCCGACTGTCGGCGATACGATCAATATCAATTTGAAAAAACCGTTTTTATCTTCGGATAAATTCAGATTTATCGCTTCCGAAGCAAAGATAAATAAAGACCGCGCGCGAGAGGAATTGGACAATATTAAAGTGGTTCCCAATCCTTACGTAGCTTCGGCGCGATGGGAAATAAAAAATCCGTTCGACAGCGGACGCGGACCCCGCTCGCTCCATTTTACGCATTTACCCGCGAAATGTACGATTCGGATATTCACCGTTACCGGCGAGTTGGTAAAAACGCTCGAACACGACTCGCAGTTTAACGACGGTTCGGAAGAATGGGACCTTCTTTCACAAGACAACTTGGGAATTTCTTACGGCGTTTATATCTATCATATCGACGCGCCTGGAATAGGAGAAAAAATCGGCAAATTTGCCGTTATTAAATAAAAATTTGTCTCTTGATAAAATTAAGGGAGTTATAAAGTGTTTGAGAAAATCGTAAAATTTAGTGTGTTGATTTTAATTTCCGCGGCTTTTATTTCGGCTTCGGCGAGCGCTCAGAGTCTTTCAAAAACGGGAACGACCGCCGCAAAATTTTTAAGCGTCGGCGTCGGTCCGCGCGCCAACGGAATGGGCGGCGCATTTTCCGCGGTGAGCAACGACGTTTCGGCTCTCTATTGGAACCCCGCCGGTATTGCGGGGTTAAATAGGTTTGAAACTATTTTTACTTATACGAAAATGTTTGCCGATATAAATTTGAATTACTTTGCGCTTGCGATGCCTTTCGAGGATTTCGGAACAATCGGGGTTAGCGTTACCGCTCTCGATTACGGCGAAATGGAAGTGACTACGGAACTTGACCCCGAAGGAATAGGAATGACGTTTTCAGCCGGAAGTTACGCTTTCGGGCTTTCTTATGCGCGATACATCACTACCGATTTTGCAGTAGGCGTAACATTTAAATATATTCGCGAATCTATTATGAACTCGAGCGCGGACGGATTTGCTTTTGATATCGGAACAATTTTTCAAACTCCTTTCTGGGGAATTAAATTTGCCAGCAGCATAACAAATTTCGGAACCAAAATGCAGATGACCGGAGACGATCTTCTTGTAAGATACGATCAAGACCCGACGACTTCCGGCAACAACGAAACGGTTGACGCGCATCTTGCAACCGACCAATTCGAACTGCCGCTCAAACTTCAAATAGGAATTTCGAGGGAATTTAAATTTTTGAAAAATCAGTCGCTGCTGTTGGCAATAGACGCAAATTACCCGAACGATAATAAACAATGGGTTAATATCGGCGGAGAATTGAAATTATTCAGCAATTTAATTTATTTAAGAGCGGGGTATAAAACCCTCTTCTTGAAAAACAGTCAGGAAGGTCTTACTCTCGGCTTCGGTTTGAATTACGAAGGATTGGGAGCGCTTGGCTTATCTGTTGATTATGCTTATCAGCGGTATGAATATTTGGGAGATAATCACAGCTTTGGTATAATTTTACGGTTTTAATTAATTAATCAACCAACAACAAAACATGGAGGATATATGAAAAAATATCTCACGGCGATATTCCTCTTTGTCGTAGCTGCATTTACAATGAATGCGCAGACGGTTAATGTTACTTTTAAAGTTGACATGAGCGTTCAAGCGGCAAAAGGGGCGTTCGATTCAACCACGGATCAAGTGGAAGTTAGAGGCAGTTTTAACGGATGGGATTTTGGCGACAACAAATATCTCGACGACACAGACGGCGATTTGATTTATGAAGCGGTAGTTGCCTGCCCGGCTAACGAAACCACTTCTTACAAATTTTTCCACACGGGCAACGACGGAACTTGGGAAGACGATCCTAACCGAGAAGTTGAAGTTGCCGATGCAGACGTCGTTTTAGATCCGGTTTTCTTCAATCGCGAAGAAATGCCTTCGGGCGATCCGGCTCCGGTTACTTTCCACGTCGATATGACTCATCCTAACCAAACTGGCGCTTTTGACCCGACGCAGAACAACGTCTATGTAGCCGGTTCGTTTACCGATTGGGGCAACGAGGCGGTTGAAATGACCGACGGCGACGGCGATATGGTTTACGACGTAACCGTCGATATCAATTCTGCGCAGCTTATTCAGTTTAAATTTATCTGGTCTCCTCAACATCCGAGCGCCGGAGACCCGGGAACAACATGGGAATCGGTCGAGAACAGAACTTATTGGGTAGTTGACGGGGAACAAGAATTCAGCGCTTTCTGGGACGACGTCGATCCTAACCAAGAAATGGGCAACGGAAATATTCTTTTTGAAGTTAACATGTCCGTTATGGACGAAGTCGGCATTTTTGACAACGCCGTGGATGCAACTCAAATTAGAGCCGGGTTTAACGGCTGGAGCGATTCTGATCCCGAGGTATCGGTTATGAACCAAGACTTTGCCGATCCTAACGATTGGTTCCTCGAAATTCCGTTTGTTCAGCAGCCTATCGGCGGAGAACAAAATTATAAATATTATGTTGCGTTAGCCGACGCGGAAACAGGTTGGGTTGACGGATATGAAAGACCCTTCTCGCAAGGCGGAGGCAACAGAGATATTAATTTTGAAGGCACGGAAGATCAAACATCCGGAAGAGAAATGTACGACGACGTTCTTCCTAATTATGTAATTGAAGACGGAAAAGTTAACGTCGCTATCACTTTCAGCGTCGATATGACTAATGCCACAGACCCCAACGTTCAAGCGCTGCCGTTTGCAGCGGCAACCGATACGGTTTATATCGTTTTCGAACAACCCGCTTTTGTTTTTTCGCAGGGTTGGGTTGACACGGACGAAATGAGAGTTCTTCAATTAACCGACGACGACGGCGATATGGTTTATACCGGAACGCTTAATGTTACTCCTCCGGCATGGAACGGTTTCGAATATCGTTATGCGTATTCCAGCCCCGATAACGGTTGGCAGGCGGAACCTGCGGGATTCGGCGATTTTGCTTACCGCGTTCGCTACATCGAACAAAGCGGTTATCGTATGTTCGTTCAGCCTTACAGCGCGCCTATGGACACTTGGATTGGTCAAGAGGATAAATCGGCTGAATGGGAAGAAGGTCCCTCAGGCGTTGTTTCCGTTGGCGATGAAAACTTTGGAACTCCGCTTAAGTTCAACTTGAGTCAAAACTATCCTAATCCGTTCAATCCTTCGACTTCAATTAAATTTACTATTCCGCGAAACGGTCTGGTAACTTTAAGAGTCTATAATTTGCTCGGACAGGAAGTTGCAACTTTGGTTAACAAAGAAATGAACGCCGGAAGTTATGACTATAACTTCAACGCCACAAACTTGGGCAGCGGAATTTATTTCTATTCCCTGAAAGCGGGAAACTTGACGGCTACAAAGAAAATGATGCTTCTGAAATAAGAAGTTGAATTTTACGAGTTAGTTTTAAGCCCGGTGAGTTTTTCATCGGGCTTTTTTATTGAATAAGATTTTGAAGATATAAGGAAATACTTTAGTTTTGTAAAAAAGGAGCAAATCGTTTTGAATAACTCATCTCCAAACTTTTTTTTTCTAAAAATTCCAAAGCCGCACATATCCAAGCGATTGCAGGAAGATCGTTTAATTGTAATTATAATGAATTGAATTGAATAAAATAACTTATGACTAAAACAGCAAAATCACCGGGAATTTTATCAAACCGAAATAGTTGGGTGAACATTCCTTAAGATATGGCTTTCGTCGGGTTATGTAATAGTTGTTCCGTAAAAAAAATAAAAGAAGATTATTGTGAATATTGATTCAAAAAT
>JAADIR010000252.1:0-6198 GCA_013151245.1 Chlorobiota bacterium
GCAAGGAGCGTGTCGCAGCCGATTGTGCCGTATTTATCTTTACCGAAGTATTGAAATATCTCTTGCGCCATTGGTCCGTAGTGACGGAAATCTTTTGGATCTTGCCCTTTATAATTCCATGAACCGAGACGGAGTTTGGCAATACTGTTTAGGAAATATTCTCCATCAGCCAATAAAACATTTTCTTTTTTTGTCGAATCGGACGCCGAGCCCCAACTGTTACCACCAGGAGCAACTGTCACGCCTGCTGATAATCCATTATTGGAATAGAAAGTATATCCGCCGGCGAATCTCGCTATCATCATATTATCAGCATAGGCGTCCATTATGTCATATGTTGAAAAATCTCCGATTGCTAAAGCGCCATTTTTCCCATTGGTAGAGACATAATTCCCAATCGCGGTGGAATGAATTCCGCTGGCGGTTGTTCCTTGCCCCATCGCGATGCAAGTTGATCCGCTGGCGGTTGTGCCTTTCCCAATCGCGGTGGAATAAGTTCCGCTGGCGGTTGTGCCTTTTCCAATTGCGGTAGAAGAAGTTCCGCTGGCGTTTGTTCCATCGCCAATCGCGGTGGAATGATATCCGCCGGCGCTTGCGCCTGCCCCAATTGCGGTAGCAGCATCTCCGCTGGCGGTTGTGCCATTGCCAATCGCGGTGGTAGTATATCCGCTGGCGATTGTGTTGTATCCCATAGCAGTGGAAAATTGTCCGATATTACTATCATCCCATTGCGTGCCGGTAACATATCCGGAACGGAAAGCTGCTTCAGCGGCGTACCACATTAGACGTCTGCCCGCTCCGGTTATGGGGATTGTCCCAATTCCGATATCGGTTTGCACATAAAACCCGCCATCGGCATTTAGTTTTAGTATGCTGAAATTATTTCTTTTTGTTACGTTAAAACTGCTTGTGTTATCTGTGGTTGGGAGTTTAATTGTTGTTTCTTGGGCAAAAAAAGTTGCGTTTAATGCAAAAAGCATTATTGCCGTTTGGATCAGATTTTTACCGTTTAACATTTTTGCGTTCCAATAATTAATTAGTAATTAGTCCTTTGTTATTTCTTCAAATCTTCGAGGCTGCTTTTTTTAACCTCGAAGGTTGTTCCGTTCTCTTAAAATATTTTCAATTAACATATTCCAAAACTCTGTTAAGGTTATCCTTTAGTATATAATCTACAATTCCAATTTTTTCGGCTTTGCGTCTGAATTCGGGCTCGTCGTATTGCGTAACCATCAATATTTTTGCGTTGGGATAGTCGGCTAATATTTTTGACGAGGCTTCAAAACCGTCCATCTCGGGCATTTCAATATCCATCAGCACCCAATCGGGCAAAAATTCGGCGTATTTTTTTATCGCTTCCGTTCCGCTTCCGCATTCCGAAAAATCATTTTTGTTATCAATCAATATTCGCAGTAATTTTCTTATTCGAGGGGAATCGTCAACTACCATTATTTTCATTTTATCGTTCTCTTTCTTTTTTATACTGAAAACAAATTGGCGAAGAAATATCACAAAAGATATAGGGGGAAACCCTCTATTTTGTTAGGGAAAAACCCCCGATGATTAGAGGAAAGATGAATGATGATTTTTGAAGTATGAAAATGAAACTGTCAGCGGAGGACGCTGAAAGAATATGATTTACGCGGATTTAATCTGTGAGCGTTTGTTCAATCCGCGTTATCCGCGTTTTATCAAATATGCGATTTATTTTCGATGGCGAATTTTAGAAGCGGAAAACTCCCCTTGATACCTAATTTCCCGCAGATTCTTGTTCGGTGGTTTTCGACGGTTTTATAGCTTATGAAAAGCCGTTCGCCTATTTCTTTACTTGTTTTGCCTTGCGCAATCAATTTCAGAATTTCCCGTTCCTTTTCGGATAATTCTTTGATTCCGGGATTTTTCAACGCTAATTCCGCGTTCTTTTTTTGTCTGCCGAGCAGATAGTTTCCCATCGAGCTGCAAATGTATTTCCCTCCGTTATAAACTTCCGTTACCGCGGTTAACGCTTCTTCAATAGCGTTTTCCTTTAATATGTATGCGGAAGCTCCGGCGTCGAAAGCGGCGTTAAACAAATCTTCTTCGTTATACATTGTGAGGAAAATAATTTTAATTTCTTTGTCAAAGTCTTTAATTTCCTTCGCGATTTCAATTCCGTTTTTGCCGGGCAAATTAATATCCAAAACAATAATTTCGGGTTTAACCTCTTTTACCATTTTTAAGGTCGTTTCCGCGTCGCCGGCTTCGCCCGCTATTATGATGTTTGCGTGCGAGCTTAATTCCGCTTTTAATCCTTTACGGAATAGAGGATGGTCGTCAACTATCAGTACGTTTATTTTTTCGTTCATAAAACAAAATATAAATATTTTAAGAATAATGCCGCGTTCTTATTTTTGATTTCTTCCGGGCGCAAATTTACTTTGTTTTAATTAAAATACTCACGGTTGTTCCAATTCCAACTGTGGAATTAATTTTAACGCCGCCGTTCAGAAGCGACAACCTTTCTAAAATACCGGTCAACCCAATCCCGACATTGCTTGGCATACCTTGTCGGTCGGTTTCAAATCCGCATCCGTTGTCGCCGACCGTTATTGAAATTTGGTCGTCCTTTTGATTAACCGTAATTTTTACTTTGTCCGCCTTAGAATGCTTGATAATATTGTTTAACAATTCTTGAAGAATTCTGTAAATATGAATTTCTTTTTCGCGAATAAATTTGCCGTCGATATTTTCTATATCGGTCTCGAACTTAATTTCCGTAGTGGACCCAACTCTGCTTATCAAGGATACAAGCGATGAAGTAAGTCCGAGTTTCTCAAGCTGATAAGGATGAAGGTTGCGAGAAATATGCCGAACGTCTCGGATTGAACTTACGGCGGCTTCCGAAATGTCGTCCAAATATTCTTGCGTAGTCTCAACATTTGAAATATTTTTCTTTATTAAGTCGGTCATGTTTTTTATTACCAGCAAATCTTGCCCGACCGCGTCGTGCAGTTCAAATGAAATCCTTTTTCTTTCCTCCTCGTAGGCGGTTAATAAACGCTGAGTAAATTTTTGTCGAGTCGTTTTCTCTTTTTCAATTGCCGAATAGGCTTTTTTGTGAGCAATTTCATTCTGTTTACTTAAGATCAATTCTTTTTCTTTAAACGCCAGCTCTTTTGCCTGCGCTTTTGTTCTAAACCGTATATAACCCAGAACAAACCCGATTAAAGTAAAAACATATAAGCTATACGCCCACCATGTTTTCCAGGGCGGGGGAGCGACTAAAATTTTAATAGAAGCGCCTTGGCGGTTCCAAATTCCATCGCTATTGGCGCCTTTTACTTTAAATGTATAATCTCCGGGCGGCAGCGTAGTAAAAGTTACAAAATGTCTTCCGCCGATATAATTCCAATTGTTTTCAAGACCCACCATCATATAAGCGTATTGATTTTTGGCGGGATTTGTAAAATCCAAAGCGGAAAATTCGAAAGAGAGGAGATAATCTTTATACGTTAAATTAATTGCATTGTCTTCGGCAATGGAGTATGTTAAAAGAGGGTTCTCTTCCGCTTTTATCGACTGATTTAAAAATTGAAAATCGGTTATTGCAATTTTAGGAGCATGAGTATTTTCTTTAATACTATCCGGATTAAACATATTAAAACCGTTCATTCCGCCAAAACATAACATGCCGTTTTTACGTTTAACGAACGCGCCTCTTTTGAATTTATTGTCTTGCAGACCGTCGGCAATATAATAATTTTTAAATATCTCTGTTTTGGGATTAAACTTTGATAATCCGTTGTTTGTGCCGATCCAAAGATTTCCTTGATCGTCTTCCAAAATTCCGTCGATTACGTTATCGGGCAATCCGTCCTTTTCCGTGTAATGCGTAAATCCGCGTCCGCCGACCGATTGAAGTTTATTAAGCCCGCCCTGTGTTCCAACCCAAATAACGCCGGATTTATCTTCAAGAATTGAAATAACGTCGTTATTGCTCAGGCTTGTCGAATCGTTAGGATCCGGCAGATAATGTTTTAAATTTAATATTTCTCTTTCGACTCCTTTGCCTTTACTTAAAATAAACCTATCAAGCCCTCCGGCGGTTCCAATCCAAAACCAACCTTTCGAATCTTCATAAAAAGTATAAACGCGATTTGAAATCAAACTGTTCTGATTGCCTGGTATATTACGGTAATTCCGAAATTTTTTAGACGACGGATCGTAGAGATAAATTCCGCCGGATAATGTTCCAATCCAGATTACTCCGGAGCGGTCAATATACAAGGACTGAATAACCTGCACATAAAAGACTTTTGGATCGGGATTGAAATAATCGAAGCGTCCCGTTTTCGGGTCGAAGATACTTAAACCGTTTTTATTTGTGCCAATCCAAAATTTACCGTTCTTGTCTTCGCGGATTACGCTTATGGAATTGTTGTATAACCCAACGGTTTTCTGATTATTTTTTTTATATGTTTTGAATATCCGTTCTCCGCCCCGTTGAAAATTAGGAAGAAGTTTCTTCATTTCGCCGGTTTCCGTTCCAATCCACAAGTTGCCCGAATGGTCTTCTAACATTGTATTCACCCAAGTTTCAAGCGAACCTTGAGGGACTTTTGAATTAATTAAAACATGTCCAAACTGTTCCGTAAGAGGATTGTATTTATAAATTCCGCCGTTCCAAGCGCCAAACCAAAGCAGTCCGGTTCGGTCCTTATAAACGGAAGTAATTGCTCCGTAACGTAGGATATACGGCAGCCCCGAATCATTTTGAAAGCGGATTGTGCGATTAGATTTAGGTTCGTACTTGTAAAGTCCGAACCCGACTTCTGCGCCGAACCAAAAATTACCCGAAAGATCTTCGGTAATACTCCATACGCAAGCGTCATTTAAACTATTACGATCCGCGGGGGCAAATCCGAATCGGGAAATGTATCCGGTTTTGGGATTGAACCGGTTTATGCCTTTGTAGGTTCCTATCCATATTATTCCCGATTGATCTTGATAAAGAGAAGTGATTGTATCGTTAATCAAATGACTTCCGTCGTCTGCGCCTTCTCTGTAGCGAGTGAATTTTTCAGTCTTCAAATTCAAGATATTCAGCCCGCCGTGCTCCGTGCCGATCCAGAGATTGCCGGAACGGTCAACCAAAAGATTACGGACGTCGTTGTTACTTAGACTGTTCGGCTCATTAGGATTATGTTTATAATGTATAAACTTGGCGGATACGCCGGTTTCATTTTCCAAATTAGACGAAGGCAGAAGCTTATTAAGCCCTCCGCGCTGAGTTCCAATCCAAAGCGCGCCCGTTTGATCTTCGCAAATTACCATAATACGGTTATCGCTAATGCTAAATGTATCGGCGCTGTCGGGTAAGTAATGAATAAACTGATTTTTCCTTTGGTTGAATCTGTTCAATCCGCCGTCGCCTGTTCCTATCCAGAGATTGCCGGCTTTATCTTCAAAAAGAGAAGAAATGTTATCGTCGCTCAGGCTGTGCGGATTATCCGGTTCGTTTTTATATACGGTAAAATTGTATCCGTCATATTTGTATAATCCGTTCAGCGTTCCGAACCACATAAATCCCTTTGAATCCTGAATTATACAAAGAACAACTTTGGGCGAAATCCCTTTGTCAAATGGAACGTATTCGAATTTAGGCGAATTAGTTTGGGCAAGATTATTTGAAGAGAATGCCGAAAAAAATAAAATCAATCCGATAAAAAAAAACAAATTCAATTTTATGTTATTCGAAATTCCGCGCATTAAATAAACAATAATTATTTGTAGGAAATCGAAAATAATATTGGGATTATTTGAGTAAGAGTCAAAAGAAATAAAATTAAAATAACCGTTTCCGGTTTTAAGTTAAAGGCGTAGGCGGAAAAGCAATCATAAAACTCCGAAGGCTTGCCTACTGTGAGCGGGGGTGAAATTATTTGATTTTATTCCGCAGAATATCGACGACGTCAATGGAAACTGTTAAATAAATTGTGGCGCGGATTGCTGAGCGGAGCGGGCAATCTGCGTTTTTTTCTTACGGATAGATTGACCGCTTTTCATTTTGTCTCCGGTTTTATACCGGTTCCTTACCAACCCAAACGGAGAATTGATGTAATTATTTTCAAAAAAACTTGTTTGGGGAGAGGGGAACAATCTGTTAAACGCCCTACAAATTGTAACGCGGATTGATTAGCGAAGCGGTCAATCTGCCGT
>JAADIR010000252.1:6235-8126 GCA_013151245.1 Chlorobiota bacterium
CGCCGCTTTCGCGCATGCCCCGGCGCTTGTTATCGGGCGGGCGGGTGCAAAAGCCGGTTATATTGCTATTTACAATTGCGACGCAAATTTTTTTATTATTTCTTTTTTCTCATCATTCAATTCACTTATATCATCTTCGCTTAAATAATTCTCGCAGAGTAAACGACTGAACACAAGAATTAATTTAGAATATCTATAATCATATTTTTCATCAATGATTTTTCTTCTTTGCGATAAAAAATCTTCTATTGCCCATAAATCTGAATCGGTTTCTAAACTTGATACTTTTTCGAGCAATAAAGATTTTATTTCTTGCATTTCTTTTTCATAAGCGGAATCGAATGCTTTTCTTGCGATTTTTTTCTCCTTATTTGTCCACTTCATTTCATAAATGCTCCTTATAATACTTCATAAATTAATTTATTAAAAATTTAAATAACCAACTAATGCAAAGTAATTATTGTATCTAAATACGTAGAATCATTCCGCCAAAATCTTAATTTCTTTATACCGGCGGTTAAAAAGTTGACTTGTTCCGTATGTTTCAAAGAACTAACAACTTGAACGCAAGATTCGCCGTCATATTTACCAAAAACCTTTGAAGTAAAAACATTGTCATCATTTGCGCTTTCGGTTTTATAATAATACCGGCAAGGCGTTGATATCGAATAGGTTGCAGTAACGGCAACTTGCTTTCCGATAATTTGTAAACTATCAATTTTAATTGCATAGAGAGGACTAATCATTGAATTATCCGGTTCATTAGTATTACAAGCGGAGATTAAAATAAAAGGTATTACAATAAAAAATATTTTCTTCATAAAACCACCTAAAAATTCTTAAAGACGCCCCGCGTTGCCGATAAGCCGTCCGCCCAACACAGCGGATTAACTTTACCCGACAAAACCAAATTTATTATAAATATTTCTTACAACCAAATCACTTTAAACTTCGCACAGCGTTCTTCGGACAATTTAATACGCATATCGCCGGTTATTCGTTCGAAGGGAAAGTAAACGGAACGGTTGCAATGTTCAACGAACTTGCGAGTTTTCTCAAAACGGAAAAACGTTTTCTTACGTTGCTTGCTTTCTTATATGATTTAAGTTCTTCGCCGCGTTCTAAAATCTTTTTGTTGTCTTTGTGTGAAATTATTTTTTGTTGAGTGAGCGGTATATTGTTTTTGTCGTCAAACTCACTTGCGTACAAACAAAGAAAATCGGTTTCGGAAATTTGTTGAACATAAGTGAAGAGTTGTCCGCCATCTTCTTGGGTATCTTTCCACGCTTTATTAAATTCTTTTTCGTAGGTTTTGCGCTCAATTATTAAAAGCGGTTTGTCTTTTTGATTTTTCACTAAAATATCAGCGCGACCGCCGCTCGCACCGTGTCCGAGTTTTCATTTTGGTTCAAGTTCAATGCGTTTGGGTTTGTAGCCTTTGTTTAATAAGTTGATAAATACATTCAAAAACAACTGCATTTTCTGCTTGTGAGAAATTACATGTTTGTCTCTCATTTACAATTAACGCGGCAATTTCAGGGTATGTTAATTCCTCTTTATTAAAATCAGCTTTTAGGAATATGTCGCTCCCTTCGAAATTTTTCGAAAAACATTGTTGTTTTCTTCAAATTGTAGATGCTGTAAAAGTAATTTAAAATTCTCTTTCTAAATCATTTATAACCTCTTTAACAATTCGTTCCTAATCCACTCAAACGCGGCTTCTTGATTATATACCATTCCAGATCGTAATAAAGCTTCCATATCGCCGGAAAAATTAGCGTCATTTTCTTTACCTTCAATGTTTAATAAAAACTCTTTCTTGCTTGGAGGTCTGTTTCCTGTTGCAAAAGTTGTATATTCCTTAAAACACGCAATAATTTTTTCATAATTT
>JAADIR010000200.1 GCA_013151245.1 Chlorobiota bacterium
AAAAAATAATTCGGATAAAAAAGAAAAAATTTGGGAATGCGAAATTCAAATTATCCGCTGCAATATTCTGAGAAAGAAAACCGAACAAACTTTGCAAATGATTCGCGAATTGGAAAAAGAAGAACTTACGAATGAGAAAAAGGCGGAACTGAATTATTGGCGCGGATGGTCGTTTATGCTTGCGGATAAATGGGATTCCGCTTATGTCTATTTCAGTTTGACCGACGAAGGAAAAGAGCTGGCGGAGTTTTCAAAAATTGTTATTGACGAGAAATATTCAGTAACTTTTGCGAAAGTAATTTCGTATTTTCTGCCGGGGGCGGGACAAATATATACGGGCAATTATGTTTCGGGACTTCTCTCGTTAGGTTGGAACGCGCTATTTGGTTATTTTACGATAAATGCTTTTGTTAGCGATAGAGTTTTTGACGGAATTGTCGTAGGCTCGCTTTTGTGGCTCCGTTTCTATCGGGGAAATATTCAAAACGCCGAAAAATTCGCCGTTGAAAAAAATATTTTAATTGCAAACAACATATTGGATTATATTCAGAATAATTATAAAGGAAGAAAACCGTGAGATTAACAGAAGAAGAAATCAGAGCGCTTACGCTTTCGGCAATGGAACAGCTGGGCGAACGCGCGACGCCGGAAGCGGTAAAAAAGATCGTCGCAGCTTCCGCCGCGGAATTGGAAAGCAAACCCGATTTTGAAAAATCGACAAAGTCTTCCGGCGGAAGAATCATTTTAACGTCGTTCGGAATGAACGCGCCCGGCGTGGTTGCGGCAATAACTACCGGACTTGCGAAACTCAGTTGCAACATCGAAGATATCAGTCAAACGCTGATGGGAGGTTATTTTACGATGATTATGGTAGTGGATATTAGCGGCTCTGCAAAAGAACTGGACGAGATACAAACAGAAATGAATAAGATTGCCGAAGAATTAAAAGTGAAAATTTACATTCAGCACGAAGAGATATTTAACAAAATGCACAGAATATAGGGATGTATGATTGAATGGCTGAATGAGTCGATAATCCATTTGCCCGTCAAGAATATGCGACTTGTTCAATAAATTGAGAGCCAAATAGAGAAAATTTTATAAGTAACATCCGGAGAAAAGAATTGAACTACGAATTTACCGAAATACTTGAAACTATAAAGATGACCGAGATTGAACATTTCGATATTAGAACCGTCACGCTCGGAATCAGTCTGCGCGACTGCGTTGATAGGAATATTGAAATCACAAAAGAAAGAATTTACGACAAGATTTTAAAATACGGAAAGAACCATGTTAAATACGCGCGGGAAATTGAACATAAATACGGAATATCAATCGCCAACAAACGCGTATCCATTACGCCGATATCGATTCCGTTCGATAGATTTGCGGAAGACGATTTTGTTGAAATAGCAAAAACGCTTGACAAAGTCGCCGAAGAAATAGGCATTGATTATATTGCGGGATTTTCCGCGCTCGTTCAAAAAGGATTTACTAACGGCGAAAGAGAAATGATCAAAGCTATTCCCCGCGCTCTTTCGGAAACTAAAAGAGTTTGTTCCAGCGTGAATATAGGCTCGACCAAAGCGGGAATAAATATGGACGCGGTAAAGATGATGTCCGACGCAATCAAAAAAACGGCGGAGCTGACAAAAGACCGCGATTCAATCGGCTGCGCAAAACTTGTCGTTTTCTGCAATGTGCCTGAAGACAATCCCTTTGTAGCCGGCGCGTTTCACGGCGTTTCCGAGCCGGAGATCGTATTAAACGTGGGCATCAGCGGTCCCGGAGTTGTGCTCGACGCAATCAAATCCGCCGGAAACGTTGACTTGCAGCAGCTTTCGGAAGTGATAAAGAAAACGGTTTTCAAGATAACGCGCGCCGGAGAGCTGATGGGACGCAAAGTTGCGGAGATGCACGGCGTTCCTTTCGGAATAGTCGATATCTCTCTTGCGCCTACTCCCGCGCCGGGCGACAGCATAGCGGATATTCTTAAAGCGATGGGCGTGGAAGACGTCGGCGCGCCCGGAACCACGGCGGCGCTGGCAATGCTGAACGACGCGGTAAAAAAAGCGGGTTTGATGGCGAGTTCATCCGTGGGCGGAATGAGCGGCGCGTTTATTCCGGTTAGCGAAGACCAAGGTATGATTGACGCTGCAATCAAGGGACATTTGACAATTGAAAAGCTCGAAGCGATGACCGCCGTTTGTTCCGTAGGGCTTGATATGATTGCCGTTCCCGGCGACACGACTTCGGAAACAATCGCCGGAATTATCGCCGACGAAAGCGCAATTGGGATAATTAACGATAAAACAACCGCAGTCAGAATTATTCCCGCTCACGGGAAGAAAGTCGGCGAAACGGTTAATTACGGCGGACTGCTCGGCGTCGCTCCCGTTATGCCGGTAAGCAAATTACGCAGCGATGCTTTTATTTTACGCGGCGGAAGAATTCCCGCGCCGACAAGGAGTTTGACGAATTAAATTATCCGCTTTTAATTTAATAAATTGGAGGGTGCGGCTATGCAGAGGGTTAATCTGTTTCTGCTTGTCTTTTTATTAGCTTTATTGGGCATTTCAATTCCTCTTTATTCTCAAAACCTAACAAAAAAATCGGATTGGCTGGGCCCTTTGGAGACTGTTTGGGAACGTTGCGATGCAAACGGAAATATGCCCGACTGGTTCTCCAAAACTGAAAATACGGAGCGGGGCTTGGCTTGCGGTTTTATTGACGGCGTTAACAGACTGTTTGTCGTTAGTAATAGTTCAGGCGTTCCGGTTGTTAAAATACTCGACGCCTACACCGGCGAAGATATAGGCGAATTAAGCACGGTGGGCATAGCCGGAGGCGACATTCCGTTGAACGATATTGAAGTTGATAATTGGTTCGGTAGAATATACGCTTGTAATCTTACGAATGACGCTTCAATTGAACCGTTTAAGATTTATGTTTGGGATGATTTGTCGGCGGACCCGGTTTTGGTAATTGAAGAAAATCAACAACCGATTAGGTTGGGCGACAGAATAAGTATTACAAAAACAGTAAAAGGGTATTTTAGTAGAAATATTCTCGTTGCCGGGGCTAACTCAAATATTCTTTTGGAATACACATCGTATGACGGGATCTCTTTTACTCAAAATGTTATTACGCTTGACGGAGGACCGCTTGGAGAGAACCCTTGCGCCGATTATGTGAATGACTTCGATTTTGTAGTCAACTCAAACGGCAATCCGGCAAAGTATTTTACTCATGCCGGAGATTCAGTTTATTCTTTTCCCGATTCGATTGTAGCAATAAACTCGAACTCGTTCAAAACATATTGGGACGGGCAAAGTTTATGCTGTGATTTCCCGATGATCTGTTCTTTTCAATACGGAGACAGCGTTAACGCAAGACTGGCATACACCGGAGGAGTATATGATACGACCGATTTTGACTATACGATAAAAGACGAAACGCCTTCTCTCGGCGATAGTCCAAATATTGAAGGATACGGAGATCTGGACTACAATTTTTTGGGTCCCGTAAGAGACACTTTGTATGTTTACGTTCTTTCCGCAAATAACGGCGTCGCTTGCTATTGGTGGATCGGAGCGGCTTCTCCGGTTGAACTTAATTATTTTACCGCGTCGGTTTACAACGGCTCGGTAAACTTAAAATGGCAAACGGCTACCGAAACAAACAATAAAGGTTTTGAATTGCAGCGTTCATTTATTAACGGAAAGCCCTCGGTTTGGGAGGCAATAGGTTTTGTTGAAGGAAAAGGGACGACTACGGAAATACAGAATTATGAATTTACCGATTCGCCGCCGGAAGCCGGTAAATATAAATATCGTCTTAAGCAAATCGATTTTGAAGGAACGTTTGAGTTCAGCGAAGAAATCACGGTTGAAGTTGGGTTGCCAAAAACTTTTCGCTTGGGACAAAATTATCCTAATCCGTTTTACAAAGGAACCCGCGGAAATCCGAATACGATAATTTCTTATAGCATAGCCGAAAAAAGCAACGTATTGTTGGAAGTATTTGATATCAACGGGAGAATAGTGAAAACTTTAGTTGATGAGAAACAGAGCCCCGGTTCGTATCAAGTTTCTTTCATCGGCGGCAATATTTCAAGCGGCGTTTATTTTTACAGATTAAAAACGAATAAGTATTCCGAGACTAAGAAAATGTTGCTGTTGCGGTAAGTTTGTTTTACGGCGGAAAATAAAAGTCGATCGTTTATTTCAGCGATTCTAAGTCGAAAATAAAATTATTAAAACAACATATTGAAAGTAAAATAAAAAATTCTATTACGGTTTTGTAAAAGAATATTAACCGGCAAACCGGTTCTATTCTAATTTGTTTTGCCATTAACTTACGACTTACCTGTCCGGCGAAATGTTTTTTATGAAGACGGAAGCCGTGGGCTAATAAGAACTTACGAGGATCGTTAACCGTTTTGCTTGTGCGCCGTTGGCGTAACGGTTTTAGGTTGCTTTGCCCGAAATTTCTTATTTATTTTGCAGATACTAAATAGCTGATAAAAAATTACTATTTTAGGGTATTAAATTATTTTGAAAGGAGAATTATAAATGAGTAACGGATTAAAAATCGGATGCGGAGTCGGCGCATTACTTACGGTTATTCTTATCGGATTTGTAATGTGGGGCGTCGGGGTTTACAACAGTTTGGTTTCGCTCGACGAAGGCGTTAATCAGGCTTGGAGCCAAGTGGAAAACCAATACCAAAGACGCGCGGATTTGATTCCGAATTTGGTTAACACCGTTAAAGGCGTAGCCAACTTTGAAAAAGAAACATATACCGCGGTTGCCGAAGCGCGTTCGCAAGCCGCAAAAATTAAATTAACTCCGGCAATGTTAAGCGACCCGAACGCGTTTGCGAAGTTTCAATCGGCGCAGGATAATTTGGGAAGCGCTTTGTCAAGATTGCTGGTTACCGTGGAAAGATATCCCGAACTTAAAGCGAACGAAAACTTTCTTCAACTGCAGGCGCAGCTGGAAGGAACGGAAAACAGAATTTCGGTCGAACGCCGGAAATTCAATCAAATCGTCCAGCAATACAATACAAAGATTCGCAGATTTCCCGCGAACTTCATAGCCGGAATTGCCGGATTTACGCAGAAACAATATTTCAAAGCGGTTGAAGGCTCGGATAAACCGCCCGAAGTAAAATTTTAATTAAGTATTATTAATGAAAAGATTATTTTTTGTAATACTGTTTTTAACGTTTTCGTGCGTCGGTTTTTCTCAAACGAAAATTCCGACGCTTAAACGTTATATTACCGATTATACCGGAACGCTTAATTCCGCGCAGCTGAACGCAATCGAAAAAGAACTGAAAGCCTTTGACGATTCCACTTCAAATCAAATAGTCGTTCTGATGATTACTTCTCTTAACGGATATCCGATGGAAAAGTTTACGTACGAAGTTGCAGTCAAAAATAAAATCGGATCTAAAGAACACGACAACGGAGTTCTGTTATTCATTGCAAAAGAAGATAGAAAAATGAGAATTGAAGTCGGCTATGGATTGGAAGGCGCTCTGCCGGACGCTTTGGCAAGTTCAATACTCCGAAACGAAATCCGTCCTTATTTCAAAAACGGCGAATATTTTCAAGGCGTCCGAAATGGAATATACGCCGTCGAGTCTTCAATAAAAGGCGAATATACGGCGGAAGATACGACGGACGACAACGGCGGCGGCGGACAATTTGTTTCGTTCTTTATCTTTTTGATAATATTTATTTTGTCGTTCTTCAGAAGACGCGGGCGCGGCGGCGCAATTTATGTCGGCGGCTTTGGCGGCGGGCGCGGCGGTTTCGGCGGCGGCGGAGGTTTTTCGAGCGGCGGATTTTCCGGCGGCGGCGGAAGTTTTGGCGGCGGCGGAGCCAGCGGCGGCTGGTAATTTTTCTTTTAAATGTAAAAATACTTGAAGTTACTTTATCGATTTATTATAATTTGAGATGCGTTTGTATTTTATTGACGAAGGCATAAAGTTATTTAACGATTCCGATTTTTTCGCCGCGCACGATTTCTTTGAAGATATCTGGACGGAAGCGGAAAGCGAAGATAAGTTGTTCTTTCAAGGCTTGGTACAAATTTCGGTCGGGAGCTATCATCTGATTTGCGGAAATTATTCCGGCTCCGAAAGTCAATTGCGGAAAGGGGAAGAAAAATTAGAGCGGTATTTACCTGCGTTCTTAAATGTAAATGTTGAAGACCTTTTACGCAATATTCGCAAAATAATTTCAGCGCTGAAAGCTCGGGAAAAACCGGACGAAAATAAAGCGGTTGATTTACTCGATTTTCAAATTAAATTTATAAACTAATTTATTCATCAAAATAAGGAAGTAAGTTATGGCTATCATGATTACCGACGAATGCATCAATTGCGGCGCTTGCGAACCTGAATGCCCCAATACCGCTATCTATGAAGCGGGCGCAGAATGGGAATTAGGCGGAACTACTTACGGCGAAGGCGACGCCGCCCCTTCGGGCGCGGAAGGTTTCTTCTCCGACGAGTTCTTCTACATCGTTCCCGATAAGTGCACAGAGTGTAAAGGATTTCACGACGAACCGCAATGCGCCGCCGTTTGTCCGGTTGATTGCTGCGTATCCGATCCGAATCACGTTGAAAGTGAAGAGGAATTGCTTAAAAAGAAAGACTATCTTGATTCTTTAGGCAGATAAGAAAATATAAAAATGATTGAAAAAGGACGTCCGTTCGGGCGTCCTTTTTTTTTGGCGACTAGTCCAATTCCCATCCTAATGTGGTTTGAATTACATAATCGCTCACAGACGCGCCTTTAACAGGTTCGGTATCATAGTTGATAGTGAAGCCCATTTTTATGAAGATATCGTAAGGAAGATCATATTTTAGATCGAACTTGAAGTCGGTTCTAATTCTCTTTTTTGAATCAAAACTTTTATAAATCGAAATTGTCGATAAAATATCGACGTCTCCGAAATCAAACATATTTAACTCGGACGTTAAAAAACCTTCCGCATTATTTCGTCCGGTAATATTAGGGTCAATGTAAGTTTCGATGTTCAGCGCTATTCCGCCGGCTACCGAAAGATACGCTCGGTTGCTTTGAAAAATATAGTTGCCTAAACCGATTTTCGGCGTTGTGCGCAGCTTTAATTTTTGTTCTTCGTTTTGTAAAAAATCCGCGGATGCAAAAAGAAACCATTGATATTTTAAAAAGTAGTTGTAAGAAACTTGAGCGTCGATTCTCTTGGTTCTATCAATCTCGTCTTGTTCGTTGAAAACCATATCAAACGACGCGGAAGACCTCCAATCTTTTGTAAAATATCCCAGAGCGCTTCTCATCGTAAATTGTCGGAGATTATTCGCCTTTGCAAGATTCAAACCGAGACTGAATGAAGCGGAAAACCGTTTGAAAATATTGTCGTTAAATTTATCAAGCCGAACTACATGTTCGGCGTCCGTCGCTATTTGATTGTTATATTTTGTGATGATTATCAGGGAGTCTGTTTTACCGTTGATTCTGCCCAACAAACGCATTCTGTCCGAAAGCGTAATAGTAAAAAAACGGGGAGAATAAATCGCTTTTATCTTTTTCCACTTAATCTCAAAATCGCTTTTACTGTAATCGGTTTTTAAATGAATAACGCCCTGAGAAAGCTTTTTAATTTCACCGATTAGCGTTTGCCCGTTTTTTGTAATTAAAGTATCGGTTTGCGCAGACAAGGGAACCGATACTAAAGAAAGAGTAAATAATATTAGCGATAAAAGTTTTTTCATTGTAATTTTTGCTTTTGCAAAAATAGGAAAATATAATAGGAATGAACAACAAAGGTTCGAATAACGGTTTTTTATTGAATTGATTTATATTTCTTAAATTTGGCGGAGTTAAAAATAGATTTCTTATTGAAAGGAAAAACAAAATGAAGATCGGTAAATATGAGCTGTTTGCATTGAATACGGGAACGTTCGGGCTTGACGGCGGCGCTATGTTCGGAATTATTCCGAAGCCGCTTTGGGAAAAGAAAATTCCCGCCGACGAAATGAACAGAATTACGCTTGGAGGCAGATGCCTTTTAATGAAAAGCGAAGATAAAATAATTCTTGTGGATACGGGAATCGGAAACAATTGGGATGAAAAATTTAAAAAAATATACCGCGTCGAATTCGAATCGGCAAGTCTGAACTCTTCTTTGAAAATGAAAGGAATTAAGCCGGAAGATATTACCGACGTTATTTTAACGCATCTCCATTTCGATCATACGGGCGGTTCCGTAATATTTGAAAACGGGAAAATGATTCCCGCTTTTCCGAACGCGAAATATCACGTTCAAAAAAAGCATTTCGAATGGGCTGAACAAGCAAGCCCTAAAGACCGCGGCAGCTTTGTCAAAAACAGATTCGTCCCTTTGCGCGACGAAGGCGTAATTCAGCTTCACGAAGGTAATTCGGAGTTTGATGAAAATATCAATCTGCTGATTACCAACGGTCACACTGTCAATCAGCAATTGGTTAAAATAAGCGACGGAAATCAAACGCTTCTTTATTGCGCCGATTTTCTTCCCACAAGCGCGCACGTTCCAATTCCCTATGTGATGAGCTACGATTTGCTTCCGCTCCAAACAATTAAAGAAAAAGAAAAAATTCTACCGCAAGCGGTTGATGAGGAATGGCTTCTCTTTTTTGAGCACGATCCTAAAATCGCCGCCGCGAAAATTATTATGAATGAAAAAGGGTTTGCGGTAAAAGAGACTTTTAGCGATTTGATATGAAAGAAGTTCCGGAAGGTTTTACTAAAGTTTGTAAACTGAACGAATTGAAAGAGGGGTTGGGAAAAAGAGCGATGATCGACGAGGTTGACGTCGCTATTTTCAAAGTAGAAGAAAAAGTTTACGCGCTGCAGAATGTTTGCACGCATCAACACGCGCCTATTATTTACGACGGCTTTATTGAAGACGGAAAAGTTTATTGCCCGGCTCACGATTGGGGATTCAATCTTTGCGACGGCAAGCTCGGCGGCAAAAGCAAAGGACTTGATTCTTACGAAGTGAAAATTATCGGCGACGACGTTTACGTAAAAGCATTTTCAAAAAAAATGAATTGGTAAAAATGCCAATCAAACAGACAGAGATATTGCCGATTATTAAAGAGTTTCGTTTTGATTTAATCGGCTTCGCGAAAGCGGAAACGCTGAACGATGAAATCGAAAATCTCAAAACTTGGCTCCGAAAAGGTTACTCCGCCGGAATGGAATATATGGAACGAAACGTTGAAAAGCGATTCGACGTTCGCAATATTCTTCCTTCGGCAAAAAGCGTAATATCGCTCGGAGTTAATTATTATACGCCTTTCGAGCATTCTCCTTCGGCGGGAGAAGGAAAAGTTTCGCGCTACGCTTGGGGAAATGATTATCATTTTATAATGTGGGACGAAACTGAAAAATTGATCGCAAGATTAAAAAAAATATTTCCGTCGCTCGAAGCGAAAGCGTACGTCGATACGGGCCCGGTTATGGATAAAGCGTGGGCTGTCCGTGCGGGACTCGGCTGGCTCGGTAAAAACGGAAACGTAATTAATAAAAATATCGGAAGTTGGTTTTTTATCGCGACGATAATTACAAATCTTGAAATCGAGGCGTCAACTCCAACCGCGGATCTGTGCGGAAGCTGTTCGGCATGTATTGACGCTTGCCCGACAAATGCAATCGTTGCCGAAGGAATAATTGACGCAAACCGCTGCATATCATATTTAACAATTGAAAATAAAGGAGAAATTTCGTCGGAGTTCCGCGGAAAGTTCGACAATTGGATTTTCGGCTGCGATATTTGTCAAGACGTTTGTCCGTGGAATAAAAAGTTTTCGGTTGCGTCGTTAATTAAAGAATTTGAACCGATCGTCGCGAAGGAGATTAAGTTTGCGGAAATATTTGATTTGACAAACTCGAAATTCAAAGATCGTTTTGGAAAAAGTCCCATAGCCAGAGCGCGCGCAAAGGGATTAAAACGTAACGCCGAGTTCTTGAATCATTCAAAATAATAACGGTAAACCGGAAAAATTTAAAGTTTTTTTCAGCGCAAATAAATGCCGCGGATATTTTTTCAAAAAAAGTATTTCCCATATTTTAATAAATTCGGATAATAGAACAGACAATAATTGTCTGCGGAACTGAACGCTAAACGCTGCGCGCTTGACGCTGATCGCTAAGCGCTCCTAAATCCAAACAAAGTTTGCTGTTATTTCGGACGGCGAAAGTGAAAACGGTAAAAAGTCGCGCGCTTTACTGAAGAGTTGAAACTTTTTATGTAGATTTGAATCAAATATTTCTAAATTTATTTATCTTAAATTTCAAAATGAAAAAACAAACCGATAAAATATTATTAAGATGCGGCGAATTAGCGGAAAAACATCTTGGAAAAGCAAAGGTTATTCTTTACGGCTCCCGCGCTCGGGGAATGGAAAAAGAATATTCTGACTGGGATATCTTGATTTTGACGGAAAAGCGAAACACAAAACCGGAAATTGCCGCGTTTTTAAAAGAATTATATAATGTTGAATTGGAATTAGAGGAAGTAATAACGCCGATAATTAAAAATGAAGCCGAATGGAATTCCGATAAATACAGAGTTACTTCTTTATACAAAAACGTTATGAATGACGGAATTCAATATGCAAAATAGTTTAATCGAGTTAGTCAAATATAAAGGAGAGAAAGCTTCCCAAACTTTACAAGCCGCTGAAACTTTATACAGAGAAGGTTTTTACAATAGTTCGGTTAATCGTTCTTATTATGCATGTTTTTATATCGTAACCGCGCTTTTGCAAATGTATAATCTTTCCTCGGCAAAGCATTCCGGGGTTAGGGGTCTTTTTAACGTTAATTTTATTAAAAAAGGAATTTTCGATAAAGAAATTGGACGCTTTTATTCCGAGGTTTTTAATAAAAGGCAAGAAAGCGATTATGAGGATTATAAAGAATTTTCAAAGGAAGAAACAGAAGAAATCCTTGGAAAAGCCAAGTTGTTTGTAAAAGAATTAAGAGAATTTATAAATAAAAAATTAGTAAAGAATAATATAAAGGAGTAAAAATGGCGGAACATCGAAAAGTAATTATTATCGGTTCGGGCCCGGCCGGACTTACGGCGGCAATTTACACGGCGAGAGCAAACATGGAACCGTTGGTTTTTGAAGGATTGGAGCCGGGCGGACAGTTGACTATTACAACGGAAGTTGAAAACTATCCCGGATTTGAAGAAGGAATAAAAGGTCCCGACCTAATGGAAATAATGAGAAAACAAGCCGTTCGTTTCGGCGCGAAAACTGTTTTCAAGTCGGTTTCGGAAGTCGATTTCTCAAAGCGTCCTTTTTATATGAAAGATGAAGACGGAAACGAATTTACGTCGGATGCGGTTATTATTGCCACCGGCGCTTCGGCAAGATATCTCGGAATTCCGAGCGAGCAGGAATATAAAGGCTACGGCGTTTCGGCGTGCGCAACGTGCGACGGGTTTTTCTATCGGGGATTGAAAGTGATTGTAGTCGGCGGCGGCGATACGGCGATGGAAGAAGCGACTTATCTTACAAACTTTGCGTCGGAAGTTCTTTTAATCCACAGACGCGAAGGATTCCGCGCTTCTAAAATTATGATTGAACGCGCGAAGAAAAATCCGAAAATTAAATTTATGCTCAACAGAACAATCAAAGAAGTCCTCGGCGAAGAGAATTTGGGAATGAAAAAAGTAACCGGCGCAGTTTTGGAAAACACGCAAGACGGCTCAACCGAAAAAGTTGACGTTGACGGAATATTTATTGCGATAGGACACAAACCGAACACGGATATTTTCAAAGGGCAACTGAAAATGGACGACGTCGGGTATCTGCAAGTTATTCCAGGAAGCGCTAAAACCGAAATAGAAGGCGTGTTTGCGGCGGGCGACGTAGCCGATAGCAAATATCGTCAAGCAATTACCGCGGCGGGAACAGGTTGTATGGCGGCTCTAGACGCGCAGCATTATTTAATTGAAAATGAAATAATATAAATTGAAATAATTAAAACATAAAAGCCCGATTCGTTATTTGAATCGGGCTTTTTTTATGGAATAAGATTTTATTCGGCGGGGGAACTATTTGAGGTCGTTTCAAGTTGTTCCTTCTTGTCGGCGAGTTTTAACTTTCTTGACGCGTTATACGCAACGATAAAACCGACGCCGGTAAAAGTAAACAGCGAGAAAGGAACCCATAGATCGCTGGGATTTAATTCTTCTAAAAACATTCCTACGCCTAAACCGAAACCGAAGAATAAAATAATGATTCCCATTTTCAGCAAAATATAAGGGTCCCATTTCTTTGCCATCAGTTCTTTCATTTGTTCGGCGGTTAAACCTTTTTCAATAATTAATTGCCTTTCCTGCGAACGGTAATAAATCCATGCAAGAACTACGGCGCCTAAAACAAGAAATAAAACAATAGGGATGAATACTTCCGGGTTCATTCTTAACTCCTGATTTTATTTGAGAAATAATTTGCAAAACGCGTCTTTCTTTCATTTCTTATGACACTGTTACTCATAAAAAGGTTACAGTCGAAAATATATTTTTCAAATGTAACCTTTTGGTTGTTTCAGTAGTCATAATAGAGAATGAAAAAATTGAGCGACATAGAAATAATCGATTCCGTTTTGCGCGGAAATAAAAACGATTATGCGCTGATAGTCGATCGTTATAAAGATAAAGCGTTTACGCTGTTGAAAAATATGCTGAAGAACAAAATGGAAGCGGAAGAAGCGCTGATGGACGCTTTTATTAAAGCGTTCAATTCGCTTTCGTCTTTCAGAAAAGAGGCGCGGTTTTCAACATGGTTTTACAGAATTGTTTTCAACACGGGCGCGTCGATACTTGCAAATAAAAAAAGAAAAATCGAACTTGAAATGTCTTCGGTTGACGAACTGCATAATTTAAAATCAACCGACGCCGAAACTTATGCGCTAAGCGAAAATTTGAACGGCTATATTCAAGCGACAATCGAAAAACTTCCCGTGAGATATGCGATTGCGATAAATTTATTTTATATTGACAATCTTTCGTTGAGCGAAATAAGCGAAGTTATGGATATCTCGCTTGTAAACGCAAAAACGCTCTTGCATAGAGGAAGAAATTTATTGCGGGATTTATTGATCAAACATAATTACGCAGAGGAACTGTTATGAAAAAAATAACCGATGAAACGCTTAACGATTACATCGACGGTCGGTTAAGCATAAAAAAATTAAATGAAATTGAAAACGCGCTGAAAAACGACGAGGAGTTGTTGGAAAGATTGCGCGCGCTTCAAACGGTTAATAAAGAATTGAGATTGTTAAAAACCGAATCCGCTCCGTTTGGAATAACTGAAAAAATAATGAATAAAATTTCCGCTCGGACGAAAAGTAAACAGCGCTCGTTCTTTGTCGCCTCCGTTTCCGCGATGGGTTTGCTGTTAGCCGCCGCGCTGGGAATTTTAATTTACTTCGGGCAAAATAAGGGAAGCGATAAAGTTATTTTCGGGGAAATATTTTCTTTTATAAAAAAACGCGTTCCGATAAATTTTTCGTTTGTTAAAAATTTTACGATTTCGAATGACGCAATAATTGCAATTGCGGGTTTCTCCCTGCTGCTATTAATCTTTTTCTACTTTCTGCTCGATTCTCATAAAATGTTCAAAGACGAATTAAATCGTTTTACGACGTAAAGAAATAGTAAAATATAAACTTCCATTAATTTAAACGAGAATAAACTGATTTAGCGTATGTTTAAATCTCAAACCGAATCGCTATTGATCGCTCAAAATCTCAATTCTCCATTCTCAATTTTCCATTGTCCATTTTTTAGTATTTTTGTTTTCCGATATAAATAATATGCGAGAAAACGAAATGTCAATTAAAGCCGGATACGTAACTATAATAGGAAAACCGAACGTCGGTAAATCGACCCTGATGAATCGGCTGATTGGGGAAAAGATTTCAATTACTACGCCGAAAGCGCAGACCACGCGGAAAAGGGTTTTGGGAATTTGGGACGAGAAGGATTGTCAAATAATTTTTCTCGACACGCCCGGAATTCTCGAACCGAAATATCTTCTGCAGGAAAAGATGCTCGGTTATATTTTCCAATCCGTTGAAGACGCGGACGTAATTCTTTTTATTATCGACGCGTCGAACGACCCGACGGGCGAGAAAACGCTTGAAAATGAAAACGTCCGCCAAGTTCTTGAGAAAAGTAAAGTCCCTAAAATTTTGCTGATCAATAAAATTGACTTGACGACTCAAGAAAAGCTGGAACGGCTGATAAATAAACTCGACGCAAAAAAATCATTCGAAAAAATAATTCCCGTTTCCGCGACGTTCGGAACAAATTTAATAAATGTGAAGGAAACAATTCTTGAATTTATTCCGGAAGGAAAAAAATTCTTTCCGGAAGATCAGCTTTCCGACGAGCCGGAACGATTTTTCGTTTCGGAAATTATCAGGGAAAAGATATTCGAAATTTATCGCGACGAAGTTCCTTACAGTTCCGAAGTGTTGATAGAAGAATTCAAGGAAAGAGATAAAGGAAAAGATTACGTTTCGGCGAGTATCGTTGTTGAAAAGGAAACTCAGAAACCGATAATTCTCGGAAAGAAAGGAGAGTTGATTAAAAAACTCGGACGGCTCGCGCGCGAAGAAATAGAGCGTTTTCTGCAAAGAGAAGTCTATCTTGAATTGCGGGTGAAGGTAAGAAAAAATTGGCGTTCCAATCCGAACTTTCTAAAATCGTTCGGTTATTCGGACGGGGAAAATTAAAAAGAAAAGACGCCTTTGCTAAATCAAGAAAACAAATATTTCCCCATCGTAATGCTTTTTGTCGTCGTCCTTTTTTGGAGCGCGACGTTTGTCATTGTAAAAGAAGCTTTAACCGATTCTTCTTCGATGCTTTTTATTGCGATTAGATTTTCAATTGCGGCGGTTTTGCTTATTCCTTATTTGATTTACAAAAAAGTCCGTTTCATTAAAAAAGAATTTCTGCCGGGATTTTTTCTCGGCGTTATTTTATTCGGCGGATTTGCGGCGCAGACCGTAGGTTTGCAGTTTACATCGGCGACAAGATCCGGTTTCCTTACCGGCACGTCCGTTGTAATGATTCCGATTATTCAAACGGTTCTCGAAAGACGAAAACCGTCGAAAGGCGCGGTAATCGGCAGCTTGATGATTATCGTTGGAATCCTTTTTATGTCCAGCGGCGGCGATTCGATTTTTACTTTTCTTGAAAAACTCGGAGAAAATTTTAACGTCGGAGATGCGTTGACGCTTGTCTGCGCTTTTCTGTTTGCGCTCTATGTCGTTTATCTCGATTATGTTTCCCACGAAAACGATTTTCTTCAGCTTCTCTTTTTGCAGATTGCCGTTTCCGCGGCGCTCGGCTTCGGCGCTTCGTATCTTTTTGAAAGCGCCGGTTTGGAAATTGTTAAATTCAATTTAACGGGAAATCTGATTTTCGCTTTGATTTACACTTCGGTTTTTGCAACTCTGATTACGACCGCATTGATGACGAAATATCAAAAATTTGTCTCTCCCACAAAGGCGGGAATAATATATTCGTTCGAGCCGGTCTTTGCCGCCTTTATCGCTTTCTTTGCAATCAACGAAAAAATTACTATGTTTGGATTTATCGGCAGTCTGTTGATTTTTTCGGGACTGATTATTGCGGAATATTTGGAAGGAATGCTAAAAAGAAATGAACGATGAAGCGAGGGCGGAAATAATAGTAACGGGAATTGTGCAGGGCGTCGGTTACAGATATTTTGTGTTGACTAAAGCTCGTCAATACGATTTGAAAGGTTACGTCCAAAATCTTTATTCGGGCGACGTTCTGACGGTTGTTGAGGGACCGAAAAATTTAATCGAAGCGTTGTTCAAAGAGATGGAAATAGGTCCGCCGCACGCGCACGTTACGGGCGCGGACATTACTTGGACAAAATTCAAAAACGAGTTTAATTCATTCGAGGTAAAATATTGAGCGATTATAAAATAGGATTTGGTTACGACGTCCATAAATTTGCGGAAAACAGAAAACTGATTCTCGGAGGCGTTGAAATCCCTTTCGATAAAGGGCTTGAAGGACATTCCGACGCGGACGCTTTGCTGCACGCCATCTGCGACGCTCTGCTCGGCGCGCTTGCGCTCGGCGATATCGGAAAGCATTTCCCCGATACCGATATCCGCTATCAAAACGCCGACAGCAAAATATTTTTAAGAGAAAGCTACAAGCTCGTAAAAGAAAAAGGTTATCGGCTGGGCAACATAGATTCAACCGTAATTCTGGAAAAACCGAAACTGCTGCCGCATATTGACAAAATGCGCGAAAGAATCGCGAAGGTTTTGAATGTTCCCGTCGATTTGGTTTCCGTGAAAGCGACAACGTCCGAAAAGATGGGCTTTGTCGGAAGCGGCGAAGGAATAAAAGCCGTAGCAACCGTATTAATATCAAAAGATAATTCTTAATGATCGAATCAATTCTCCACTACATCGGAACGCTTGATATTGTTTGGGTTTACGTCATCCTTTTCTTTTTCGCCTTTATTGAAAACGTTTTTCCGCCGTCGCCAAGCGACGTTGTGGTTATAATTGGAGCTACGCTGATTGCGGATCATTCCGTCGGTTTTATTCCCGTGCTTTTTATTACAAGTATCGGAAGCGCGCTCGGTTTTATTTTGATGTATTACGTCGGTTTCGTTTTCGGAGAAAAAGTAATTCGTATGGGCAAGTTAAAATTCATCAGTCAAGAATCTCTCGATAAGGCGGATGAATGGTTTTCAAAATACGGTTACTATTTGATTTTGGCGAATCGTTTTCTTCCCGGCACGCGTTCCGTAATCAGCTTCTTTACCGGGCTTCACGAGCTGAATGTGTTAAAGACCTTTGTTTATGCGCTTATCAGCGCGTTCCTTTGGAATTTGGTTATCGTCACTCTCGGAATGAAGCTCGGGCAGAACGTGGAGCTTATAGATCAATATTTATCGGCGTATTCAACCGTTATTCTCGCAGTCACGGGATTCATTATTATATTTTTTGCGGCGAAATATTTTATTAAAAAGAAAAGAGAAAATTGAAAAGATTTTTTGGAAAATATCGAGACGTTTTAACGCCCGAGCGAAAAAAAACGCGTCGTGCCGAAAGAATTCTTGCCGTAGCTTCGGGAATTTTTATGGGAGCGGCGTTTCCTCCTTTGCCGTTTTATTATTTTATTTTCGTCGGTCTTATTCCTTATCTTTCCGTGATTGAAAGAAAAAAAGGGCTAGGCGAAATAAACAGAACGACATATTTGTTTGCGTTTGTTTTCAATTTGATTACTCTTTATTGGGTGGGAAGCTGGACTCCGAACGCCGATAAGTTTTTGATGGTTTCCGGCGTCGCGCTGCTTTTTTTCAACCCAATTTTATTTTTGATTCCTTCAACGCTCTACTACTTTACAAAAAAATTATTTAACGCGCGCATTGCCTTATATTTACTGCCTTTCTTTTGGGCGTCATACGAATACGCTTACACGGTAACGGAATTCCGCTTTCCCTGGCTTACGCTCGGCAACGGTTTGCCTTACGCAAATTCATTCATTCAAATTGCCGATATTGTCGGCGTTTACGGATTGACGTTTTTCATAATCATAATTAATGTTTTTCTCTATCTCGGCGTAAAAAGATATTTGAAAGAAAAGCGTCCGGATTTCAAATATGTTTTGATTGCGTTTCTAATTTTTCTTTTTCCGTTGATTTACGGACATTACAAACTGAGGAATTTTAAGCCGTCGGGCAGAATGTTGAAAGTAGGATTGATCCAGCCGGATTTTGATCCCACAAACAAATGGTCCGCCGGTTCGGTTGACGAGCAGCTTCAGATTTATCTTCGTCTTTCGGAAAAGACAATTAGAGAAGGCGCAAAACTGGTGGTTTGGCCCGAAACGGCTTTGCCCGTTTATTTGTTAAGTCCCGGCAATGAACGGACTTTGCGGAAAATTAGAAAGTTCTGCGACAGCGCCAACGTTTTTATTATGACCGGAATTCCCGACGTGGTTTTTTATCCCGATTCGGCTGCGGCGCCGTCGGACGCAAAGAGAACAAAGAGCGGAAAAAGTTTTTACACATCGTATAATTCCGTGATTCTTTTTTCGCCGACCGAAACGGAAATTCAAAAATATCATAAAATTATGCTCGTTCCTTTCGGCGAAAGAGTTCCGCTTGTTGACGTTCTTCCTTTTCTCGGCGATTTGATAAAGTGGGAAGTCGGGCTAAGCGGTTGGAACGTGGGAAAAGAGCAAAACGATTTCTATCTTCGCGGAATTTCGCCGAACGGTTTGTCGGCGGTGAAAGATACGGTAAACGCCGCGGGAATAATTTGCATCGAATCGATTTATCCGGATTTTGTTTCGACGTTTGTTAAGGAAGGAGCGGAATTCATTGCCGTTGTAACAAACGACAGCTGGTACGGCGATTCGAGCGGACCTTACCAACACAAGGG
The DNA here is from genome assembly GCA_013151245.1 of Chlorobiota bacterium. Lineage (GTDB taxonomy): Bacteria > Bacteroidota > Ignavibacteria > Ignavibacteriales > Melioribacteraceae > JAADIR01. The sequence goes on from JAADIR010000200.1 coordinate 18,515, forward strand.
AATGAGCGTTATCCGCGCCGTTGAAAACCGGAGAAGCGTTATCCGCGCGGCTAACGGCGGAATAAGCTGCTTGATAAACCCGCTAGGGCTGACCGTGAAAGAGACTAAAATGTTCGAGCAAACCGCGATAACGGTTAACGTTCCTTTGCGGAAAAAATTAACGTTTTACACAAAACATCCGGTTTTAATTCCGATAATTTGTTCCGTTGTTTCTCTCTGGATTATCGGTCTCTTTTTTTTAACGAAATTAAAAATCAAATTAAAAGTTTAGGAAAATATGATGGATAAAATAATCGATCTCAGAAGCGACACGGTTACAAAACCGTCGCCGGAAATGCGGAAGGCAATGTACGAAGCCGAAGTGGGCGACGACGTTTATAAGGAAGACCCGACGGTTAACGAACTTGAAGAATACGTAGCCGATTTGCTCGGTAAAGAATCCGCGCTTTTCGTTCCGAGCGGAATGATGGGAAATCAAATCTGCCTGAACGTTATGACTCAGCCCGGCGACGAGGTAATCTGCGAGCGGACGGCTCACATTTTTCAATACGAATCCGGAACGCCGGCGGCTATCAGCGGGATTCAGCTCAACCTGATTGAAGGAGAAAACGGCGTGATAACCCGCGAACAGATCGAACCGCTGATTCGTCCCGAAAGCGCTTACTATATGCCGAGAACGCGGGCGATCGAAATTGAAAATACGCACAACGTCGCCGGCGGAACTATTCACCCGATCTCGAACATTAAAAGCATTCAAGAGCTTGCCGACGAATACGGACTTTTTATGCACTTGGACGGCGCGCGATTGTGGAACGCGTCGGTAGCGACGGGAATTCCGCTCGGCGAATACGCTTCTTATTTCGATTCGCTTTCGGTTTGTATTTCAAAAGGATTGGGCGCGCCAGTCGGCTCGGTTATTGCAAGCGATGTCGGATTTATTAAAGAAGCTTTTCGCGTTCGCAAGGCGTGGGGCGGGGGAATGAGACAAGTGGGGATAATTGCCGCCGGAGCGTTGTATGCGGTTAAACACAATATTAAAAGACTCGCCGAAGACCACGAAAACGCCAAAAATCTTTCCGAAGGTCTCGCCAATTTGGAAAATGTTGAAATCAATCTCGACAACGTTCACACGAATATTGTGATGTTTAAACCGCTTGCGAAAAGCGTCGAACAAGTAATTGCAGAGTGCAAAGAAAAAGGTTTGCTGCTTGGTCCGGGCGGAGTTGGAATCGTTCGCGCGGTTACGCATCTCGACGTTGACAAAAACGATATTAAAAAAGCGAAAGAGATTTTGGCGGAAGTTATTCAATAAAAATATCGTCGAATTCAACGATAAACGAATATATCGTCGAAATCAACGATAATTAAAAATATCGTCTATTTCGACGATATTTGAAAATATCATCAGTTTTAACGATATTTACGTTATGATAGCCGTTATTAAAGGAGATATCGTCAATTCAAGAATTATTGCCAACCAAAACAAGTGGCTTACGCCGCTGAAAAAATTATTTAATAAATTCGGCAGGTCGCCAAAACGCTGGGAAATTGTTTGGGGAGACTTTTTCCAAATTGAAATATCGGATCCGCCGGAAGCCTTAAGAGCGGCGTTGGAAATTAAAGCGCTTATTAAAAGCATTGATTTAAAAAAGATTGATAAAAAGAGCAGTCCGATAGACGTTAGGATGGCAATTGGGATTGGCGATAAAGAATATTCCGGCAGACGCATTTCCGAAAGCAACGGAACGGCTTTTGTCTTTTCCGGCGAAAAATTTGAAAAGTTAAAAAAAGAAAAAAGCACATTGGCTTTGCAAACTCCGTGGGAGGAATTTAACGAGGAAATGAATTTATGCCTGAAATTGGCTTCCGTTTTTATGGATAAATGGACTATATCTTCCGGAGAACTTATCAAATTTATTTTACAAAATAAGAACGCTACCCAAGAAGAAATTGGAGAGTTTTTGGGTATTAAACAAAATTCCGTAAGCGGTCGGTGGAACAGGGCAAACGCAAGCGAAGTACTAGAATTACTGAAATTTTATGAAGATAGACTTTTCCGGCGTTTAATATGATAATTCTAATAAAATTGATATTGGCGCATTTAACGGGCGACTTTTTGTTGCAACCGAAAAATTGGGTCGAAGATAAAGAGCAAAAAAAGTGGTCTTCTTCAAAATTATATTTGCACGCGTTGATTCACGGCGCTTTGGTTCTGATATTGTTGGGAAATTTACGCTTGTGGTATTTGGCTGTTTTGATTTTTATAATACATTATTTTATAGATTTGTTAAAAGCGACTTTTCAGAAAGAAGGAAATAAAATAAGATGGTTTATATCAGATCAGATTTTGCATTTGCTATCATTAGTTATTTTATGGATAATATTTTTCGAACCGCATGTAAACTTTACTTGGATTTATCAAAGTAAAGAATGGTGGTTATATATTACGGCGTTCTTTTTTCTGACCGTTCCTTCGAGCGTTCTTTTAAGCGTTGTCCTTTCAAATTGGACGGAAAAAATTAAAGACGACCAGAGTGAATCTTTAGCAAACGCCGGCAAATACATTGGAATTTTAGAACGGTTATTTGTGTTTGTGTTCATTGTAACAAATCATTGGGAAGCGGTCGGGTTTCTACTTACGGCAAAATCGGTTTTCCGTTTCGGCGATTTGAAAGAATCGAAAGACAGAAAATTAACCGAGTATATTTTAATAGGCACATTATTAAGTTTTGGCGTTGCCGTTATTGTAGGAATTGTCGTTTCAAACATTGCCGCTTAGTCGGTAAAAAAAAATCATTTCACTTTCTCCAAAAAATATCGTATCTTAAAAAAATCACAATCGAACGGATTTCCATGGAACTTGTTTTTGATATCGAAACAGTCGGATGCAAAATGACGGACCTTTCGGAAACGCAGCAGGAATATCTTCTCCGTTACGCCGAAAAAGAAAAGGACGAAGAAATCCGCGCCGAAAAAATCGAGGAGGCGGAACGTTATTTAAGTCTTTATCCCTTTACCGCCAAAACAGTTGCAATAGGTTTGCTGAACGCGGAAACCGAGCATTCGCTGGTTCTTTACGAAGGGGAGGAAGAATGGGAAAACGAAGAGAAAAGCGTCAAATACCGCGGCGTGAGCGAAGAAGAAATGCTCGAACTTTTTTGGGGCTATCTTCGAAAGGTTGATAGGGCGATAACGTTCAACGGACGCAATTTCGATCTTCCGTTTTTAATGCTTCGCTCCGCCGCGCTGAAAATCAAACCGAGCGTAAATCTGCTCGGAAGCAGATTCGATTCGCGCAAGCATCTCGACCTGCTCGAAGCCTTTACGTTTCACGGAGTGACAAGAAAATTCAATCTCGATTTTTATTGCCGCTCATTTGGAATCGAATCGCCGAAAGCGCACGGGGTTACGGGAATGGACGTAAAGGAATTGTATAACGCCGGACGAATAAAGGAGATAGCCGTTTACTGCGGAAATGATATAGCGGCGACTTACGAACTTTACAAAATTTACAGAGAATATTTAACGATTTAATTTATCGCTATCTCTTTCCCGTCCGGATTTACCAAATATTTTTTTACAAAATCCTTCACTTCGCCGTTTATATTTTTGTTAAGCAAACCGTCTTTCGAGAGAAGTTCAAAAAGTTTCATCAGCGAAGTTGAACTTCCGTGCCACACGATTTTTATTTCGGCGTCGTTTTTATTTTTTTGCCGATCGCTTTTTACAAGCAATCCGTCGTCAACGGCGACGTTTTCTTTTAATTCTTCCGTTTGAGCAATCGCGTTAAAAGCGGCGTCCAAATTTACGGCGCTCCTCTCAAAATAATCGGGAGGGTTATCCGTTGGAAGAATATTTTTTTCAGTCAATTCTTCCCGTTCATTTTCAGACGTCGTTTGCGCTTTCTCAAATGTTTTTAGCGAATCGTCAATGACGGTAAGCATTTTCATATATTCGGAGAGTTCTCTGTCGGCAAGCGCTTTCAGCTGACGGTTCGAAGGAACGCGCGAATCGTTTCTATCAATTGAATGCTTATCGATCATTAAAGAAATAAATTCTTGGAATTCGGGACAATTATCCGGAAGGTTTTTCAGCGGATCGGCGTATTCCCGGAGCGAAACTATTTTAGGGGCGGAAAAGCAATCTATTACTCTGGCGACTTCCTTTTTCATTTGCTTTAAGTATGCAATTTTTTCTTCGTTCGTTTCAAGAACTTCGAGGAGGAACATAATCTTATGAAAATTAAGAGGTCCGTGCTGCATAATTTTTTTTGCCTGCTGTGATTTAAATCACATAGTTGCCAAATTCGTGCCAAAAAAAATATTACAAACGATTCCGATTTCCGGCTGTTTTCTAACAGTAAAAAAAGCGGATTGATGTAGAAATTACCGATCGGAAAAAAAGTAATCTAATGAAATAATTATAATTGATTTAAAAACACACAAGAAAATGATTAAAAAATAATGGAGAAAAGCAGTTACCGTCATTCAGCCAAAGGCAGACAAGTTCGAATCCGGCAGTTGCCGGATGAGAAATCTCATTTTAAACACGCGGAAAGAGATTTTCACGTCGCTCCGCTTCTCAGAATGACGATGTTTTTCTTTTGGTATTCTGCAAAGGCGAGACTTCAAAATTAAAATATAAACGGACGATAAAGTATCTCAAACTCGTTTTTCATTTTAATTGATCGCAAACAAAAAAATTGAGAATGTTTAAATATTCAAATCCGCCGAAAAAAATCTTATATTATATTTTGCATTTTATTTTAAATAGGCGAAAATGAAAGAACCGGAAGTTACTCTCGAATTAGCTTTGGAACACGGGCTGACCGAAGAAGAATTTGAAGAAATAAAAAAACGTCTCGGAAGAATTCCAAACTATACCGAACTCGGGGTTTACAGCGTAATGTGGTCTGAACACTGCAGTTACAAAAACTCAATCGCTCTGTTAAAAACCCTTCCGCGCGAAGGCGAAAAGCTTCTCGTTGGGGCGGGAGAAGAGAATGCGGGGCTTATTGACATTGGCGACGGTTTGGCGATTGCGTTCAAAATTGAGAGCCACAATCATCCTTCCGCCGTCGAACCGTATCAAGGCGCCGCCACCGGAGTGGGCGGAATTTTACGCGATATTTTTACGATGGGCGCCCGTCCTATTGCAGCTCTAAACTCGCTTAGGTTCGGAGAACTGGACGACCCGCGTACGCGTTTTCTTTTTGAAGGCGTAGTCAAAGGAATTGCCGATTACGGAAACTGTTTCGGCGTTCCAACCGTTGCGGGCGAAGTTTATTTTGATAATTCATACAAAGGAAATCCGCTGATTAACGCAATGGCGGTGGGAATTGCGCGGACCGACAGAACGGCTTCGGCTGTTGCCAAAGGAGAGAATAATCCGGTAATGATTGTCGGTTCTTCAACGGGGCGGGACGGGATACACGGAGCCACTTTTGCTTCGGAAGAAATTTCGGAAAAGTCCGAAGCTAAAAGACCATCGGTGCAAGTCGGCGATCCTTTCACGGAAAAACTTCTGCTCGAAGCCACTCTGGAAATAATAAAGAAAGATTTGATTGTTGGAATTCAAGATATGGGCGCGGCGGGAATTTCTTGTTCTACTTCCGAAATGAGCGAGAAAGGAAATTCCGGAATGATCGTCGATCTCGACAAAGTTCCGCTGCGCGAAAGCGGAATGAGCGCGTACGAAATTATGCTTTCCGAAAGTCAAGAACGAATGCTCGTCGTAGGGAAAAAAGGGAAAGAAGAAGAAATAATTAATGTGTTTGAGAAATGGGATCTCCATTGCGAAATAATCGGCGAAGTTATTAACGACGACCGTCTTCGCGTTTCCCAAGCCGGAGAAATGAAAGCGGATTTATCTGCGTTCGATTTGGTTCTGGGCGGAGGCGCGCCTGTTTATCATCGCGAAACTAAAAAGCCGGATTACATCGATCAAGTTCATAAATTTGATTTTTCAGCTTTGCCGGAATCGGAAAATATTGAAGAAGTTTTTGAAAAGATATTCTCGTCGCCTAACGTTGCAAGCAAACGCTGGGTTTACGAACAATACGATTCGATGGTAAGAACGAATACTATCGTCGGACCCGGCAGCGACGCCGCCGTTGTGCGAATAAAAGAAAACGGAAAGGCAATTGCTATGAAAACGGACTGCAACGGACGATACGTTTATCTGAACCCGCGCAGGGGAACGGAAATTGCGGTCGCCGAATCTGCGCGAAACGTTGTGTGCTCGGGCGGATTGCCGCTGGGCGTTACTAACTGTCTGAATTTCGGCAATCCGTATAAACCCGAAGTTTATTGGACGTTCAAAGAAGCGATTGAAGGAATGGGAAGCGCGTGCCGCGTTTTTGAAACTCCGGTTACCGGCGGCAACGTGAGTTTTTACAACGAAAGCCCCGATACTTCTGTTTTCCCAACGCCTGTAATCGGAATGGTTGGGCTTGTGGAAGATTTATCGCATGTTACTACCGCAAATTTTAAGAAAGAAGGCGATTTAATATTTTTGCTCGGCGAAGATTTTGAAGAAATGGGCGGAAGCGAATATTTGAAAGTCGTTCACAATCTGGTTTCCGGCGACGCGCCGAATATTGATCTGGAAAAAGAAAAAGAACTGCAGCGTCTTCTGCTGAAGGCGATCCGATCGGGGATAATCCAATCGGCTCACGATATTTCCGAAGGAGGAATTTTAACCGCCGTAGCCGAAAGCTGCATTAGCGACGCCGAAAATACAATTGGCGCGGAAATAAATATTCCCGTTAAAAACCGGGAGGATTATTCTTTCTTCTCGGAATCTCAATCGCGCGTTATTGTTTCGGTTTCAAAAGAAAATGAAGAAAAGCTTTTTAATATTTTTAACGGTTCGCCGATAAAAGTTGAAAAACTCGGAATTACCGGCGGAAAGACGTTGAAAATCAATGATAAATTTTCGTTTCCGCTCGAAAAATTATTGAATCTATACTTTAATACAATTCCGGAAAGAATGAATGACTAATTACAAAGTCCTTAAAAAATCCGGAAAGTTTTTGGGTATTAACAGACTCAGAAAAATCACCGAATTTAATCGGCATTACTTTCGAGGGCTTGCAAAAGGAATTAATGAACACCATCTCTTTCTTTCCGGCGGAGGAATTGCATTTTCTTTAATGCTGAGTATAATTCCTTTCATGCTTCTTTTGATTTCCATTCTTGTTAATTTTGTAAATTTTGACGTTCTTACTTTTCAAATCAATAAACTTATTGACACTTTGCTGCCGTATCAAAACGCGGCGGAGTACGTAAAGCATTTTCTCCGTTCAAGAACTACGGAAGTATTGAAATACAACACGATTTCAACTTACATCGGAGGTTTTGCCCTTTTCTTTACGTCCACATGGCTCTTCAGCAGTCTCACTACCGTGTTGAATGAAATCTTTGACGTGAAAGACGACAAAGGTTTAATTGTTGCGTTGCTTCGCGACTTCGGATTGGTAATTTTATTTATCGTTTTAATTCTTTTCACAACCGTCGCTCTGCCGATTCTTAATTTTATTCTCAGCCTTTCGGACAAGATTGAAGTTTTAAGCAAATATAAATTAAGCGATTTCAACGATTTCATGTTTTGGGCGTTATCGATTTTTGTTATTTTTACAATTTTTTATCTTTTGTATTATCTTATTCCACACGAAAAATTAGGAAAGAAAATTCCGGCAGTCGGAGCGTTTTGGGCAACGCTTTTGTGGGAAGGCGCCAGAGTTATATTCGGTTATTAT
>JAADIR010000174.1 GCA_013151245.1 Chlorobiota bacterium
CCGAGAAAACAATCCGCAAACACTTCGGATTTTTCGGCTCTCCGATAACGGTTACGTTTAAAGACAAATCAAAAGATGTTGACGAAGAAACGCGGTAGGGGAAACTTTTTATTTTGTTTTTGAGCGTGTAACATTCATTCGCTCCAAAATTTCCGTATTCCAACATTCCGTCATTCCTAAAAATTTCAATGACATTTTCGGGATAAATTTGTCTTGACGGGAACTCTGTAAAATGCAACGCTTTAATAATTTCCGCTCCTAAAAAATTTCCTTAAAATAAATTAAGAAATATTTAAGTTGAATGTTGCTAATAAAATCATTTTTTTGCGGTAACTATTGGCGGCGTTTATAGTATTACAAGTTTCACAGATTGCCGCGCAAAAAACAGCGGGATTTATTGTCCGCCGCGTATAATTGTTCTTTTATTATCCGGCGGAAAAGAAATATTGAAAATTAATTTGAGAATGAAAGAATGATGGAATTAATAAGAAATTCAATCAGTCAAACCGAAACATCAATTGTTACGCTCAAAATTCCAATTCTCCATTCTCCATTCTCCATGCGCAGCATCCAGTGGATTTTCCATTATCAATTGCGTTTTCCCGCGTTATGAATATTCTTATTATAGAAGACGAACAGAAAGTTGCCCAAGCCCTTAAAGAAGGATTGGAAAACGAAAATTACGCCGTGGACGTTGCATTCACCGGCGAGGACGGGTTTTTCCTTCTAAATTCCAAACACTACGATTTGCTTCTGCTGGACTTGATGCTGCCCGGACGCGGCGGTATTGAAATTTTAAAAACGCTTAGAAAAAATGAACAAGACATTCCCGTTCTTATTTTAACCGCGAAAGACAGCGTGGAAGACCGCGTATTGGGATTGGACAGCGGCGCGGACGATTATCTTGTTAAACCGTTCGCCTTTCCCGAATTGCTGGCGCGCATCCGCGTACTGCTTAAACGCGGAAGAGAGAAGCAGACTTTTTATCTGCAATGCGCCGATCTGGAAATGGATTTGGTTAAACGAAAAGTTAAACGCGGCGGGCAGGAAATTGTTCTAACTTTGCGGGAGTTTGATTTGCTTGAATATTTTCTCCGCCATCGCGACCGAATTGTTTCGCGGGAAATGCTTGCGGCGGACGTTTGGAAAGAAACAAACCGCGCCACTCCGATTGATAATTTAATAGACGTACACATCGCGCGTCTGCGCAAAAAAATCGACGGTCCGTTTCAAATTAAACTGCTGCACACCGTTCGCGGCGTTGGGTTCACTCTTTCGGAGGACGCGCCCTAATGTCTCTTCTTCCTAAAAATGTTAGAACGCGATTGACGCTTTGGTACGTTCTGGCGTTTACACTTCTGCTGCTGTTTTACGCGGGAATTTCAATTACGCTTGTTTATATTAACTTAAGGAACAACCTCGACGACCAACTGCAGCAGGATTATGAGATTGTTGAGAATCTTATTGAGATTTTGCCGGACGGCTCCGTGCGAATTGAATCGGAGGAAGACCCTTATTTTTATGAAAGATGGTTCGAAGTCCGGTCTGCGGATTGGAAGCTGCTTTATGAAAGCCGTCCTTTTTCCGGCAAAAGTTTGCCGCCGGTTTCTCAAAAAGAAAAGACAACCGACGGCATTCATTTTCACTCGCTGAAATTAAAAAACGACGTCGCCGTTAGAATATTAAGCGGGAAAATGAATATCGAAGGGAAGCGGCTCTTTGTCCGGCTCATTCGCAGCGAAGAAAGATTATGGAGCGAATTAAACGGTTTTCTTCTTTTGATGCTGATTGCCTTGCCCGTTACAATTTTGATTGCAGGTTTCGGCGGTTATTTTTTGACGAAGAAATTTCTGTCGCCCATTGACGAGATGTCGGCGAAAGCTCGTAGAATAGGCGAAGAAAACTTGAAGGAACGTTTGCCTGTTAAAAATCCCGACGACGAACTTGGCAACCTTGCGCTTGTTTTTAACGAAATGCTGGAACGAATTCAAAAATCATTTTTGCGGTTAAAACAATTCACTTCGGACGCCGCTCACGAATTAAGAACGCCGCTGACCGCAATCAGAAGCATCGGCGAAGTCGGCTTGCACGGCAATAAAGACGCAAAACAATATCGCGAGATCATAGGCAGCATACTTGAAGAAAACGGTCGGCTTACGCATCTTGTCGATAATTTGCTTTTCCTTTCGCGCGCCGATTCAAAAGCGTTTAATAAGCGGTTGGCTCCGCTTGAGTTGAAATCTTTTGTTGAAGACGCCGCCGAATTCATTCGTCCGCTTGCCGAAGAAAAAAATCAAACTTTAGCCGTTCAAAGTGAAAATGAAATTATGGCATCCGCCGACCGCGCGCTGTTGCGCCAAGCCCTGCTCAATATTTTGGATAATGCGATTAAGTATTCGCCCGAAAATTCAATAATAATAATTAGAGTTGATTTGTCGGAAAGCAATCGCGCTTTGATAGAAGTAAAAGACAACGGTCCGGGAATTTCGGAAGAACATCTTGAAAAAATATTCGAACGTTTTTACCGCGTTGACAAAGGGCGTTCGCGCGAAATGGGCGGAACGGGATTAGGACTTGCAATCGCTCATTGGGCTGTAGCCGCTCAAGGCGGAAAATTAACGGTAGAAAGTAAAATAAACAAAGGAAGTTCGTTCAAAATCATTTTTGAGTCTTACAAATAATAGCGACGTAATTTTTGACAAAAAATTAAAGAAAGCCGGAATGGCGAATGAATACGCGTATATGTATGAAAGAATATTTTTTCATTCAGTCATTCAACCGTTCAATCATTCTTAGTATTTATTAGTTCTTGTTACGGCTTATTCGGGTTATGACAAAGAAGATTTTGAAAAACCGGAAATAAACAAAATTAAATTTCGGGAGGAAAGAAAATGAAAAAAATAATGTTTTTAGTTTGGGCGCTGGTTTCCGCGTTTTTTTACCAGAATGTTTTAACGGCACAGGAAACTAATAATTTAAAACTTTCGTTCGACGACGTCGCCATCGGACATATTCCGAGCGGCTGGGTAATTGAGGCAACCAATCAAAAAGGTCCGCTCGCAACGTGGAAAGTAATTGAAGATAAAACCGCGCCTTCGGGCGATAAGGTTTTGGCAATGACTCAGCCCAATCACGAATTCGGCGGAACGTTTAATCTTTGCTGGACTAACGGCATAAGTTTTTTGAACGGCGAAATAAAAGTAATGTTCAAAGCAAACTCCGGCGTTGAAGACGAAGGCGGCGGCGTAATTTGGCGCGCGCAGGACAAAGGAAATTATTATATAGCGCGCTTCAATCCGCTCGAAGATAATTTTCGTATTTACTATATAAAAGACGAAGCGCGTAAAATATTGGCAAGCGCGCGCGTTAAACTTGCCGCCGGTAAATGGCGCGAGTTGAAAATCGTTCAAAACGGCAAACATATTACGGGATACTTGAACGGCGAAAAATTGCTCGAAGTTGACGACGACGCTTTCACGGAACCGGGCGGAGTAGGGCTTTGGACAAAAGCCGACGCCGTTACGTCGTTTGATAATTTTGAAGTTAAAACGGTCAAATAATAATTGAGTTGAGTTCTAGATATTTAGGTGAAATATCAAAGGTAATTTAATTTCTGTCTGCGGCGGACAAGGCTTTACCGGAACTGTGAAACAGTTCAATTATAATAACTATGGGCGAAACCCATAGTTGGAACGAACAAGAAAAAAATTACAACCCCAACGGGGTTGAATTATATTTGCTGAATTTATTAGAACTCGACTGAAAATAGTTAATAATTTAAAAATTAATGATGACTATCGGAAAATGAAAAATTCAATCAGTGTAATCGTCTTTTTAGCAATTGGAATTTTCTTTGCGGAATCCGGTTTTGCTCAAACAAGTCTTCCGGATAAAATCGCAGCATTTAAAATTAATCAATCAATTACTTTAGACGGCAATTTAATCGAACCGGCTTGGCGGCGGGCGACGCGCATCTCAAATTTTACGCAGCGCGAACTAAACGAAGGACAGCCGGCAACCGAGCGAACCGAAGTCGCAATTTTATACGACGATGAAAATCTCTACATTGGCGTCTGGTGCTATGACGACGAGCCGGATAAATTAGTCGCCGAAAAAATGAAGCGCGATTTTAATTACGGCACGGAGGATAATTTTAAATTTATTATCGACACGTATAACGATAAACGGAACGGTTATCTATTCGTTACAAATCCCAACGGCGCAAGGTTCGACGCATTGGCGCAGGATAACGGCAAATCGCAGAACAGCGCGTGGGACGGCGTTTGGAACGTTAAAACCAAAATTACTGATCAAGGCTGGTTCGCGGAATTTGAAATACCTTTTGCGACGTTGAAATTTAGCGTAAAAGACAGCTTAACCTGGGGAATAAATTTCGAGAGAAATATCAGAAGAAAACGGGAACAGGTTTTGTGGCAGGGCTGGTCGCGTAACTATGATATCAGACAAGTTTCGCGCGCCGGCAAATTGATTGGCATAAAAGGCGTAAGCGAAGTGACTCTTGTTGAATTAAAACCTTACGGCATCGCCGGAGTGGAAAAAAGGGAAGGGGAGAAGAGCGACTTTACTTCCAATATCGGCGGCGATATAAATTATTTGATAACTCCGACGATGAAACTTAATTTGAGCGTGAATACCGATTTTGCCCAGGTCGAATCAGATCAGCGGCAGGTAAATTTAACAAGGTTTTCATTATTCTATCCCGAGAAGAGAGAGTTTTTTCTTGAAGGGCAAGATTATTTTAATTTTGGGCTTGGTCACAGCATTCGTCCGTTTTACAGCCGGAGGATAGGGCTTGCGCCCGACCGTTCTACGGTTCCTATTATCGTAGGCGCGCGTTTGCTTGGAAAGACCGGAAACACTACTCTCGGCGGTATGAGCATTCAAACGGCAAAGCAGGATTCTATTCCTTCGACGAATTACACCGTGCTGAGATGGAAGGAAGACGTTTTTCGGCAGTCGAGCGTCGGTTTAATCGGAGTGGGCAAAATTGAGCCGGGAAGACAAAACGCGGTTTACGGCGCGGATTTTCTTTACTCGTCGTCGAGCGTTTTCGGCGATAATAATCTTTCAATCGGCGGAGCGATAGCGCAAAGTTACACTTCCGATAATGAAAATAAAACCGGATTGGCTCATCGGTTGTTTATTGATTATCCGAACGACTTCATTGATTTCTCAGCCGTGTGGGATAGAGCGAGCGCAAACTTCAATCCCGAAACGGGATTTCTGCGCAGAAGAAACTATCAAATGTTCAACGCCGATTTGCGAATTAAACCGCGCCCGAAATTTTTGCCTTGGATTCAGAAACTTGTTTTCAAACCGTTTGATTTTAATTATTACATCGACGACGAAACTCACAAACTTCAATCGCTGTGGACGGAGTTCAGACCGCTGGGGTTTACTACGAAAAGCGGAGAGTTTTTTGAAGCGAATATTCAGCGGCGCGCGGAAAATTTAACCGAAGATTTTGAAATTCACGACGGCGTAATTATTCCCCAAGGCGAGTATTGGTTTACCAGATACGAACTTCAATTTGAAACTTTCTCCGGTCGTCCGGTATCGGGCGCGCTCTTTTATCAGTGGGGAGATTTCTATACCGGAAAGAGAACCGAGTGGGCGCTTGAAAGCGTTTTTCAGATAAATAAATATGTTAACATTCGCGCGAGCTATTCGCACAATTTTATCGATTTATATCAAGGAACGTTTGTTGTAAACGAATTCGGCGGAAGAATTGATCTTGCAATTAGTCCCGATCTTTTCGGTTCCGTTTTCGGACAATGGAATAACGACGATAACGAAGTTCTCCTAAATTTCCGAATTAATTGGATTCCCGAACCCGGCACGAACTTTTACTTTGTCGTCAATCAAGGTTTCGATACTTTGAACTCTGGCTGGCATTCGACAAACACGACCGTGCTTACAAAATTAGTCTGGCGCTTTGTGTTATAAATTATGGCGGTATTATGAGAAAAAATATTTTTATGAAAATTTTATTTGTCGCATTTTCATTCTCCGCGGCGATTTCAATTAATGCGCAGAGCGGGAGAATCGTTTCATTAAAGATTTGTATTGATTCCGCGCTTGCCAATCACCCATCGTTAAAAGCGTTTAAGAAGATGGAAGAAAG
>JAADIR010000194.1 GCA_013151245.1 Chlorobiota bacterium
AATAATCAAATCGGTTGAAGTTTAATTATCAAGCCCTTTGCATTTTTGCGAAGGGCTTTTTTATTTATGGGGGCGTAGTTGAGCGAAGCGAAACAAAGCCTCATCGCTTTGGCGTAGCCGAGCGGAGCGAGACCCCATCATTTCATTCAGCTTAGTTCGAAAAATTAAACGGAAAATTAACCCACAACTTAAGTTGTGGGTTAACAATAGATTGCAAGTAAAATAACCGTTTTAACGGTTTTTGTTAACGAATTTTGGGTGAAAAAATTGTTCCAGAATTGCCGTTAAAAATATCTTAAGTTGCTTTACTAATAATTTCTTTAAATATTAGGTTTTTAGAAAAATTGTTTTTGGAGGAAAACACGGAACTCGAAAAAATATTCAAACTTGAAAATGTTGACCTGCAGGCATTGCTTGGTTTTAACGACGTAAATCTTAAACCGCTCGAAGAACGTTTCACCGCAAAAATAAGCGTGCGGGGGGAGAGCGTTTATCTTAAAGGGAATAAAGAAGAAGTAGAGACCGTCGAGAAAATATTTAAGGAAATGATTTTTGTTCTCAACACAAGCGGAACGCTAACGGGCGAGGACGTAAAAACGATCATAAATCTTACGGTGGAAGGGGAAGAAATTGTCGCCGATAAAGAATTCGACAACATAATTCTTTATACGAAAAAAGACGTTATCAAAGCGAAAACTCCAACGCAGGAAATTTATTTTCAAGCGATAAAAGAGAACGATATATGTTTTGCTATCGGTCCGGCCGGAACCGGAAAGACATACCTTGCCGTCGCATTTGCGGTGGCGGCATTGAAAAGGGGAGAGGTGCGGAAGATAGTTCTGGCGCGCCCCGCCGTTGAAGCGGGCGAAAGTCTCGGCTTTCTTCCCGGAGATTTTAAGGATAAGATTGATCCTTATCTTCGTCCGTTATACGACGCGCTTTACGATATGCTGCCGACCGACCAACTGAGAACGTATCTCGAACGGAGCGTGATTGAAATTGTGCCGCTCGCGTTTATGCGCGGACGGACGCTTAATAATTCGTACGTCATTTTGGACGAGGCGCAGAACTCCACAGCCACGCAGATGAAAATGTTTCTTACGCGTTTGGGACCAAACTCCAAAGCGATTGTCACCGGCGACATAACTCAAATCGACCTTCCGCAAAACGCCACAAGCGGACTAGTGCAAGTCAAGGATATTCTTCAAAAAGTTGACGGAGTTAAGTTTGTCTTTTTTGACAAGCAAGACGTAGTCAGACACAGATTGGTGAAAGATATTATTAACGCTTACGAGCAATTCGGCAACGGCGAATAGATTTTCATCTAAATAGACGACTAAAAAATAGTCTCTAAAATATTTCAAATTAAAAGTTAGTTAAACAACGGAATGGTTGAATGGATGTATGAGTGAATGATCTGATGGGCATTCAACCATTCAGTCATACAGTCATTCATCCATTCTATTAAATAAAAGTCGCTTTAATTATCAAAAAAGATTTTACTTCTTTCCGTCATTATGTCGTTTCAATTTGTTTTTTTCGATTTTAATTGTTACACTTACCATAACAAATAAAGGAAATTATGTCGGCTTCAACAAAATTGTCCGCGTCGGTAAAGGCGCTTTGCTATTTGGCGGAGACTTATCCCGTTCCGCAGAACAGCCGTATAATTTCTGAGAAAATCGGGGTGAACGCGTCAAAATTGCGGCAGCTTCTTTCGCTGCTGAATAACGGCAGAATTGTGAAAAGTGAAAAAGGCGCGGCGGGCGGATTCCGTCTTACTAAAAGTCCGAAAAAAATTGATCTTCAAGAAATATACTGCGCAATTGAAGATAGAAAAGCATTTGATCTTCACACAAACGATTCTGAAAAAAATCTCTGGCGATCGGCGGAGATCAATAATTTCTTTCTCGGTTTATTCGCGGAAATTCAAGTGGATATCGAAAAGAAAATGAAAAAAATAAAGTTAAGCGATTTGTTGCAAAAAGTTGAAATTCAATCTAATTACAAATAATAAAAAAGGAGGCGCTAAATGGAATTCTTAAAAGAACTCGGAATCAAAGAAGTTAATTACGGAGCTTCGACGGGAACGAAATGGTTTGAGACGACCGACGCGGGCGAGCTTGACGTTCACTCTCCGGTTGACGGAAAATTTATTGCGAAAGTTTACCTTTGTTCCGAAGAAGACTACGACAAAGTTGTCGATCAGGCGAACGAAGCGTTCAAATATTGGAGAACGGTTCCGGCTCCTAAACGGGGCGAGATTGTAAGACAAATCGGGAATGAATTGCGTAAATATAAAGACGCTCTCGGAACTCTTGTTTCTTATGAAATGGGAAAATCGCTTCAAGAAGGCAAGGGCGAAGTTCAAGAGATGATAGACATTTGCGATTTTGCGGTCGGACAATCGCGACAACTTTACGGATTTACGATGCAGTCGGAAAGACCGAATCACAGAATGTATGATCAGTATCATCCGCTCGGAGTAGTGGGAACGATCAGCGCGTTTAACTTTCCGGTGGCGGTATGGTCGTGGAATGCAATGCTGGCGACGGTTTGCGGCGATACGAATCTTTGGAAACCGTCTTCAAAAGTTCCGTTGAGCGCAATTGCCGTTCAAAACATTCTGCAAAGCGTAATTAAAGAAAACGATTTGCCGGAAGGGCTATTCAATCTCGTTATCGGCAAAGGTTCTAAAGTAGGCGAAAGAATGTTGAACGACAAAAAAGTTCCGTTGATTTCAATTACCGGTTCAACCGCCGTAGGAAGACACGGCGCGGAAGTTATTTCAAAAAGATTCGGGAAAACGATTTTAGAATTGGGCGGAAACAACGCGATTATTCTTACGCCGAGCGCAGACCTTGAAATGGCGATGCCGGCGATAGTTTTCGGCGCGGTAGGAACCGCCGGACAAAGATGCACGTCAACCCGCCGATTGATTATTCACGAAAGCATTTATGATAAAGTAAAAGAATCGTTGCTAAAAGCTTACGGCGGATTAAAAATAGGCGACCCGCTTGACGAACATAATCATGTAGGTCCGCTAATTGATAAAACCGCAATACTAGATTTTCAAAACGCTTTGAAAATGGTCGTTCAAGAAGGCGGGAACATTGTTTACGGCGGCGAAGTTCTCGAAGGGGAAGGTTACGAATCGGGCTGCTACGTGAAACCCGCGCTTGTTGAAGCGGAGAATCATTATCACATCGTTCAGGAAGAAACGTTTGCCCCGATACTTTATTTGATAAAATATTCCGGCGAGCTGGAAAACGCGATTGAAATTCACAACGGCGTTGTGCAGGGACTTTCATCGGCAATATTTACGACAGATATACGCGAAGCGGAAGAGTTCCTTTCCGCCAAAGGCTCGGACTGCGGTATCGCAAACGTGAAGAACTTCCGGCGCGGAAATCGGCGGCGCTTTCGGCGGCGAAAAAGAAACCGGCGGCGGAAGAGAATCCGGCTCGGACGCTTGGAAAGCCTATATGAGACGCCAAACCAATACAATCAATTACGGACGCGAACTTCCGTTAGCGCAAGGAATTAAGTTCGAGATATAAAACTAATTGTCATTGCGAGGAGCGAAGCAACGAAGTAATCTATCTTAATGTTTGCGTTTGTTTGCTTAATGCAGATTACGAGTTTATCAAAAGATTAACTCCGTTTCGTTCTTTATAAATTTTTACTATTTATAAATTAGAAATTGGTATCTTTTACTTTCTTGTAAAAAATATTTCTAAAATAAATATTTTGAATCTAAAAATTTTGTTTGATAATATTTCATAATGATGTTACTGATTGTGCCACAACTTGTGGCACAAATATTTAAAACTAAAGGAATTTTTAAACATGCAAATAGGATTAGTCGGGTTGCAATATTCCGGCAAAACAACTTTACTGAATACAATAGCCGGAATTGAAGAAGATCCGGCGGCGGCTGGAAAAAAAGAAGCTACAATCGAAGTGGTGAAAGTGCCCGACGAAAGATTGGACAAGCTTACGGAAATCTTCAACCCGAAAAAAACCGTTTACGCAACAATAGAAGTTTTCGATACGCCGGGGCTGAGAATGTCCGACGACGGAAAAGTGAAAATCACTACTTCGTTTTTGAATCACGTCCGCAACAACAACGCGCTGTTTTACGTCGTGCGGCAATTTGAAGACGGAACCGTTTCGCACCCGATGAATAATATCGATCCGAAACGGGACGTAGAATTTCTGGAAACCGAATTTCTGCTTTACGATTTGGACTTTCTCGAACGGAGAATTGCGAAGCTGAAAAAAGATTTAATGAAAATTAAAGACGACAGCTTAAAATTTGAATTATCAATAATTGAAAAATGTTACGCTCACATTGAGGAAGAGAAGCCGCTGCGCATGATGAATCTTAGCGCGGACGAATTGAAAGCAATTTCCGGCTTTCAACTTCTTACGTTAAAACCGTTGGTTGTCGCAATCAATTTCGACGAAGATTCAATTGACAAAGTCGATGAAATTATCGCTTCGGTTAAATCGGGCTTGCACGAAAGCGTGGAAGTTATTCCCTTCTTCGCGAAAATAGAATACGAACTTTCGCTGCTCGACGAAGAAGACAGACTTTCGTTTATGAGCGATTACGGAATTAAGGAATCCGCTTTGAATAAAATATTGAATGCTTCATATTCCATACTCGGTTTGCAGTCGTTTTTTACCGTAGGCGAAGACGAATGCCGCGCTTGGACAATCAAAAAAGGAGATACCGCTCAGGAAGCCGCCGGAGTAATTCATACGGATTTTTACAACCGTTTCATCCGCGCCGAAGTGGTTCATTACGATGATTTTATGGAGCATAAAACGTTTGCCAAATGTAAAGAAGCGGGCGTGTGGAGCCTGGAAGGAAAAGATTACGTCGTAAAAGACGGCGATATTTTGAATATCAGACATAGTTAAATTGTCGCATTGCCAAATTGTTGTTCGATGTTTTACAGCAATTCAGTAATTGAACAATTTCATTAAATTAATAAGAGATAATGATTTAATCGGAAATAGAATTTTTAAGCTATAATAACTTTAATTTCAAAAGGAGAAAAATAAATGGGTATTGAAGCAATTAAAGGATTGAAGCCGGAACTGATTTGGAAACGGTTTTTTGAAATTACTCAAGTTCCCCGTCCTTCTAAAAAAGAGGAAAAAATTCGCGAGTATGTTAGAAATTTCGCGAAGGAAAACAATTTTAAAATGAAAGAAGACAAAGTCGGAAACATTGTGATTCATGTTCCCGCTGTGAAAGGTTACGAAAAATCGCCGACGGTTGTTTTACAGGGACATCTTGATATGGTCTGCGAAAAGAACAAAGGAACGAAACACGATTTTGACAACGATCCTATAGAAATCTATCGAGACGGAGATTGGATTACTGCGAAAGGAACTACGCTCGGCGCCGATAACGGAATCGGAGTTGCAGCCGGATTGGCGATTGCAACGGACAAAACGGCGGTTCACGGACCGCTGGAAATTCTCTGCACAATCGACGAAGAAACCGGTATGACCGGCGTTAACGAATTGCAGAAAGGTTTCATAAAAGGAAAAACTTTGCTGAATCTCGATTCGGAAGAAGACGGCGCGTTTTACGTCGGCTGCTCGGGCGGGCAAGACACGCTCGGTTATTTCGATATCGAATACGCTAGAGCAAGGAAAGGAACGGTCGCTTTCGAGCTGATGGTTACCGGTTTGAAAGGCGGTCACTCCGGATTGGATATTCAAAACGGACGCGCCAACGCTATTCGTTTACTCGCGCAGCTTCTCAGCGAAATCGAAGTTCCGTTTCAAATCGCCAAATTGAAAGGCGGTTCGCTGCGGAACGCAATTCCCCGCGAAGCCGAAGCGGTAATTTTAATTAAGCCGGAAGATAAAGCGAAAGTTGCGAAAACCGCGAGAGAATTCGTAAAAAAATCTCTGCTTGAATTTGCGACGAACGACGGCGGTTTAAACGTAAAATTAAAAGCTATGAAAGAAAGACCGGGCAAGGTTTATAAAAAAGAATTTGCCGATAAAATCGTGAAAGTTCTTATCGCAATCCCGCACGGAATTATGGCGATGAGCCCCGATATCCCGGACTTGGTTGAAACTTCCACAAACTTGGCAACCGTTACCGAAGAAAACGGGAAAGTGAAAATAGGAACAAGTCAAAGAAGTTCCGTGGAAAGCGCGAAATGGAACGTGACTAAAATGGTCTGCGCAGTAATAGAACTCGGCGGCGGCAAAGCGGTTATCGGCGACAGTTACCCGGGTTGGCAGCCGAATATGGACTCGAAATTATTGCAAGTTTCAAAAAACGTTTACAAAAAACTCTTCAAAAAAGAACCGGAAATAAAAGCGATTCACGCGGGATTGGAAACCGGATTGCTCGGTTCGAAATTCCCGGGTCTCGATATGATCTCATTCGGTCCCACAATCGAAGGAGCGCATTCGCCCGACGAAAGAGTCAATATCAAAGACGTTGAAAAATTCTACAAATTGCTGAAAGAGATTTTGAAAACGCTTAAATAGTTTTCAAATTTCCTTTTTGGTTTTTTAACAACCTCCGTTCATCCTTGATACGGAGGTTTGTTATTTTTGAGGCGTTTGGAAAATTAGAATGTTGAAAGAGTGATCTAAATATCAGAGTTTCTGCAAAATAAACGTCCTGTCATTTTTGAATCCGGCGTCCGCTCACAGAGTCTATGACCGGATGAGAAATCTTTTGATTATTACGTATATTAAAGAATTTCTCCCTTTTCGCAGAACGCTGCGCGCAGTCGAACTTGTCAGCCTCCGGCTGAATGACAATATCTTATTTTGCAGAAACTCTATCAATTGCTAATTTCGCATCTGTTAAAAACACTCTAAAACAAAACCGATTGATTCATATCGTATTTCCTATATAACAGTGAATAAGAATTCTTTGCGTTCTTTGCGAATTCGCTTTCATATCTTTGCGTGAAACTGTTTTCCGCTAAGTTCGCAAAGTTAATTTCTAGTTAGAGACATCGTTATTAAATTATGTTAGTTTTCAAATTAATCGGTGTATCTAACGCAAATAAGATTTCACTTAATATTCTTTCAATTTTTTTTAGTATGCAAAAATCAATTTGAAATTATAATTCTTTTTTTACATTTTACTTACAAGGTTTTAGGAGTTATCTTATTCATTAAAATAATAATCTTTTAAAAGCGGAAATCTATTTTTATTTTGTTACGGTTTAACATAATTAAAATAATATTGCTTAATATTATTTTAGCGGCGTCAATTTTTTCACAAACAAATAATTCTTCCGAATTATTTTTTTATAAAAAAATAGTTTTGAGCGTCGAAGGCGGTTTTACTTCAACGTTTTCCGATTACAAAAATTCGGAAGCAAAGTTTATTTTAGATTTATCCGCGGAATATTATTTCTTTAAATTTAAACGTCATGAATTCGGCGCGAGAATAACAACCGGCTTCGGTTCGTTGGGCGGTTCGGATAATTATCGGTTCTCAAAAGAGTTTTCAACGGACCTTTATTCAATTACGATTGCCGGAAACTATTCTTACAGATTTCATAAAAAGTTTTTCCCCTTTGTCTCATTAGGTTTTGCGCATATCTGGTTCGATCCGCGAGACGACAATGGGAACCGTCTTCCGAATAATTCTCAAAATATTTATTCCCGCGCCGATTGGAATTTGGTTTTCATACTCGGGTTAAAATACCGGCTGTTAAATTATCTGACAGTTAACGCGACTTTCGCATATCATAACGCTTTTACCGATTGGCTCGATGATTTCAATAGCGGAAGCTCTAATGATTCGTTTTCAAAGTTGACTTTCGGCGTTTCATATTTACTGAGTGAAAATAAAATTTTTCCCTCAAGCGCTCTTCCCGGCGGCGTGAACGAAAAAATAAAAGATTCCGATAGCGACGGCGTTGCCGATGCGAACGATAAATGCCCCGATACTCTTCCCGGCGTAAAAGTGGACGGCTTTGGCTGCCCGAAAGACGCCGACAAAGATTTGGTGCCCGATTATCTCGACCATTGTCCCGATACGCCTTACGGAGTTAAAGTCGATTTTACAGGCTGTCCGATAGATTCCGACGGCGACGGCATTCCCGATTATTTGGACGTCTGTCCCGACACTCCGAAAGGCGCGCTCGTCGATAACTCCGGATGTCCCATGGATACCGACGGCGACAAAGTTCCCGATTATCTCGATAAATGTCCCGATACTCCCGCCGGCGTTGAAGTAAACGAAGAAGGATGCGACAAAGCCGAAGATATATCCGATAAAAACAAAATCTACGGCGAAGTTAACTTTGATTACGGCGCGACATACCTTAAAAGAATAGATTATATTACGTTAGACGAGTTATATAAAGAGATGGTTAAACAACCGCTTTCGCGTTGGGTTATAGAAGGCTTTTGCGAAACAAAAGAAATTGATGAATTTGGTCCCGACATTTCCCTGAATAGGGCAAAATTTGTAAAAGATTATTTTACAAGAAAAGGAATTGACACACTGAGACTTGAAATAAGAGCTTATGGGGACGCCTTGTATAGAGCGGAACAGAATTCGGAAGAAAATTCAAATTTTAGAAAAGTTAACATTATTAAGGTTAAATAGCAATAAATTTTAAAGAAAAGTTCTTGCTAAAAACTTTTGATTAAATTAAAAAAATGTTATTTTATGAAAGTTTATATATTGAAATAGGGCGAAAAATTTTTTCACTGCAATTAAATACTCAATCACTAATTAACCTTAAAGGAGGTTCTATGAAAAGAACATTATTAAGTATTGGACTTATTCTGGCGCTTGCTCTTACTTTATCTGCGCAAGAAAGGTTCGTATCTTCAAAGCAGATGACTTTCGATAAGTCATTGAAGGTTTCTTACAAAGCTATGCATAATAAAGCGGACATGGATGTGCTATGGGATCAGTTGGATAATCTTACAGGCAGCGCTACTGCGTCTCAAGTTTTTCCTGATTTCGGCGATTGCGTTATTCAGTCTGCCGATGACTTTGAAGTTCCAATGGGTCAAATTTGGACAATTAACGAAATAGCAACAATGGGAAGTTGGTCCGCAGCAGGTCCAACAGCTAGTGTTGAGGTTTATATTTATGCTGATGACGGCGGAATTCCCGGAGCGGTTATTTATAGCCAAGTTGGTTATGTCCCCGCAGATCCTGCGGATGCGGATTTCGTTATTACGCTTAGCACTCCGGCGGAATTAAGCTCAGGCTATTACTGGATTTCAGTTATGTCGAGAATGGAGTTTGGCACTTCGGGACAATGGTTCTGGGCTACAAACGCATATAGCTATGGTTCCGTTAGACAAATAATAGACCCTTGCGATTTACTTGGCTCGGGCATGACGACTTGGGGCGACTATGGCGCAACAGATGATTTAGGATTTATGTTAAGCGGCACGGCA
>JAADIR010000046.1 GCA_013151245.1 Chlorobiota bacterium
AAAAGAGATTACGTATCTAAATCAACTTTACGAAAGAGGAAAAGAAAACGGTTTGGAAAATCTGAAACTCCTTTCGGAAAAAGAATTGAAGGAATTCGAGCCGCACGTTAATGGAATAAAAGGAATCCACGTTCCGCAGACGGGAATAATTGATTACACGGAAGTTTCTCAAAAGCTGAAGGAAATATTAATTGAGAACGGGGCGGAATTTAAATTCAACGAAGAAGTTACCGATATTAAATTAAGCGACGATAAAGTTGAAGTAATTACGAAAGGAAATTCCTTCTCCGGCGGATTTATCGTAAGCTGCGCCGGTTTGCAATCGGACAGAATCGCGAAAATGACAAATCCCGATTTGCCGCTGCGGATAATTCCTTTCCGCGGCGAATATTACAAATTGACCAAAGAGAAGGAACGTCTCGTTAAAACTTTGATTTATCCCGTCCCCGATCCTGCGTTTCCTTTTCTTGGAGTTCATTTTACAAATTTAATTAACGGCGGCGTTGAAGCGGGACCAAACGCGGTTTTTGCTTTTAAACGCGAGGGTTATTCAAAATTTTCATTCGACGTAAAAGACGCCTTCGAAAGTTTAACTTGGCCCGGATTTTTGAAAGTGGCGAAAAAATATTGGCGAACCGGCGCGGGAGAATTTTACCGTTCTTTCAGCAAAGGCGCGTTCGTAAAGGCGTTGCGGCGGTTGATTCCCGAAGTTAACGAAGAAGATTTGGCGCCCGGCGGAGCGGGAGTACGAGCGCAAGCGTGCGACAAAACCGGCGGCTTGCTCGACGATTTTTATTTTGCCGAAAACAAACGAGTAATTCATGTCTGCAACGCTCCTTCTCCCGCGGCAACGGCTTCATTGGCAATAGGAAATTTTATTGCGGAAAAAATATTTGAATCGCTTAATGACTAATTCCCGTTAAAGAGTTAAATTCCGATTCTAAATTGAGGAGTTTGTGGACAAAAAAATAGAACGACTGATAATTCTGATAGTTGATTTTCTCGCAATCAACGGGGCGTTCCTTTTCTATTTTTACCTTCGCGTGGAAACCGGCTGGTTCGATATGATGATTCAGCCGGCGATGTTTCTTACAATGTTCGCGCTTTATTTTTATTGGTTTGTTCTTTTTGTCTTTGTCGGAATGTACCGCACTTGGTTCGCTTCTTCGCGGTTCGACGAGCTTTCGCTGCTTTTTAAATCCTCGTTCGTTGGAATATTTCTCCTATTTGTGATTATTCTTTACGACGATTCATTGCACGGAGCGCCCTCCACAAATAGACTTTTGATTTTTATTTATTGGGGAATATTTCTTCTTTTTGTGGGAACGGGAAGGTTATTTGTCAGAAGTTTCCAACGTAGATTATTGATAAAAGGAATCGGCAGAAGAAACGCCCTTTTGATCGGCTTCAATCCCGTATCGTTCAAGATTCACAAGGCAATCGTAAAGCATCGCGCTCTTGGGCTTGACGTTATTGGGTTTGCGGCGGTAAAGAAAAAAAATATCGGTAAAAGACGGGACGGCGTCGAAGCGCTTGGCTCGGTTGATGAAATAGGCGATTTAATTGATAAATACGAAGTAAGAAATATCATTATCGCTCTGGAAAAACAAGAAGCGGAAATTGTTCAACAGGTAATTGCAAGCTGCGACAACAGAAACGTTTCGATTAAAATAGTTCCCGATCTTTATCATATCATTAGCGGACAAGCGCGCATTTCGCAAATTTACGGATTCCCTTTAATAAGCATCATGCCGCAATTAATGCCGGAATGGGAAAAGAAAGCCAAACGCCTTCTCGATATTATCGTTTCTCTTTTAATTTTGATTATCTCGTCTCCGGCTACTATATTAACGGCTATTGCGATTAAATTGGACGGCAAAGGACCGATTCTTTTCAAACAAGAAAGAATGGGATTAAACGGAAAAGTTTTCAACGTTTATAAATTCCGCTCGATGGTGCAAGACGCGGAAAAGAAAAGCGGTCCCGTTTGGTCAACCAAAGACGATCCGAGAATTACGCGCGTCGGAAAGTTCATTCGCAAGGTGAGAATAGACGAAATACCGCAGATGATAAACGTTTTGAAAGGGGAAATGAGTCTCGTCGGTCCGCGTCCCGAGCGACCTTATTTTGTGGAAAAGCTGTCGAAGGAAATCCCGCTCTACAAGCGGCGTTTGAAAGTTCGTCCCGGCGTAACCGGCTGGGCGCAAGTGAAGCATAAATACGACGAAACGATTGAAGACGTGAAAACAAAATTGAATTTCGATTTGTTCTACATAGAAAACATGTCGCTGCGGATGGATATGAAAATATTGTTCAGAACAATCTTCGTAGTTCTTTTCGGCAAAGGGCATTTTGAATGATGAATGATGAGTTATGAATTATGAATGGACGTCCGGGTGATTTAAGATTTGCGGATTTATTTTTTGTGTTGAATTAGTTTTTGCGAAGCGTTTTATTTTTCGTTATTTTTTTAAACTATATGAAAAAATCTCTTGTAATAATACCGACATATAACGAGCGTAAAAATATCGAGCATCTCATTCACGAGATACTTGAGCTTTATCCCAATATGAATATTTTGGTTGTTGACGACGGTTCGCCCGACGGAACGGGAAAATATGTTGCCGGACTCGGCGAAATCGATAAGCGTATTAAGTTAATTGAACGCGAAGCAAAAATGGGACTCGGCACGGCTTACGTTGCCGGCTTTAAGTATATGCTCGAAAACGGCTACGAACTCGCGTTTCAAATGGACGCCGATTTTTCGCACGACCCGAAAGAACTCGGGACTTTTAGAAAGCTGACAGAACAATACGACTTAATAATCGGCAGCAGATATGTGCAAGGAGTTAACGTAATCAATTGGCCTATGAAAAGACTGCTTCTCAGCTATTTCGCAAATCTTTACACAAAAGTGATTACGGGTCTTCCCATATACGACTGCACCGGCGGCTTCAAATGCTTCCGCCGCGAAGTTCTCGCTTCAATCGATTTGGATTCTATCAAGTCCAACGGTTATTCGTTTCAGATTGAAATGAATTATCACGCTTGGAAGAACGGCTTCAAATTGAAAGAAACGCCTATTGTTTTTACCGACCGCGTTGAAGGAACTTCCAAGATGTCAAAACAGATTGTTTACGAAGCCGTATTTATGGTTTGGAAACTCCGCTTCGGCGGATTGTTTAAGTAGTCGTCGGTATTATGCTTGACCTTTCGATTATCATCGTAAACTACAACGTAAAAGAATTTTTACAAAATCTTATCTATTCCATCGAACGCGCGGTTGAGAATATCTCTTTCGAAATTATTGTGATTGACAACGCTTCTTCGGACGGCAGCATTGAAATGCTGAAAGAGAAATTTCCGAACGTAAAACTTTTTGCAAACGAAAAAAATATCGGTTTCGGCGCGGCTAATAACGTCGGGTTTGAAAATGCGAAGGGAAAATATTTTTTAATTATCAATCCCGACGTGATTGTTAAAGAAGATACGTTTTCCAAAATGATTGAATTCATGGAGAACAATAAAGACGCGGGGATGGCGGGGTGTAAAGTCTTAAACCCCGACGGAACGCTGCAATTGGCTTGCCGAAGAAGTTTCCCCGGACCATGGACGTCGTTTACAAAAGTAACCGGATTAAGCAAACTTTTTCCTAAGAGCAGACTTTTCGCAAAATATAATTTAACTTTTCTGGATGAAAATAAAACTTACGAAGTTGACGCTATTTCCGGTTCGTTTATGTTTATGCGTCGGGAAGTTTATGAGAAGATTGGCGGATTCGATACTCGGTTTTTTATGTACGGCGAAGATTTGGATTTGTGTTTCCGCGCTCAGCAAGCGGGTTATAAAGTTTTCTACTATCCCGAAACCGAAATAATTCATTACAAAGGAGAGAGCACAAAGCGGAGCGATATTGACGAAACGAAAAAGTTTTACGAAGCTATGCGGCTCTTTGTCAAAAAACATTTATCGTCGTCGATCTTTGTCGGAATTATTTTACGATTGGCAATTACTTTGCGTAAAGCGGTCGCGTTTTTAAATGTTTACAAATTGATAATAACGGCGGTTCTTGTTGACGGGGCGCTTTTTGCCGCCGCGCTCTCTTTCGCCGAAAAAGTTTATCGACCCGGGACGTGGCACGGATTTCCCGACGACGTTAAGCCGTGGGTTTTCATTATTCCCGCGATTGTACAGATACTTATTTCCGCGACTGTCGGTTCTTACAAAAAGAATTCCATTTCTATTTTAAGAATCCTTTCATCGCTTATAGTTGGATTGATTGTTCTTTCTTCCATCCCGTTTTTCTTTAAACAATTTGCATTCAGCCGCGCGGCGCTTTTGATTACTTACGGAATTTTGATTGCGATTCTTCCCTTATGGCGGCTCCTTTTCAGAATGTTTTCCGGCGCGGGATTCGGAACAAAGACCGAAAAGATGAAAACTTTAATTGTTGGAACCGAAGAAGACGCCCTTCAGTTAAGTAAAAAATTAATCTCTAACGTTACAAGTTTATTCAGCGTTGTCGGGTTGATTTCCGTTCAAAGAGGCGAGATAGGAAAGGAAATTGACGGTTTCAAAGTTGTGGGCAGTTTGGAAAATCTAAAAAAAATTATTGATGAAGAAAAAATTGACCGCGTAATTTTTCCGTCGGAAAATCTGGAATACGGAAAAATATTTTCGACCGTTTCCGCGTGCAACGAATCGAACGTCGATTTTATGGTTGCGGGAAAAGAGCTTGACTTTATGGTCGGCAAGTCGAATATCACCGTTCTCGACGACATTCCTTTCTTAAAATTAGAATACAATATTTCCAAACCGTCTCATAAATTAATCAAAATTCTCTTTGATTACTCTTTGTCGCTGCTTTTTTTGATTCTCTATCTTCCCGCATTTTTGTGGAGCGCCGTTTCGTCAAAGAATTCGGAATTTATTATCTTTATACTTTCAATTCCGTCGGTATTGAGCGGAAAGAAAAGTATAGTCGGTCAGTTTCAAATTGAAAGCGTAAACGAACTCTACGTCGGGAAACCGGGTTTAACCGGACTTTGGTTTACGGAAAGCGTCGATTTGAAAGACGGCGACGAAATTAAAAAGCTGAATATTTTTTATGCGAGAAACCAAAACATTTGGCTCGATTTTGAGATACTCGGCAAAGCTTTTTCAAAAATGATTTTTAAGGTGAAACCGTTATGATGAAAACAACGTTGGATTTCGAAAAACCGATCATCGAACTCGAAAAAAAAATAGAGGAAATGAGAAGTTTTGAAGATAATCTTGATATTAAAGAAGAAATTGAACAGCTTGAAGAAAAAGTAGGGCAATTGAAAAAAAATATTTACGATAACCTTACCCGCTGGCAGCGCGTTCAGTTAGCCCGTCACCCCAATCGTCCTTATACGCTTGATTACATTTATTTAATGACCGAAGACTTCATCGAACTTCACGGCGACCGTCATTATAAAGACGATCACGCAATAGTCGGCGGTTTTGCAAAATTAGGAAAAAATAAAGTGATGGTTATCGGTCATCAAAAAGGACGGGACACAAAATCAAATCTTTATCGTAATTTCGGAATGCCTAATCCGGAAGGCTACAGAAAAGCTTTGCGTCTGATGAAACTCGCCGAAAAATTCAACAAGCCGGTTATAACGCTGCTTGATACTCCGGGCGCATATCCCGGCTTGGAAGCCGAAGAAAACGGTCAAGCCGAAGCTATTGCGCGAAACCTTTTTGAAATGGCGAAGCTGCGCGTTCCTATTATCGTCGTAATAATCGGCGAAGGCGCTTCAGGCGGCGCTTTGGGGCTTGGAGTCGGAAACCGTATTCTAATGCTTCAAAACACTTGGTATTCGGTTATCAGTCCCGAATCGTGCTCAAGCATTCTTTGGCGAAGCTGGGATTACAAAGAACAAGCCGCAGAGGCGTTAAAACTTACCGCTCCCGATTTGCTTGAGCAGGGAATTATCGACAGAATTATTCCCGAACCTAGCGGCGGGGCGCATCGCGACCATAAAAAGATGGGCGAAATTTTGAAAGGCGAACTTATTAAAGAGATTGAAGAACTTTCAAAGCTGAAACCGGAAAAACTAATTCAGCAGCGTATTGATAA
>JAADIR010000045.1 GCA_013151245.1 Chlorobiota bacterium
TTTTTACGAAATATTTCTTCAAACACTCCGATTATTTCGTGACAATGTCCGAAAGCGTGAAAGCCGATTTGCTGAAAATAAAGCCAAACGCGAAATACGCGCTTCTGCATCATCCCGTCTATTCGAACTTCGGCGAGGCGGTTTCAAAAGACGAGGCAAAAAAGTTCTTAAATATCGAAGGTGAAAAATTTTTGCTCTTCTTCGGATTTGTGCGTAAATACAAGGGATTGGACGTTCTAATTGAAACGCTGCGAATATTAAATAAAAAAGACGACGTTAAATTAATTGTGGCGGGCGAGTTCTACGATGATGAAGAAAAATATTTGTCATTAATAAAGAAATATTCGCTCGAAGAAAAAGTAAAAATAATTTCCGATTTTATTCCGAATGACGAAGTGAAATATTATTTTTCGGCTTCGGACGTTGTGGTTCTGCCATATAAGAACGCTACGCAGAGCGGTATCGTTCAAATAGCGAACAACTTTTTGAAACCGGTGATTGCAACCGACGTAGGCGGATTGGGGGAAATAATAAAAGACGGGGAAAACGGATTTCTCGTTCCCAAAAATAATCCGGAAAAACTCGCCGAAGCGATTGGAAAATATTACGCGGAAAATAAGGAAGAAGAATTATCGCGAAGAATCGAAGAAGAACAAAACAAGTTCTCTTGGGATGCTTTCGTAAAGGGGATTGAAAATTTAGTTAAAGTTTAAAAGAGGCATAGATGTCAAAATCAAAGCAAATAAAGAGTAGAGCCGAAAAGAAAAGCAACGCCCCGGATAGTTTCGGGATTGATAAATTTATTCCGGTTAAATATCAAACCGCTTTTCTGTTGGCGCTAATCGTATTAATTTTTCTCGTTTACTTTTCGCCGATGTATTTTGGGAATAAGACTTTCGAATCGTCCGATATTATCACAAGCAAAGCGTTGACGAGTTACGTTGACAATCACAAAGACGGCTACACCCTTTGGTATCCTTATATCTTCTTGGGAATGCCGGCTTACGCGCTCGCGGTTGATTTTAAATGGTTTAACTTAATTTACGTCGGTCTGCGCGCCGTTCGCGATACGTTCTCGGTTGTTTTCAATGCCGAATACTCGATGTGGACTTTTTATTTACTGCTCTTGGCTTTCACGAGTTTTCTTCTCGTGAATTATTTAACTAAAGAAAAACTTCTCGCGCTCTTTGCGGCGTTGGCAACTTCTTTCAGTACGGGAATTATTCTGTTTCTTTTTATCGGTCACGTTACGAAACTTACCGCAATTTGGGTAATTCCCTTTGTGTTCCTTATGCTGTTGCGATTTCAGAAAAAAATCACGCTGCGCGATTTCGCTTTGCTCACAATAGCTTTGCAGCTTTCCGTTCAAGGATGGCACGTTCAGATTATTTTCTATTCTCTCTTCGCCGTCGGGATTTATTACGTTTATTACTTGATTCATTTTATAGCGGCAAAAGACGATTTCGGGAAAAAACAGATATTCAAATCGGCGGGAACATTCGCTCTTGCGTTTTTGATTGCGCTTTTAATTCAAGCGGATAATCTCACGCAGATATATCAATGGAATCCTTATTCCACGCGCGGAACGGAGAGCATAGCTGATACTGAAAAAGGAAATAATCCGAAAAAGTCGGAATCCGATTTTTATCAATACGCCACTAACTGGTCGTTCTCGCCGGAAGAAGTAGCTACGTTTGTAGTCCCGTCGTTTTACGGGTTCGGGAAAATAAAATACAGTAGCGAACTTACGCGCGGACAGGAAATCGAGCTTAACACATATTTCGGACAAATGCCGTTTGTGGACGTTGCGATGTATATGGGCGGCGCGGTATTCTTCCTCGCGCTGCTTTCGATGTATATAAATCGTAAGAATCCGTTCGTTCAATTTTTGACAATACTTTCAGCTATCGCTTTGCTGATTTCGTTCGGAAGGAACTTTCCGCTCGTTTACGATTTAATGTTCAACTATTTTCCGTTCTTCAATAAATTCCGCGTTCCGTCGATGATTCTCGTCCTTGTGCAGATTAGCTTTCCGATACTTGCCGCGCTGGGAGTCAAGTCGCTGTTGGATATGAAGAAGAGGGGAGACCTAAAAATTGAAAACGTTCTTAAATATTCGGCGATTGTTTTTTCGGCAATATTTGTTTTGAGCGTCGTCGCTTCCGGCATGTTTGCCGATTCTTTTATGTCCCGTTTCGCTTCGTCCGAGAAGGGATCAAATCTAATCAAAATGTATCAAAAATACGGGCTTGATATCGCCGGCGTTGCGAAAGACGTTTTTATATCCGACGTTATGACGGTATTTGCAATCCTTTCGATTGTCGCTTGGGCGTTTTACGGATATTTCAAATCGTGGTTCGGCAAAGACGCGGCGCTGCTTATTTTGATCGTCGTTACGCTTTTCGATTTGATACGAATCGACAACAGAGGCGCGAAATATAACGACGTCGTGAACTTGGAAGGAATGTTCAACGAACCGGAGTATGTTAAGGTAATCAAAGCGCAAAAAGACAAACAACCGTTTAGGATATTGAATTTAAAACAAGACGGCTCTCTCGGATCGTTCAATCATAATTCAAATTTCAACGCTTATTTCCTTCTGCAAGATTTTTACGGCTATTCGTCGATTAAGCCGAGAGCGTATCAAGACATGATGGACGTAATAGGTCCGGCAAATCCCACGCTTTGGGATTTAACGAACGTAAAATATCTAATAACAGATAAACCTATGCAGTATGCGGGCTTTACGACGTTGAAAGAGATGAAGGGGACTTACGTTTCGGTCAATCATTCCGCGCTTCCGAGAGCGTTTTTCGTAAACAAAGTTGAAAAGAAAAAACCGATAGACATTTTAAATGGAATTAAAAACAACGAATTCGATCCTTCGCAAGTTGCGTTTGCGGAAATCGGCGAGACGAAAATCGACGCGCCCGACAGTTCGGCGAGCGTAAAGTTTCTTTCTTATGCGGATGAAAAAATTGAAATAGAAACCGTCGCGAGCGGAAATAATTTTATGGTCCTTTCCGACACATATTATCCGAACGGCTGGAAAGCCTTTATCGACGGGGCGGAAACGGAAATATACAGAACCGATCACGCTTTGCGCGGAATCGTTGTCCCGCAAGGAAAACACAAAATACTTTTCACATACGATCCCGTTTCGTTTGAAATCTCGAAATACCTTGCGCTCAGCTTGAGCGGGGGATTGTATATTTTATTGATATTTGGAATTTGGAATGAGCGAAGAAAAAATTCAGAAGAAAAAACCGGTTAGAGATTTATTCAGGGCGGTATTGAATAAATTAAATTTAGCCGGATTGATTCAGCTATACGTTGACAGCGCAATCAAAGACGACGGCTGGTTTTTAAGTTACAAAACCAAGCAATCGGTCGATAAAAATGGAAATCCGATTCCGTGGAACACCTATCCGTTTCTGTCCTTCATCGAGCCGCGATTGAAATCTGATTTCGAAGTTTTTGAATACGGAAGCGGAAACTCCACTATTTGGTACGCGAAAAAAGTGAGTTCAATAATTGCCGTGGAACACGATAAGGAATGGTATGATAAAATTAAAGAGACAATGCCTAAAAATGCGGAGATTATTTTAAGCTCCGAATCCGATTCTGGAATATACGCAGGCGAGATATCGAAAAGGGGGAAGCGATTTCATATCATTATCGTTGACGGAATATTTCGTAACGAAAGTCTATCCGCTTCTTTTGATTATCTACGTGATGACGGCGTGATTGTTTTCGACGACGCTGAAAGAGACGATTATATCAAATCGTTTGAGTTGTTGAAGGAAAAGGGTTTCAGAAGAATAGATTTCAGAGGAATGCGTGGAATTACGAGCATAGCAAACGCCACCGCAATTTTTTATCGCGATAATAACTGCTTAAACATTTAACGATTTCCGATGAAAGTATTATTTTTATTCGGCGGACTTCCACATTACTATAATGCAATTTTAAACAGGCTGAATGAAATTAACGGATTGGAAATTGTCGTCGCAGTTCCAAAATCAAAAGGGAAGGCGGTTGGCGAAGGCGTTTTTCAAACTGATGAAAACATCAAATTTAAAGTTATTGAACTTGAAGAGAAACAGTCTCTATACGGCAAACCATATTTTGCAAATCTCGCGAACGCGCTATCGGAAGAAACTCCCGACGCCGTTGTTGTAATCTGGCCTTACGTTTTATCTTTTTTATTTGACCGGAAAGTAAAAAGAGTTGTAAGCGATAAGAAGATAAAACTGATTTATAAAGACATTCCTTTTCGAATACCGTATTACAAAGACGTTTTCAGTTGGGAAGGGGAAAGTTATTACGATGAAAACCTTGTTTACGAAAAGTCAAACGGACTGTTCCCGATGTTCCGCCGAATAACGCTCGGGTTGATACGAAAAGCGTATTTGAATAAGATGGACGCGCACGTTTATTATACGGAAGAATCAAAGGAAATAATTTCAAGCTATGGCGTTGATAAAGATAAGATATTTGTAATTTACAATTCTGTTGACAATATGGAGCTTGAACGCGCTTTGGAAAATGCAAAGAATGAACCGCCGTTACTGCCTTCGAACGAAAAAAGAATTATTCACGTCGGTAGATTGGTAAAGTGGAAACGGGTTGATCTTTTAATTGAAGCGGTGAAATCCGTTTCCGAGAAATTTGAAAGCGTAGAACTTTTGGTAGTTGGCAATGGTCCTGAGCTTGAAAACCTGAAACGATTGGCTGTCAATTTGGGCATAAAAGAAAAAGTCGTTTTCTACGGAGCGGTTTATGATTCGGCGACAATGGCTAATCTTATGCTCGGTTCGTCGATATACGTTTTGGCGGGAATGGGCGGTTTGTCAATCAACGAAGCGATGTGTTACGGAAAGCCGGTTATCTGCTCGGTTTGCGATGGAACGGAAAAAAAACTTGTGCGGGAAGGTTACAACGGTCTTTATTTCGAAGAAGGAAACAAAAACGATTTAGCGGATAAAATAAAGTATCTGTTTGACAATCCACAATTGATTGAAACATTTGGCGAGAATTCAAAAAAAATCATTGATGATGAAATAAACGTGGACACGGTTATTAAAGGATATGTTGACGCGTTTAATTATGTTTCGGAAAAAGAAAAATTAGAGTTTAATTAAATGTTACTGGCGCTGGAAATATTGTTTAGAAATTTGGGACTCTTTTTTG
Source organism: Chlorobiota bacterium (assembly GCA_013151245.1). Taxonomy (GTDB): domain Bacteria; phylum Bacteroidota; class Ignavibacteria; order Ignavibacteriales; family Melioribacteraceae; genus JAADIR01. Next base: position 5,194 of record JAADIR010000045.1, read on the forward strand.
TCGATGTAAAATATCGCGAGTTCATTCTTCTTGCGGCTAAATACGGAAAGGCAAAACGTTACAAAAATAAAAACATCAAGTTTTTCGGATTTAAATTCAACGTTCCCGATCCTTATTCTTTTCTTTGGCAGATAAAAGAAATTTTTGTCGATGAAAGTTACAAGTTTCTTCCGGCTTCAGATTCTCCGGTAATTTACGATTGCGGTTCCAACGTTGGAACGAGCGTCGCTTATTTTAGAAAAGAATATCCCGAAGCAAAGATTAAAGCTTTTGAAGCCGATCCGAAAATATTTTCCATTCTAAAAGAAAATCTTTCGAAGAACGGAATTGAAAATGTTGAACTGTTTAACAAAGCCGTGTGGATAAACGACGAGGGCGTTGAGTTCGGGATTGAAGGCGCGGACGGTTCGTCGGTTTTTTCAAAAGAGAATACCGTGCGCGTTGAATCGATAAGATTAAAAAAACTTCTCTCCGAAGAAGACGAAATTGATTTGTTGAAAATGGATATTGAAGGAGCCGAAGCAAACGTAATTCCCGATTGCGTCGAAGAATTAGGCAAAGTGAAAAATCTCTTTATCGAATATCACACTTTTATCGGGAAAGAACAAAACTTGGCGGAAGTATTGTCAATATTGGAGAAAAGCGGATTCCGATATTTCATCAAACAAGAAGCCGATAGAAAAATTCCTTTCGTAAACCGGACGAACAAAAATAATCCCCAAATGGATTTACAGTTAAATATTTACGCTTACAGAGAAGAATGAAGATTGCCCTTGTAAATACAGCCGATACGAAAGGAGGAGCCGCGAGAGCCGGTCTGGCGCTGCATAAAACGCTCTTGAAAAGCGGTGTCGATTCAAAACTTGTCGTTCAAACAAAATACGGGA
>JAADIR010000043.1 GCA_013151245.1 Chlorobiota bacterium
TATTATAAGTTTTGATTTATATTTTGAAATAAGTTTATTACATAAAATTATAATTTCCAGACGCCTAAATGAATTACGCAAAACGAATAGCATTTTACTTTTTTATTTTCATTATTCAAAATATATTTGCTCAGTCCGACACATTAATATCTTATAATCCCGCAACCAATGAAACCGATTTGTATCCTTCGGTTTTTATCGACTCATCCAAATTATTTGACAACACGCAATGGTATTTCGGAACTGAGCCCGGTTTTGATTATTTGGATCTTACGCCTCCCGATTCGACGTATAACGGTTCCGGATTTTCGGATCTCGTTCCCGTTCATAAGATTTATTCCGCATCCAATTATCCGGCAAGAACCGCCGTAAAAATTTTTTTTCAAGAAAACGACACATTAAAACAAAGATGCTCTGGAATTTTAGTCGCGCGAAATTATGTTTTAACCGATTGTCATTGCGTTGGAGTTTTTGACGCAGGCGGAAAGTTGATTTTTCTCGATAGCCTTTGGGCGTTTGTCGCGTATGACGGCGGAGAAGCAAATCCCACGTTCGGCAAAAGTATTGCGACCGAATACGTTACGTTCAAATCAAATTTACAAGGGTTTTATTCAAAGGATATTGCTCTTGTCAAATTAAAGGAAAACCTTGGAATTAAAGCCGGCTGGGTCGGAATAGCGTTTTCAAAAGACGACGGCTATTTTGCCGATAGAGTGTTTTATAAATTCAGTTATCCGGGAGAAACCGATCCTTTTGATTCATCAAGAGTGTTTAACGGCGACACGCTTTATTTCAATTACGGAGAGTTGGATGTAATTGATGACGGCTGGTTGGGATATTATATTTCCGGAATCCCGGGGCAAAGCGGAAGCGCGCTTCTTTATACGGATAACGTAAAATACTATTCATTCGGAACTCATGTATGGACAATCAATTCCCGTCATTTACGAATAACTCCGGAAATTTTTTATCCTTTCAAATCGGTATTAAATAACGGGATATCAACAGTGGAGAATAATGAAACGTCGGTTGATAAATTTCAACTTTCGGAAGCGTATCCGAATCCTTTTAGCAAATCCGCCCGCTTCGGCAATTCTTTGATAAGAATAAATTATACTATGCCAACAGACGGTTTTGTGCGGTTGATTGTTTACGACGTATTGGGCAGAACCGTAAAAACTTTAGTAAACCGATTTAACTCAGCCGGAAAATATGAAGCCGCGTTTTCGCCCGAGCGATTTCCGAACGGAATTTATTTTCTTAGAATGGAGAGCGGAAATTTTTCAACGACAAAAAAGATAGTTGTTTTGAATTAACGGACGACAAAAAATTTATCGTTATTAAATGCAAAGGGTTCCGACAATGATAAAAAGAACCGGTTATACAATTTTTCTGTACTTTATTTTTTTGTTAGGATGCAACGAAAACGAAGTTGTTACTCCGGATTTAAAAGATTATTCTTCGGATTTCAATTTGGTTTGGGCGACGTTTGATTTGAATTATCCGTTGTTCAAATACAAAAATATTGATTGGGATAATTCTCGCTCACAGTTCGACGATCAATTTATTTCAATTACGGTTACGCAGAGAAATAATCGACTGAAGGATATGCTTTCCGTATTTAAAGATTATCACGTTCTGTTAATCAAGCCGTCCGGCGACATAATTCCTACGTTTGTAAATCAAAATGTCGAAGCAAATTTCAAAGAAGAGCAAATAGAAGAATTTACAAATTCTTTGAATTGGCATGAAGAAAACGAAACTTGGGGCTGGGGAGTTAACGACAGCGTCGGTTATTTGAGGATAGCGAGTTTTAACCCATCCGATATTGATACTATCGCTTTTGCTTCCATTATGGAAAACCTGAAACCTAAAAAAGGAATCATAATTGATTTACGCAAAAACTCGGGCGGTAATTTGCCGGTTACCCGCAACATTGTCGCTCATTTTGCAAACGAAGAAATGCTTGTCGGCTACGTTCTTTACCGCAACGGCGCGGAACGCGACGATTACGCGCCGGAGATTCCCGTAGTAATTGCGCCTTTAGGAGATGAACCGTATGAAAATACAATTGCGGTTTTAATCGGACGGTTCTGCGGCAGCGCGGGAGAAATTTTTGCAGAAGCGCTTTCGCAATTCGGGAACGTTGCTCTTATCGGCGACACGACTCTCGGAGCCGTTGAAGCGCCGTCCTCTTTTTCGTTGCCCGACGGAACGGAATATTCGGTTCCGATTGCCGCTTATTTGGACGTTGAACACAAACCGTTGGAATGGAAAGGCGTTGAGCCGGATATTTACATTGGACCGTGCGACGTTCAAAACAGTCACGGAAAAGATATTGTAATTAAAAAAGCGTTGGAACTGATAAATTCAAAAAAGAAAAACCGGAGAAAACCGGAGAAACTACATATTGAAAATGCGCCGTTTTATCCTTCCGTTCCTGATTCATTGCTTGATCTTGATTTTCAACTACGGTTGCCGCGTAACTGAGATTGAAATATTTTTAATCGGTTATTTTGCTAAATTACGACCGCATTAAAAATCAAATATTTAAAGGAGTTTGAAATTAAACATAAAATATTCTCGCCGTCCGATTGGGAAAGGCTGGTAAGCCCCGCGCGCGAAGAAAGAATGAACTACAAAGAATTTTTTAAGATTGCCGAGCCGGAAGAAAATGAAATTTGGGCGGACGTCGGATGCGGACCGGGTTACATTACAATTCCGCTGGCGCAAGTCGTCTCCAAAGTTTTCGCGATTGATATCAGCGAAGAGATGCTGAAAATCTGTCGCCGCCGCGCGGACGAAAAATCAATTGATAACATTGAGTATGTTAAATCCGAAGGCGACGCGACGCCGCTTCAAGATAATTCGGTTAATAAAGTTTTATTGGCGAACGTATTTCATGAATTTAGAGAAAGAGATTTTGTCGCGCAAGAGATAGGCAGAATTCTTCGTCGCGGCGGAACCGCGTTTATCATCGACTGGAAATACGAAGAGATGGATTTCGGACCGCCGTTAAATCACAGACTAAAACCGGAAACGGTTATTCGGTCTTTTGAAAAGAACGGATTTGAATTAAAACATCAATGGGAAATTTACGAATTCAATTATGTTCTTGGGTTTGAAATTAAATTTTAATCGAAAACCTCAGTCAATCTTCAAACCAAATTAGAAGATTTTAAATTCTGACGTTATTATTTCACTCCCGAATGGAAATAAAATCAAGGGTTGTATTTGAAGATACGCAACTCTCCTGTTGAAATAAGCTCAAAATCGTCGCAAAGCAGTTTTATCTCTGCAAAAGTCCAAAAGGAATTTAAAGCTATCTGATTTTTATTAACGGGATATTCAAAAGTAATTTCCTCGCCGGGAGACAAACTCATTATTGATTGGTTAACGTCGGGATTATCCGGACCTTGGAAAATAATTGGACCCGGTTCGGGGAAATTAAGATCGTAAAGAGTAACGTATATTTTCTGAACAAACGGGAAATGAAGATTTACCGTATTATCAGTCCAATTTTTAATTTTTAGTTTGAAAATATAGACTTCCTGCGAACTACTTTCTCCGTTGTAATCCGGCATAATTACAGCGGAAATTGGGAGCGCCGCATCGATAACCTCAAACCCGAAATTTTGCGTCGTAGAATAATTAAAATAGAGACGCGCCGAAAGATTATATTTACCAATATCAAGAAATGATTTAGGTTCATCCGGAGCGTTGACCGATAAATCCCAATAAAATTTAAGTTCTTTTGAACCGTTTGGCGAAATCGAAAGTATATTCGCGGACGATGTATCGTCGGGTGAAAATTCGGGAAAAACAAAGTGAAAAGACGGATCGTTTTGTTTGCTTACGTAAATTAAAAATTTTTCTTGATGTGGAAAATAAATTGTCTTCTTAACATTTGTCGGATTTTGAATCGTACAAGAAATCATCAACGTATCGCCGACTGAAAAAACGCTTTTATTTATATCAAATAAATATCGGAGTCCGGACCATTCCGCGGAAGCGTTATATGTCCGGCTCCAAATTTCATCTAATTTATTCATAGCGGTTTTGATTGCCGCTAAATCGGCGCTTAAAGAATCAGCGAAGAAACGGCAATTATCTACTTCTACGGTTTTTCTATAATCGCCGCTATTAAAAACGATTTTATTTGTTATATCGTCTGCGCATTGTCCCCGATAAATATCGTCAACGTCTTTTAACGCCGATAATATTACAAACAGCGAATCATAAGTTTCGTCGTTCAATTTCATTTGCAATGGAGGATAAATTGAGTTCAAAGTTACCGTTTGAGACGAATCAATTCGCATATCGCTTAAAGCTCCGCCGCCCATTCCCCCGTATTTTGAGTATTCAACTGTATATTGATTATTATTTGTCGGAGCCGTGGATAAGTTCTCATTTTCAGAACAACTAGACAGAAGCGTAACTAATAGGGTAAATAAAACGGAAATAAAGTAGATTCTTTTATTTTGAACGCGTTTTGTTTTCATTGAGTTATATACAATTGGTTCATTTTTATTGAAAAATCTAAGCAATGTTTTTCGATAATACAAATTTAAACTTGTGTTTTAATCGAAATTTTGTTCGTCTTGTATTTGCTAAATGAGGAAAGGCATAGTAGTTTTGTAATCATTCCGTAAATTATTTTAATCGAAGGGCGTTATAAATTTATGAAAACCGGATTAGCAATTTTTATTACAATATTTTGTTTAACAATTAGTTTGTCGGCGCAAACAAAAGATTCAACCGACGCTTCCGGCTTTTCCGTTTTCGGTTATCCTTACGCTTTTTACACGCCCGAAACAAACTTTGCTTTCGGCGCGGCTGGAATGGGATATTTCAGAACCGATTCCAAACCTAAAACTAAACTCTCCAGTATTTTGCTTTCCGGTTATTACACCGTTAATAATCAATATGACTTGACAGTTACGCCGGAACTTTATTTCGGCAACAATGAATATTTGATTAGCGGAGATTTTTACTACGGAAAGTATATCGATAAGTTTTTTGGAGTGGGAAGCAATACGCCCGAAATTAATAACCCCGACTATGCAACTCATGAATTCGGAATAAAACTTAATATTCAAACCAGAATCGTCGGGAGCTTGGAATTGGGCTTTATTTATGATTTATTGAATTCGGATATCGCAGATAAAAAAGAGAATCCTTTTTTAATCAACGATGACGTTTTGGGGAAAGACGGCGGCGTTTCGTCGGGGCTTGGTTTTAAGTTTGTTTTCGATTCTCGCGATTATTTATACCTCCCGACTTCGGGAGGTTACTACATTTTTAATGCTATATTTTACGGCGCGGGTTTGGGAAGCAAATATAGTTTTACAGATTATCTTATTGATATTCGACAATATTTTCAACTCGCGAAAAGGCATTTACTCACCTTTCAATTGTACTGTAATTTTATGTCCGGCAATCCGCCTTTTTATGAAATACCGCGACTTGGAGGAAGAATGACTATGCGCGGGTATTATAAAGGAAGATATCGGGATAAAAACTATTTCGCCGCTCAAACGGAATTAAAAAGTTGGTTGTGGAAAGATTTTAATCTCGGTTTTGTTTTGTTCGCCGGTTTTGGCGACGTAGCGGCGCGCTTTTCGCAATTCAAACTTACGCAGCTCCAGTATTCATACGGCTTCGGGCTGCGTTATATTTTCGACGAAAAAGAACGCCTTACCGTACGCGCCGATTTCGGTTTCGGGAAAAACACAAGCGGAATTTATTTCGCAATGCAAGAATCTTTTTAATGGAGAATGGAAAATTGAGAATTTATCTCGGCGAAGCGGAGCGGAGACGGATGGAGAATTTTTGTCGGCGAAACGCGGATAAATTGATTTGCCAAAATTGTGCAGCGCATATTGCAAGCAATCTACGATACGAAAGATTGTAAAAATATTGTTCATTGTTAATTGTTCATTATTCATTTTAAAACTCCACATCCAAACCGAGCACGGGGAGAATTGAAAATTGATAAACCGTGTCAACCGTGCCGTCGGAATTGTATTT
>JAADIR010000135.1 GCA_013151245.1 Chlorobiota bacterium
GACGGATATTTTTTGTATTTCGTCGTTCATAGTAACCTTCAAGATTTTTTTAATGTTTTTACCAACATTAACCAAACCTATAAAAACCGAATTATTTCTTCACTTCTTTGCAAACAGTCTAAAATGAACAAGTTCTTAGTTGCGATAAATAATCTGCTACTTTATGCCAGCATCGAAGCGATAAGTTTTGCCGCGATATCTTTTTGATTTGCAGCCGAAGTTTTTATGGCGATATCCGCTTCGAGTAAAGCTCTTCCTGCGTTTACCACTCTTGCGTTGTTCGAAAAAAATCTGCTTGCCGCGGCGTTTTTATAAAAGTACGGAGCGACGCCAATTTTTCTCGCCGCTTCGTATTCGTTGATTTTTTCTCTTTTTATTTCGAAAGATTGAGCGGCGACTGAAATGTATTTCGTGAGTAAACTTACGATTTTTATAATTTCTTTGTCGTCTCCATTATCTAATAGATTGAAAACAATTTCCAATGATTTTGTTTTATTTCCGGAACCGACCGCATCGAGAAGGTTGAAAATATTAAATTCTTTTGTCGAAGAAGCGAGTTTTTCAATTACTTCCGTAGTAATTTCCCCTTCCCCTTTTAAGAAATCGGCAAATTTGTCGATTTGCATCTTCAGCAGACTTCTGTCGTTCCCGACGAAATCCATAAGAAGTTGAGCGTTATCGTCGGTTATTCTTAAATTATTTTCAGCGGCGGAAGATTTTATCCACATCCGCAGCGCGTTCCCTTTCGGTTCTTCGGCTTTGAAGGCAAATCCTTTTTGAAGCAGCGATTTATACGGTTCGCGCGTAAAAGAATCATCCTTGATTTTTCCGTTTCTCGTGATTATCAATACTGTCGCTTCTTCGGGCGATGCGACGTATGATTTTAGCTCGACCGGTTTGTCGATTTTTTCGAAATTTTTTACGACAACCAATCTCTTGCCTCCGCCGAACGGAAAAGTGGCGGCAATTCCGAGTATCGATTGAACGTCGGCTTTCTTTTCCAATACGAGCGTTTCGCGGTCAAAATCAGATTCGACCATGGGCATGACTTTTTCAGAAATCATTTTCACCGCTTTTTGTATAGCGAAATAGTCCTCGCCGAAAATAAAATAGATCGGGAGAATTTTATCTTCCTTCAACATAAGCGGAATTTGATGAACGGGCGGTATGTTAATTCTCTGTTTTGCCATTTTCTCTCTTCATTTTTTCGAACTTAAACGCTTTTAACAAAAAGAATCCGAACCCGCCCCAAACAAGCCCGACAACAATTACTAACGTTATGATTGTTTCAAATTTCATTTTTTAAACCATATAAGTCATATAAGAAAATATAAGAATTTATTCCGGAAGATCTCTATATAATTCATTTACGAAAGTTTTTTGTCCTTCTTTGAAAATGTTTGTTACATTAAAGTTAATTAATAGTCCTTCCGGAGCGTTTAATAATTTCATATAAGTTAATAATTGCGCTTCGTGAACCGGATTAATTCCATCTGTTGCTTTTAATTCAACAGGTAAAATATTCTCTACAAATAGATCGCATCTCAATTCAGCTTCAATATCTAATCCTTTGTAATTTATCGGAATTATCAACTCAGATTCAAATTCAATATTTCGAATTGTCAATTCTCTTTTCATACATTTATGATAAACGCTTTCCAACAAACCGGGACCTAAATTTTTATGCACTTCAATCGCGGCTCCGTTAACTTTATAAATCAAATCTTTTAAATATGTCTTTGTTAAACTCATCTTATAAGTTCTTATATGCCTTATATGGTTAATCTATTCTCGCAATGTATATTTCACCAAACTTTTGTTGAAAAATATAAACACCGCCAACGCAATCGACCACTGTAAAACTGACGTTCCTACGTTAGCCGTATGAAACGGATTCCACCATTCGGGGTCCCAATTTGCCGATTCAATCAACCACCAGACAATCAAAACCGTAACTTGCAGCGGGACCAAATAGGCGATAATCACGTTATACCACTTTCCGATTTTAATGTCGCTTCCCGGTCCGTTGACTATTTCCGTTCTGAATTTATCCACGCCGTAACGAATAATTGAAAACGAAATAAACGCGCCGCTCAAAAGAAGTCCCAATCCCCAAACCCAATCTTGATTCGTGAAAAAATCCATATTGAGCGCTGAAGGAACGCCGAGCAGAAATCCACTTACCGTTACAATCAAAACCGCTTTTTTTCTGTTGAACCCGAAATCAATGAAAGTCCGCGTCGTCAATTCAATCAAAGAAATAAGCGAAGAAATTGCCGCAAAGGAAAGCGCGAGAAAAAATATCGACGCGAAAAAAATATTAACCGATTCATTAGCCGAAAGCTTCGAAAAAAGAAGCGGAAGATAGATAAACGTAAGCCCGGTGTTTGCCGGACCCGACTGCGTGATCTGATTCATCGCGTCAACCGAACTAAGCGCAAAAACCGTCGAAAAGATAATCATTCCCGCGATCAAAGAAATTGAATTATTGCCGAAACCGATCAAAGCGGCATTGACTGAAACGTCTTCCTTTTTCTTCATGTAAATTGCGTAAGTCATTATCAGTCCCCAGCCTGCGCCGGTGTCCCAAGCGTTTTGCGTAAGAGCTTGCAGCCAAACGTTAATATCAAGCAGATATTTCTTCTGCGGAGTGAAGAAATATTTTATTCCTTCTATTGCGTCGGGCAAAAGCAAAGCGCGGACGAGAAGAACGAGCAAAATTATAATCATCGCGGGAACGAGAATGCGGTTCACCTTTTCGATTCCGTTTTTCACTCCGCGGAAGATTATAATTCCGCCGATTAACATCGCTAGGAAATGATAAAAAACGGGCAGCAGCGTCGAACTGAAATCGTTCCAATATTGCAGATGATTTTGCGTACTGAACAAATCGCCCGAAACGGCGGAAACAAGATATCGAATGCACCAGCCGGTAACTACCGAATAATAAAACATAATTGCCGTCGAAACAAGCGCAATAAAAGCGCCCATCCAAGCGAATTTCGGTCCGGCGGTTTTTGCGATTGCGCCAACCGGTCCGTAGCGCGTCGATTTACCAATTGCGAACTCGGCGATGATTAGCGGAATCGACCAGAAAAAGAGAAATATCACCCACGGAATAAGAAACGAACCGCCGCCGTTCTGCGCCACAATTCGCGAAAACCGCCAAATGTTTCCGGTTCCCACCGCAATTCCGAGAGTCGCGATTACCAGTCCCCAGCGCGATGAAAAGTATTCTCTCTGCTTCATTCTACCGGCGGCAAATTATTTTTTCTCTATTTTGATTTCCACGTCTTTAATCACAACGTCTTCAAGCGGTTTGTCGTAAGGAGAACCGTTGGTTTTCACGTCGCCAATCTCTTTAACGACGTCCATTCCTTCGACAACTTTGCCGAAAATTGTGTGACGATTGTTCAACCACGGAGTCGGCGCAAGCGTGATGAAAAACTGACTCGAATTTGTGTTCGGTCCGCGGTTTGCCATCGCCAAAATTCCTTCTTCCGCGAAAGTTAACTCGGGAGCGAATTCGTCTTCAAAATCTTTTCCCCAAAGGCTTTCGCCGCCGGAGCCGGTTGCGGTCGGGTCGCCGCCCTGAATCATAAATCCTTTAATCACTCTGTGAAAAGTAACGCCGTCGTAATAATTTTTCTCCGCCAATCCGGCAAAATTTTTCACTGTTTTCGGAGCTTCTTTTCCGAACAGTTCTATTGTGATATCGCCCATGTTTGTTTTCATTGTCGCAACAATCTTTTCGTTATCGGGAAGATTTTTAATTTCGTCCACGCTCATATCTCCTATTTTTTTTGAACATCCGTAAAGTAAAAGGAAGAGTAGTAGAATCGCGATTCTTTTCATTGTGATTTCTCCTTTTGTATTATTTAATTTTTTATTCTTTGGGCTAAAGCCCCTATTTAACTGTTTGTTTTTTTCATCCCCGACATAAATGGGGTAATAATTCAATTTTCAATACTGATTGCACAATTTCGTTTTTGTTCATTGCTTTTCCCGGACAAGAATGTCCGGGCTACGTAAAACAATTGCCGCTACCTTTAGGTTGCGGACTAAAATTCCCAAAAGAACTAGGGCTTTAGCCCAAACTTACGGCGCGATTATGTTTGCCGCGATAAAAACGTAAATCAAAATTCCAATTACAATTCTGTAAAACACAAAAATATACGTCGTGTTTTTCTTCAAATATCGAAGCAAAAACCCAATCGTCATATAACCGCTAATCGCCGAAAAAAGAGTCGCTATTCCGAGCGTAAGGAAACCGCTCGAATCGAGGTATTCAAGCGATTGATAAAACTCAAGCAAACCGCTTCCTAAAACCGCCGGAACGCTCAGCAGAAACGAAAAACGCGCGGCGGTCTCGCGCTCGAAGCCGAGAAAAAGTCCGGCGGTAATCGTCGTGCCGGAACGGGAAGAGCCGGGAATAAGCGCGAACGATTGCGCTATTCCGATGATCAAAGCGTCTTTCCAACCAAGCTGCTCAATCGTTCTTGTGAATTTCCCTTTCTTTTCGGCAAGCGCCAAAATCAAACCGAGCAGAATCAGACTTCCGGCAATGACGTACAAATTTTTTGTGAGAACTCCTTCGACGATATCTTTGAATCCCAATCCGATTATCACAACCGGCAGCGAGCCGATAATAATATTCCAGCCCATTTTCGAATTTTGACTTTGGTTTGCGAATGATTTTCTTTTGAAAAGATTATCGTTAAAAAAATCAATCAGGATATTCCATAAATCTTTCCAGAAATAAATTAAAATCGCTAAAAGCGTTCCGAGCTGTATTACCGCGATAAACGCCGTCCACTTGTGAGGCTCGGCGGCTGAAATAAGATGCATCAGCTTTCCGGCAATCGTTAAATGTCCGGTGCTGCTTATCGGAAGAAATTCCGCCAAGCCCTGTATGATTCCGAGAAATATTGCTTCAATAATTGTCATTCAATCCTCAAAAAGTGTAAGTAACTCCAAGTTTAATTCCGAACGCGATCTGGCTGACTTCAATTCCGCCATACCTATCGCCGCCAAGAAAATTATCGCCTTCTTTCGGTTTGCCGGGAACGTCGTAACGCATATCCGCTGCAACCATCGCGTAGAAATTTCCGCCTAATCCGGTGTGCCCTTCGCCGCGCAAAAGAAATCCGTAGCCAGCGGACGAATAGCTTTTATCTTCGTGAATAGTTTCGACGACATTCGCAAAACGCGGTCCCACGCCCCCGCCGAATTTAAATTTATATCCCTTGCCGGAAATCACGTAATACGCAACAAGCGACGGTTTGTGCAGATTGTAAGTCAAATCGTAAATAATTGCAACTTGATTGTTAAACGAAAAAATCGACATAGCGTATTCGACGCCGAGAGAAAATGTCGGCGACATAGCGTAAGCTAATTCGCCGTAAAATTCCACGTTTGTGGAAAATGAGTTCAGCTTATCGCCGTAGGCAAAGTTCCCGTTGATGTAATCGTTCAAATCGGAATTTGAAGCGTAGTTTATTCCCATCCCCGCCGAAACGTCAACTTGAGCAAAAGACGCCGCGGCGAAAAAAAACGCGGTTAAAAACAAAACAGATTTTTTCATTTATTCCACTCTCCTTTTTAATACGCTGAAAAAATTTTCTTTCGGAAGACCTTTTTTTCCGTGGACGTAATTGATAACGCCGTAAATAACGAACATCAAAATAATGAACAAAGAATAAGAAATAAAATGCGTGAGAACCGCATAGGCGACGCTTAAATCGCGCGCAATTCCGAACAGCGCGGTCATTACGAAAATCACCAAAAGATGATAGGAGCCGGTTCCGCCGGGCGTGGGAATGATAACGCCGAATGCGCTGATTGTCATTAAAATCCATCCCATACTAAGCGTAACGCCGTAAACTTCGTTAATTCTCAACATATAAAAACCGACGTACGCGTTGAAGCCGTAAAGAAGCATAATTACCACAGTCCAAAAGAAAGTCATAAAATAATTTTTTCTTCCCTGAAGCGCGCCGAAACCTTCGGCAAAAGTTTTAAAAATACCGCCGATTTTTTCAGCATATTTATGCGTAAATATTTCTATGAATTTAACAATATATCCGTAAAATTTTTCTTTGAATTTAACGATTAGAATCATGAGAATAATAACGCCCACCATCAGCGCGGCAGTAATATTTAACGTAGGTTTCAGCCAAGTTACTTCTTCAAACAGATTGCCCGGAAAGATTAAAACGCTGATAAGAATTGAAAGCGCGAGCGACACGATATCGATAATTCTTTCAACAACTACGGTTCCCAACATCGCCGAGCGGGAAAGTTTTTCCCAATGCCCGATAAAAAACGAACGGTAAACCTCGCCCAAGCGGGGAACGACGCAGTTTACGCCGTAACCTATCAGAACGCCGCCCAAAGCGTGAAGAAACGAAACGTCTTCCTTTTGCGAAGCGACGATATACCGCCAGCGCAAAGCCCTTACTACGTGCGCCGAAAGGAAAAACGTTATGAATAGAAACATAAACGGTAGCGAAGCGTTTGAAATGATTCCCGCCAAATCTTGCAAATCGGTTCCGCGCAAAGCGAAGAAAAGAAACGCCGCGGCGAGAATAAACGTAAAAACGACTCCGAATGTTTTCTTCAATTCCGCGCTCCTACCGTAAATCGATTATTCTTGCGTTTTCGGGCGGTTGAAACTTGAATTCGTCCGCCGCTACCGGTTGATTCAATTTAACGTTCTTCAAAGAAAGAACAAACTTGCCGCCGTGTTTTCGCTCAGCTTCAATTCTTTTTACTATCAAGTTCGAATCGACCCAAAGAACAATCGATTTCAAATTCATTCCGTTATTCTGCGGAGTAAATTTCACTCCCGAAAGTCCGTTCTTTTTTTCAAGCGTTTGGAAATCTTTCCCGCTTGAAAGTTGACTTAAATAGAATTCCGGCGAAAATTGACTCTGCCCGGGGGCGGCTTCGGAGATAATTACTTTGTTCGTTCTTTTTTCGTAATTCCAATTCGTTTTGCCGTCGGAAACAATCGTTCTTTTTTCCGTAACGATTTTGATTTTGTTCTCTTTTTGAAATACTACTCTTCCGCTCAACCTTTGTCCCGTTTCCACGGAAAAATCGGCTTGAAAAGTTCCGACCGACGAATATTTATTTTTGATTTGATCGACCAAGTTTGTTTGGGCGAACGATAATGCCGATAGAACGATCAACAAAAACGATATTTCAAAAACTTTATTTTTTTTCATTTTTCTATTCACCGTCATTGCAAGGAGTCTCAAGGCGACGAAGCAATCTAATTAGAAAACAACGACGCATCTTTTAGAGCGTTTCATCCCGATTCGCAGTTCGCAGAATTCAGCGAAAACGTTGCGCATAAATCGGGATTCGCAATGACAGAACTTTTTTTATTCTCACAAATTCTTCAAAATCAGTTCGAGTTCGGCTTCGCTTTCAATTAACACTTCGCGCGCTTTGCTTCCTTCGCTGGGTCCCACTATTCCCGCTTCTTCGAGCTGATCGACAATTCTTGCGGCGCGGGCGTAACCGAGTTTCAGTCTTCGCTGCAATAACGAAACCGACCCTTGTTGATGCCTTACAATAACTCTCGCCGCGTCTTCAAACATCGGATCCAAATCGGTTAAAAGACTTCCCTGCGCCGCGGCTTTCTTTTCGAACATCGACGGAAGGAAAAAGCGCTTCGAATATCCGGGTTGAAGATAAATATAATTCGTTATTCGCTCGACTTCCTCGGTAGAAATAAAAGCGTTTTGAACGCGCACCGGTTTAGGCATTCCGCCGGGGAGAAAAAGCATATCGCCGCGTCCCAAAAGCTGCTCGGCTCCTTTCATATCAAGGATTGTGCGGGAATCGATTCTCGTAGCTGATTGATAAGCTATCCGCGCGCCGAAGTTGGCTTTGATAGTTCCGGTAATTACGTTCACCGAAGGACGCTGCGTGGCTACAATCATGTGAATTCCCACGGCTCTCGCGAGTTGAGCGATTCTCGCAATCGGCTCTTCAACTTCTTTGCCCGACGTAATCATTAAATCCGCCAACTCGTCAATTATCACAATCAGATAAGGCATTTTGTAATGTTTCATTTTTTCGCTGTCGGGCGGACGCTTTTTCGGATCGGAAACTTTTTTGTTGTAATCCACGATATTTCGAACGCCTACTTTAGCGAGTTTGTCGTAGCGTTTTTCCATTTCGTATTCAACCGCTTTAAGAACGAGCAGAGCGTTTTGCGGATTTGTGATTATCTCTTCGTCCAAATCGGGCGAAACGGCGAGATAATGCTTATTCAATTTTTGATAAAAAGAAAGCTCAATTTTTTTCGGATCGATAATCACAAATTTCACTTCCGAAGGATGTTTGGCGTAGAGCAGACTCGTGATTATCATATTTATCCCGACGCTCTTTCCCGAACCGGTGGAACCGGCAATCAACAAATGGGGCATCGCAGAAAGATCCGTGATGTAAATATCGCCCGAAATTGTTTTTCCCAAAGCCAACGGCAGCTGCGCCTTTGATTTTTTGATTTTGGAAATTACGGAATACGCGCTTACAAGCTGCGGCTCGGAATTTGGGATCTCGACGCCTATCGCGCTTTTGCCAGGTATGGGAGCGATTATTCTAATTCCGCGCGCGGCAAGAGCAAGCGCGATGTCGTTTTCCAAACTGACGATGCGGCTTATTTTCACTCCGGGTGAGGGAACGATTTCGTAAAGCGTTACCACCGGACCGGGCGTTACGGAAATATCTTCTATTTTAATATCGAACAACGCCAATTTTTCTTTCAGCAGTTCGGCGTTGTGTTTCAATTCTTCTTCGGGAATACGGACTTGATCTACCGAAGGTTTATCTAGCAGATCGAGCTGCAGCGGAGCGTATTTTATTTTCTCCTCCCACTGGTTCGGCAAATCTTTTTCGGCGATATAATCAACCGGAGGAATAATCTCGTCGTTTTCTTTTCCGCTTTTCATTTTTTCCGCCGTCGGAACGATCTCCTCTATGACTTTTTCCGCTTCGTTCTTTTTGACGATTCTAATTTTCGTTTCATCGTCTTCAGAAATAATTTCGGCGACCGGTTCTTCTTTAATTATTTTCGGTTTTTTAATTTTTTTCTTCCCGAGCTTTGAAACTTTTTTCAAGTTCTCGGACGGTCCCAGCGTGGAGGGATCGATAATGTGAACGTTCTCCTCTTCATCGTTTTCGCTTTCTTTTTTATCTTTGGGCGAAAAAAGTTCCGCAAAAAAACCGGCAATCTTTCCAAATTTTATATCGAATACAAGAAAAATCGCGACAAACAAAACAGTCGCCAGAAAAATTACGCTTCCCAATCCGCCGAGAAGCCTGCCGACGCCCTTTCCGAAAAACGCGCCTACGTTGCCCGAAAGCTCATTCATGTCGGTAAAAATACCGAGTTCAAAGCGAAGCATTCCGAAGAATGTTGCGAGTATCACCGCCAAGGCAAGCAAGAAATTAGAGAGGAAAATCGAAATGCGGTAATTCTCCTTCGTAATAACCGAATATCCCCAAATAAAAAGAATAATTGGGAAGACGAGCGAAAAATAGCCAAGCGTTCCGTTTATGAAAAAATACGAAGCGTAAGCCCCGAAAATTCCGAGCCAGTTGTTGATTTGCTCCAACTTATGAACAATCTGCGGATCGGTTGAAAAGACTTTGAAGAGATCGGTCAAGCCGGTGAGATTCGCTTCGTCGGCGCGCGAGTAGGAAAGAATCGCAAGGAAAATCAACAAAGCGGCGACTATCATCAGCCCGCCAAGAATTTTTTTCTTCTTCTCTATCGGAATGATAAAAGCGTCTTCGCCGCTTCCGTTTGCCGTTTCTGCTTTTCTGCGCTTTGCCATTTAATTATTTATTTTCTTCGTCGTTGTTCATTATTTTAATCACGGAAGATTCGAAGCGCGGAATGATATCCCAAATATCAATCTGCGAAATAAAATCCAGGTCTTCTTCAAATCCGTTTTCAATCAGCTTTTTCCCGTGCTCCGCGTTGCGGAGCATCTCTCCGATGTTCTTTCCGAAAACGCCGTTCAATTCTATGCTTGCTTTCGAGGCGTCGGTCAATTCTATTTCTCCGTTCAACTTTTGAATTTTGCGAATCAATTTGCCGGCGCAAACCGTGTCTTCGAGACAAAACATTCCGTTCGCGCCGGAGCATAAAATCTCCACGTCATTGTTGAGCGAAACGAGAAATTCCGCCAGCGCTTCCAAATTGAAAAAAGAGCCGATTAAAGTTCTTTCGGCAAACTTTGTTTTTACTATCGCCTTCGAACCGTTGGTCGTGAAAAGAATAATCGATTTTCCTTCTATGTTCTCCTGCGTATATTCCAAAGGCGAGTTGCCGAACGTGAAGCCTTCAATTTTTTTAGTGTTTCTTTCTCCGCCGAGAATTGTGTGACCGCCGAAAGCGTTTCCCGAAACCTTCATCGCAAATTCGATTGTACCGACCGGAATCACTTCTTTCGCGCCGTTTTTTAAAGCCGTCAATATAACGCTCGTTGCTCGGAGCACGTCTATAACCACAACGGTTTTTCCCGTGAAATATAATTCATCCGCATTTAACGGCGATAATAGTGTGTGTATTTTCATAATAAACTTTTTAATTCCGTATTATCAAAACAATTTTGCAAAAAATAATTTCACCCCTTCGGGGTTCTTCTTGAATTATTTACTATTTTCTATAATCATTTCACCCCTTCGGGGTTTTTTAACTTCGCAAATCTTCATTCTCCGACAAATCGGAGCAAGCTGTTAATCGCTATTCGATATTCAAATCTTTTAACAATCTAGCGCTTAATTATAAACATCAACCAATAATTCAAATCCCGAAGGTCTGACTCTGCGAGGGTGATATTATTATAATTAAACGAACAAACGAACAAATCTTCAAAAACTGCGAAGGAGTAACACTATTCCCATCAAAGGGAATATATTACTTCTTCACAAACGGCGGTTTTACGATCGTCGCCGGAATTTCTTTTCCCCGAATTAGGAAATTCAACTTCGTTCCTTCCGCGGAATATTCTTTTTCGACGTAACCCATTGCAATCGGTTTTCCCAACATGGGGCTTACGGTTCCGCTTGTGATGCGCCCGATAATTTTTCCGTCAACGCTTATTTCGTAACCGTGACGGGGGAACGCTCGCTCTTCCGATATCATTCCGACCAATTTTCTCTTCACGCCTTCTTCTTTGATTTTTTGAAGAACGTCGCTTCCGTTGAACGCGCCTTTCTTCAGCTTGGTAATCCAGCCTAATCCCGCTTCCAAAGGATTCGTCGTTTTGTCGACGTCGTTTCCGTAAAGACAATAGCCCATTTCCAAACGGAGCGAATCGCGCGCGCCGAGTCCGGCGGGCTGAACGTCAAATTCTTTTCCCGCTTCGAAAATTTCTTTCCACAACTTTTCGGCGTCTTCTTCGCTTCCTTCGAAATAGAGTTCGTAACCGAGTTCTCCGGTGTAACCGGTGCGCGAAATAATCATTTCGAAACCGGCGAGTTTGCCCCGCTTGTAATGATAGAATTCCAGGTCAATCGGTTCGTCAACAAGTTTATCCAACGTCGCTTTCGAATTCGGACCTTGCACGGCAAGCAGAGAAATCTCGTCGCTTCTGTTGAGCAGCTCTACTCCGAACTCGTTGTTTTCATTCATCCACGCAAAATCTTTTTCTATGTTCGAAGCGTTGACGACGAGCATAAATTCGTCGTCCGCTATTTTGTAAACAAGCAGATCGTCAACAATTCCGCCGTCTTTGTAGCACATTGCGGAATACTGCACTCTTCCTTCGGTCAATTTCGACGCGTCGTTGGTCGTGATTTTCTGAACGAAGTTGAGAGCTTTCTCCCCTTTAATGATAACTTCGCCCATGTGCGAAACGTCGAAAACGCCCACGCTGTTGCGAACGGCTTTGTGCTCGGCGATAATTGAATGATACTGAACCGGCATTTCGTATCCGGCGAACTCAACCATTTTAGCGTTCAATTCATGATGAACTTTGTTAAATTTTGTCAGTTTCATTTTACTTTCCTTCTTGTAATTTTTCCCAGTCGCTCAAAAATTTATCTATTCCGTTATCGGTCAACGGATGTTTGAAAAGTTTTTCAATGACGCCGAAAGGAATAGTAGCGACGTCCGCGCCCATCAAAGCGGCTTCAACCAAATGAAGCGGATGACGGATGCTGGCGACGAGCACTTCGGTCTCGAAAGCGTAGTTATCGTAAATTTGAATAATCTGACCGATCAACTCCATACCGTTGTGGCTTATGTCGTCAAGCCGTCCGACAAAAGGACTGATATAAGTGGCGCCCGCTTTTGCGGCAAGTAAAGCCTGCGAAGGAGAAAAACAGAGAGTTACGTTCGTTTTAATTCCTTCGGCAGTCAATGTTTTAACCGCTTTCAAACCTTCTTTAATCAGCGGAACTTTGATTACAATGTTGTCGTGAATTTTTGCCAACTCGCGCGCTTCTTTCAAAATGCCGTCTTTCTCCATCGAAATCACTTCCGCGCTGATTGGTCCGTCAACTATCTCGATTATTTCATTCAGCAACTCTCTAAAATCTTTTCCTTCCTTTGCCACCAGCGAAGGGTTAGTTGTCACGCCGTCAACGACGCCGAAAGACGCCGCTTCTCTTATCTCGTCAACGTTTGCCGTGTCGATAAAAAATTTCATAATAAACTCCGTTTAAGTTTAATATTCCGCCGTAATATCTTCGTCGGTTTTGTTTGAATAAATTTTGAACATTTGGGGATTAAACGATTTATCTTCCCAAAGTTTTATTCTTATTAAATACTTTAACTGCAATCTTGTTATGGTTGAAAGCTTTCCTTCGGTCAATTTTTTTGCAAGAGAAGGGTGAGTGCGAAGCGTAATGCTTCTTTCCTTGCTTTGAATCTTAAAGCGCTTGACCCATTCTTCAATATCGTAAACAAGATTTGAATGCTTCGTTAAAAGTCCGGTCCCGTTGCAGTATGGACAAGCTTCCGTCATCGATTCAAGAATGTTCTCGCGAATTCGCTCGCGCGTCATTTGCACAATTCCGAATTCCGTCATCGGTAGAATTGCAACCTTGGCGCGATCTTTTTTGAATTCTTTTTTCAGTTCGTCAAAAATCTTTTTCCTATTCTTATCTTCTTCCAAATCAATGAAATCGATAACAATCAAGCCGCCAATATCACGAAGGCGAAGTTGACGCGCAATTTCACGCGAGGCTTCGAGATCGGTTTTCAGCGAATTAAGTTCCTGTTCTTTCTTTGCCGCATAACGACCGCTGTTCACGTCAATTACTTTCATGGCTTCGGTATGATCGATAACGATATCGCCGCCGGACGGAAGCGGAACTTTGCGCCCGAAGATTGTTCGGATTTGTTCTTCAATTTTGAAGTCGTCAAAGATCGGACTTCTTCCTTTGTAATATTCAACTCTGTCAACCAATTCCGGCTGAATGATCTGAATATAGTTTCTTATCTCACGATAAAGTTTTTTCGAATCGACAAATATTTTTGAAACGCTCGGGCTGAACAAATCTCGTATAACGCTGATAGTCGTACTTAAATCGTTATATACCAACGCCGGAGGTTCTTGCGATTTTACGGTCTTCTGAATTTTATACCACGAGTTAATCAGATAATTCAAATCAGCCGTTAAGGCGTCTTCCGTTTGGTCTTTAGCCGCTGTGCGGATTATTAAACCGTATTGTTCGGGAATTATAGTTCGCGCTAATTTTTTCAACCGTCTTCTTTCGCGATAATCGGAAATCTTTTTTGAAATCCCGATTTTATTATCCGCCGGTAGAAGAACGCAAAATCTGCCCGGCAGCGAAATTGCAGAAGTTACGCGAACTCCTTTATCCTTAACCGGTTCTTTGATTATCTGAACAAGAAGTTCTTCGCCGCGTTTTAGTTTTTTATGCGGTTTCTGTTCTTCCTTTTGTTCGGAAGCTTTTTCGATATCGTCGTCGTCGTCGTCCGAAATTTCGGCGTCGTTGTCGTCCGCGAGAATATTTTGCAGCGCGTTCACCCTTTCGCCAATGTCGGAAAAATGAAGAAACGCGTCGTGTTTCATACCTATATCAACAAACGCCGCTCGTATTCCGGGCAGAACTCTCGCCACCCTTCCAAAATAAATATCGCCCACCATTCTTCTCTTTTCCGGCAAGTCGATGAAAAAATCGACCAGTTTTCCGTCTTCCGTAATTGCAATGCGGTTCTGTGTCGTTGACGAATTGATTATAATTTCTTTTACCATATCTCTATAATTTTTTATTGATTAATTGAGCAGCCAAAAGACTATACGCTCTTTAAATTTTTTATCTATTAAAGTCTTATCGGATTTTTTATAAAATCCGTCGAACAATTTTTCCGCATGAATTTCAACTAACGAAAAAATATCATTCTCTTCCTTTAGCGGAATTAAATTCACAATTAGGAAATCAATTCCATCAAACCTTTTAAAATACCAAATTATATTTTTCTTTGCTTTATCTAAACCTAAAATAGCGCCGTATTCTCTAAAAATTAATTTTAGATGTTCCAGCAGAGTTTCTTTTACAATTGCGATTGACGGTTCTTCGGTTTCGACTCCCGAATCCATCAACTTGTTAAATCTGGAAAAGAGAAACGGGTTTCCCAAAGCGCCTCTTCCAACCATAACAAAATCGCAGCCGGTTTCGGAAATCATCCGTTTGGCGTCTTTGTAATTAAAGATTGAACCGTTCCCCACAATTTGAGCGTCGATCTCTTTTTTCGCTTTTGCAATCCATTCCCAATGCGGTTCTATTTCGTATTCTTCATCCTGCGTTCGTGCATGAATGCTGACAACGCCGGCTCCGTTATCCACCGCCACTTTCGCGTTTTCAATTACGTTGATAACGTTTTTGTTCGGTCCCAAACGAAGTTTAACGGAAATGGGAATATCCCCCGCCGAATCGCTCATCGCTTTCACTATTTCGCCAAAGAGAGAGCGTTCGCTCATCAATGCCGAGCCCATTTTTTTTGACGTCACTTTCGTAACGGGACAACCGGCGTTCAAATCTATCATCGCGGGTTTGAACTTTACGATTTCTTTTACCGTTTCGCGGAAAATTCCCGGATCGTTTCCCAAAATCTGTACGGCAACAGGACGCTCTTCTCTGGCAAACGTAAGAAAGCGGAGCGAATTGAAATTATTTTTCAGAATTCCTTCCGCGCTTACCATTTGGGTAAACGTCATCGCCGCGCCGAATTTTTTTGAGATAATTCTGAACGGAGAATCCGTCACTTCCGCCATTGGCGCGGTAATCAGTTTCCCTTCGATATTTAATTTTTTAGTCAATGTTTTAGTTTCAACAGATTCCTCAATTCCGATTCGCTCCATTCGGATTGATTCAACGCTCTATCAATTTCATGTATTTAATATTTTTCTCAGCGTTTCAGCCGTATGGTTTTGTTCCCGCAAGCGGGGTTTCGCCTTGCTCAACACAAAAAGAAACCAAAAATTCCGCTAAAACCGGCATCACTTTTTTCTTTAATCCACGCCATAAACGGCGGAGTTAATAATATTCTTTTTAAAGTTGCATTCGCATTATAATCATTTTCTTGCTTGCAAAAATATTTTACACGCTTGTTTCATTTAAATAAAAAAAAGGAGCAAGCAAAATTTTTCAAACAGAAAAATTACTGATTACTCCCTAAATTAATAATTTGATTTTTACTCTTTCTCTTTATCGTTTTCGTTATCCGGTTTCAATAACACTTTTCGGGAGAGACTAAGTTTTCCGTTTTCAACCTTCAACAACTTAACTTTGACCATTTCGCCTTCTTTGAGAACGTCGGTTACTTTGTTGATTCGTTTGTTGTCAACTTGCGAAATGTGAAGCAATCCCTGCAAACCGGGAAGAATTTCAACAAACGCGCCGAAGTCTGTTATTTTAGCAATTTTCCCTTCGTAAACTTTTCCAACTTCGGGTTCGGCTGTGAGAATTTCAATATATTTTCTCGCTTGTTTTGCCAAATCAATATCGTTGCCGGAAATGTTAACCGTTCCGTCTTCGTCGATGTAAATTTCAACGCTGTAATCTTTTTGAATTCCCTGAACCATTTTTCCGCCGGGACCGATAAGCGTTCCGATTTTATCGGGATTGATTTTTACAAAGAGAAGAACCGGAGCGTAGCGGGAAATAGCTTCGCGCGGTTTGTCGATAGCCTCGTTCATTTTGCCGAGAATATGTTGGCGACCGGCTTTTGCCTGCTCAAGGGCTTTTTCCATAATGTCGTAAGAAATTCCTTGTATCTTTATGTCCATCTGAAATGCGGTAATTCCTTTTTCCGAACCGGCTACTTTGAAGTCCATATCTCCGAGATGATCTTCGTTTCCGGAAATGTCGGAAAGAACTTGGAATTTATCGTCTTCTTTAATCAATCCCATCGCAATACCGGCAATTGGGGCTTCAATAGGAACGCCGCCGTCCATCAATGCGAGAGAACCCGCGCAAACGGTAGCCATAGAAGAGGAACCGTTCGATTCCATAATATCGGAATTGATTCTTATACTGTAAGGGAATTTGCTTTCGTCGGGAATGATGAATTTCAAAGCTCTTTCGGCAAGATTTCCGTGACCTATTTCGCGTCTTCCGGGACCCATATATCTTCCGGTTTCGCCGACGCTGAACGGCGGGAAATTATAATGAAGCATAAAGCGTTTTTTATATTCATCCATTAATCCGTCAATAATTTGCTCGTCGGATTTAGTTCCAAGCGTAAGCGTTGTTAAACTTTGCGTTTCTCCGCGCGTAAAAAGAGCCGAACCGTGCGTTCGGGGAAGTCCGCCTACTTCAACGGTAATCTGACGAATTTCTTCGGTTTTTCTTCCGTCAAGTCTTATTCCTTCTGCGAGAATCCGCTTGCGCATCAAGTCTTTTTCAATGTCGTGAAGGATTTTTTTAATCTCTTTTTCATCTTCAGGATACTTTTCTTCAAGAGCGGCGAGAACCTCTTTATTCAATTCGGAATTCTTTTCCGATCTTTCTTGTTTGGAAAGAACGGTTGCAACCAACTCGCGATATTTTTCATACGCAAGTTCGTTTACGTCTTTTTCAAGTTCTTCGTTAACAACCACTTCCGGAACTTCCATTTTTTCATTGCCGCATTCGTTTTGGAAATCCTTCTGAAGTTCGACAAGTTTCTTGATTTCAACATGAGCGATTTTTAGAGCTTCCAGAAGTTCGTTTTCCGATACTTCTTTCGATTCCCCTTCAACCATCATAATTGAAGTTTCCGAACCGGCTACAATTAATTCTATGTCGCTTTCTTCCACTTGTTGTTTTGTGGGATTGACAATATACTCGCCGTTAACTCTGCCGACGCGCACTTCTGCAATCGGTTCTAAGAACGGAATGTCCGAAATCATCAATGCCGTTGACGCTCCTACCGCCGCGAGTACGTCCGCGTCGTTTTCGCCGTCGAACGAATAAACGATCGCAACAATCTGAGTTTCATTATTATAACCGTCCTTAAATAACGGTCTGATCGGTCTGTCAATCAAACGCGCGCTCAATATTTCTTTCTCGGTCGGTCTTCCTTCTCTTTTGAAGAAACCGCCCGGAAATTTACCGGCTGCAAAAGCTTTTTCTTTATATTCAACCGACAACGGGAAAAAATCGATATCTTCCCTCGGCTCTTTTGCCGCGGTAGCTGCGACGAAAACCATCGTATCTCCGCAACGAACCATTACGGAACCGTTTGCCTGCTTGGCAATTTTACCGGTTTCGATACTTATTACTTTTCCGCCTATTTCAACTTCTTTAGTTACTACCATTTAATTTCCTCTTATTTTCTAATTCCTAATTTTTTGATTACCGTTCTGTATCTTTCAATATCTTTTCGACCGATGTAATCGAGAAGTCTTCTTCTTTTACCAACCATCTGCATCAAACCTCTGCGCGAAGCGTGATCTTTTTTGTGTTCGGAAAAATGAGAATTGAGTTTGTTAATACGTTTTGTCAGAATAGCGATCTGCACTTCGGCGGTTCCGCTGTCCTGTTCATTCTTTCCGAATTCTTTGATTATCTCCTGCTTTTCTTCTTTTGTTAAATTCATTTTGTAACCCTTTATTTTGTTATACAATGTAATCCCAGCATTACCCGGAATCAATTAGTTATTTGTGTAATAAAATTTTCCGCTTTTTTAATATCATTTTTTATTTGATTTTTTAAATCATCGACCGAATCGAATTTTCTTTCGTCTCTGATTCGTTTAATAAAATTAACGCAAACCTCTTTGTTGTAAATGTTTCTGTCAAAACCCAAAATATGAATTTCGAGATGAATATCCTCTCCGTTTTCAAACGTAGGGCGCGTTCCGATATTCATCACGCCGTAAAATGTTTTATCTTCTACTTTTGCGCCGACAAGATAGACGCCGTTTTCCGGCACAAGCTTATTTATGTGCAGCGGAATTATGTTCGCCGTGGGAAAGCCGATTTCATGACCGCGGCTTAAACCGTGAATCACATTACCGCGCAAAAGATAATAGCGACCAAGATATTTTTCAGCAAGTTCAACGTTGCCGCCGTTCAGCAAAACTTTTCTTATTAACGAGCTGCTCACAGTCGTTCCTTCAACAGAAAACGGCGGCACAACCGTTACGTCAAAATTGTTTTTTTCTCCGAAAGTTCGCAGATATTCTTCGTTTCCGCCTCTGTTTTTCCCGAACTTATGATCGTAGCCGACAACAACGTTGTTCGTTCCGATTCCGTGAATCAAATATTTTTCAATAAATTCGCCGTATTCCGTTGACGCGAATTCTTTCGTAAAATTTATTATAAGAACATTTTCGACGCCCATTTCTTCAAAAAGATGGATCTTTTCATCAAAAAGAGTGAGCAGATTTACTTTCGAACCGGAGTTGACAATTGTGCGCGGATGCGGCTCAAAAGTAACTACAAAATTTCTGCCGCCGGTTTCTTTTGCTTTTGAAAAAAGCGTTTCGAAAATTTGACGGTGCCCCAAATGAAGCCCGTCGAAAGTCCCGATTGTTACGGCGGTGTTAACGTCAAATTTTATTTCATTTATGTTTTTGTAAATATTCATATTTAAGCTAAGGAGTTTATCCGCTCCTCAAATTCTTTTATAGTCAAAGCGTCGTTCACGTCGTATTCGCCAATCTTTGTGCGGCGAAGTTTTTTCAGATATCCCCCGACTCCCAGTTCTTTTCCAAAGTCATCGGCTATTGCTCTGATGTAAGTCCCTTTCGATGATTTTATTTCAAAATAAATATCGGGCAATTCCGTTTTGAGAATCTTAAAATCATAAACAGTAACTTTTCTTTCTTTCCGCTCGACGGTTTTTCCTTTCCGCGCGTATTTGTAGAGAGCTTTTCCTTTATGCTTCACGGCGGAATACATCGGCGGTATTTGAACAATTTCGCCGAGAAAAAGTTTTCTCGTTTCTTCAATTTGTTCCTGACTTATTCCGTCGGTATTTTTTTCTTCAATTACTTCCGTTTCGCCGTCCATCGATTCCGTTCTTTTCCCAAGCGTAATAACGCCTTCGTAAGTTTTCGGCATTCCCTGAAATCCTTCGATCGATTTCGTCATCTTTCCCGCGCAGACTATCAAAAGCCCCGTTGCGGCGGGGTCGAGCGTTCCGGCATGTCCGACTTTTTTCACTTGAATCAGATATCTGATTTTGTTTACAACGTCGAACGAAGTCCAGCCGGAATCTTTGTCGATCAAGATCGTTTCTCCTGCGGCAAAGTCAATATCTGAAAAAGAGGAAGTTTTCTTAGTTATCATCTTTATGGATTTTTTTGAAAATCCCTTCCATCTTCTCAACGTAATCTATTGTGTCATCAATATAAAAGAACAATTCGGGAGTAAATTTAATCGTCAATTTACCGCCCAATTCATGTCTGATCAAACCTTTAATTTGATCTATTCTTTTTAACGTTCTTTCGCGCATTGTTTTATCGTAAACCGAAAAATAGATTCTCGCTTGGCGAAGATCCGGCGTAACTTTCACTCCCGTGATTGTTACAATCCCTATTTCCGGGTCTTGCACTTTTTGAAGAAATATCAAACTCATTTCTTCTTTAATTAACTTAGCCACTCTTTCGGTGCGAATTGACATTAGTCGTCCAATTTCTTTTTCGTTTCAATGATTTTGTAAGCTTCAACAAGATCCCCCACTTTAATGTCATTGTAGCCGATGATGTTCAAACCGCATTCGTAGCCTGCGTCAACTTCTTTAACGTCGTCTTTAAAACGTTTCAGCGAATCAAGCTCGCCCGAATAAATTACTACGCCGTCGCGAATCAATCTTATTTTATCCGAACGCGTAATTTTTCCTTCCAGCACGTAACATCCGGCAACTGTGCCGACTTTCGGAACTTTGAATGTTTCGCGCACTTCAACGGTCGAAACAATTTCTTCGGAAAGAACCGGCGAAAGAAGACCTTCGAGAGCGGATCTAATTTCGTTAATGGCGTCGTAAATTACGCTGTAAAGGCGAATATCAACCGTTTCCTTTTCGGCGACTTTTTTAGCCGCGGCGCTGGGTCTTACGTGGAAACCGACAATAATCGCTTGAGACGCCGCCGCGAGAAGAACGTCCCCTTCTGAAATCGCGCCAACTCCTTTGTGAACGATGTTAATTGCAACTTCTTTTGTAGAAAGTTTCAATAAAGAATCCGCAAGCGCTTCAACGGAACCGTCCACGTCGGCTTTAACGACGACGGGCAATTCTCTGTATCCGCCTTGACTGATTTGGGTTGCAATTTCGTCAAGAGTAATTCTTCTAACTTGACGGTAATCTTGCTCGCGTTTAAGCTGCTGGCGTTTATTACTTATTTCCCTTGCTTTTCTGTCGCTTTCAACGACCGCAAAAATATCGCCCGCCTGCGGAACTCCTTCGAAGCCGAGGATCAGCGCCGGTTCAGCCGGCGTAACATGATCAATTTTTTGTTTTCGCTCGTTAAACATCGCTCTAACTTTCCCTTGATAAATACCGGCGACAAACGGATCGCCCACTTTCAACGTCCCTTTTTGAATGAGAACCGTCGAAGTGATGCCGCGTCCTTTATCAAGCTGCGATTCAATTACCGTTCCGCGAGCCATACGATTGGGATTTGCTTTTAATTCAAGCATTTCCGCTTCAAGCAATATTTTTTCGAGGAGCAAATCAACGTTCTGTCCGGTTTTAGCCGAAAGTTCAACCGTCTGATATTTTCCGCCCCAATCTTCAACAAGAATATTCCTATCGGCTAACTGCTGTTTAATTTTTTCAACGTTGGCGCCCGGTTTATCAATTTTATTTATCGCAACAATAATCGGTACGCTTGCCGCCAGCGAATGATTGATTGCCTCGATTGTTTGCGGCATTACTGCGTCGTCGGCGGCGACAATCAGAATTACAATGTCCGTAACTTTAGCGCCGCGCGCGCGCATTGCGGTAAACGCTTCGTGACCGGGAGTGTCGAGGAACGTGATTTTTTTACCGTTGTCAACTTCAACCGCGTAAGCGCCGATATGCTGCGTAATTCCGCCGGATTCCCCGGCGACTACGTTTGCTTTACGTATATAATCAAGCAGCGAAGTTTTACCGTGATCAACGTGTCCCATAATAGTAACGACAGGCGGGCGCGACACAAGGGTTTCTTCGGCGTCTTCGACGTCTTCAAGAAGATCTTGCGTGAATTCTTCCATAAACTCAACGTCAAAGCCAAACTCATCGGCGACAAGAGTAATAATTTCGCTTTCAAGTCTTTGGTTTATTGAAACCATCAGTCCAAGTCCGATACATTTTGCTATAACATCGCTAACCGGAACGTTCATTAAATTGGCTAATTCGTTAACGGCAATGAATTCGGTAACTTTCAATGTTGATTTTTCTTTTTCCTCAATCTCCTGCTGTATCTGCTCTTGTATCTCATGTTTTTCTTTTCTTTTCTTTTTACGGAGCTGAGCTCTGTCTTCCACAGTCGAGCCGCCTTCCATACTTAAAAGCGTTCGTTTAATTGCGGCTTCAACTTCCTTTTTATCCACTTCAAGTTTTTTGGCTTTGCGTTTTCTTTTCACGCGTTCAATTTCGCCTTCCTGAAGTTTCTTTTTATTTTTAGCTTTAAGTCTTTTCTTTTTCTTTTTAGTGATCTCTGCGTTATCTTCGGCTTTTTTATTATCAGTCGTTTCTTCGCCGGCTTTTTTGGGTTTCCCTTTCTTTTGAGGTTTTTTCTTGTCCGGTATTTCCATTTTGCCCACTACTTTCAAACCGGTTCTCTTTCCTTCAATCTCTTTTTCAGCTTCGGTTTTGAAAACCTTCACTCTCTCTTCCTTCTTTTCCTCGGATGCGGCGTCCACATTTTCTTTATTTTCTATTTCATGTTCAGGGGTTTCGGTTTCTTCGGCAGATTCGTCAGACACGGCGCCTTCTTCGGCTGCTTCAACTTTTTCTTCCGTCTCTGTTTCTTCGCTCTGTTCTTCGGCTAATTCTTCTTTTTCAGTTTCTTCAGAGGAACTTTCCTCTTCAACGGGAACTGTTTTCTCTACAGGGGCGGTTTCTTCTTCAACAACATCCGGTTCGTCGGAATGACGGCGGCGGAATTCCGTTACCCTTCTGTAATGCTTCTCTGCATTTTCAATATCTTTTTTGAATTTCACATTGATATCGGCAACCATTTCATCGTTGAGTATCGTCATGTGCGATTTTACGGCATGTCCTTTCTCTCGTAAAAATTCCACAAGCGCATCAGTTGAAAGGTTATACTCGGCGGCAAATTTGTAAATTCTTAATTTTTTCTTTTTCGGTTCAGGCATAATTTCTCTTAAATTTTACTCTTCTTCTTCAAATTGGTCTTGAATTATTTCAATTATTTCTTGAGCTTTTTCTTCGTCGAATTCTTCAATTTCTTTTAATTTTTCAACTCCGGCTGAAAGAACTTCAACCGCAGTATCATATCTGTTGTTAATAAGCAATTCAACAATTTCCGGGGTTAATTCTTCTCTGAGATCAACCAATTCGATATCTTCTTCATATTCTTCAAACGGTTTTTCTTCGCGGATTACTTCAATTTCGTAACCGGTTAATTTCATTGCAAGACGAATATTGACGCCGTTGCGTCCTACAATTAATGATACTTGATCGGAATCGGCGTACACGTTGCAAGTTTTTTCGTCTTCGTCAATTTCAATTTGTTTTAACTTTGCGGGAGCAAGCGCTCTTTGAATGTAAACAACCGGATCGTCCGAAAAATTGATCACGTCGATATTTTCGTTGTTAAGTTCGCGAACAATAGCGTGAATACGAACTCCTTTCATTCCCACACAGGCGCCAACCGCGTCAATACGCGTATCCTGCGATTCAACGGCGACTTTTGCGCGTTCGCCCGGTTCGCGGGCAATTCCTTTAATTTCTATTACGCCGTCGTAAATTTCAGGTATCTCAATCTCAAACAAGCGGCGGAGAAATATGTTATCAGCCCGCGAAACAATAATAACCGGACCATTGGGAGTTTTCTGAACGTCTTTGATTGCCGCGCGGATTGTGTCTCCTTTGCGGTATCTTTCGCGCGGTATCTGTTCGGTTCTCGGCATCAGCAGTTCGTTTTTGTTGTGATTTACGAGCAAATCGTTTCTGCGGACTTGATAAATATCGCCGACGATTATTTCGCCGAGCATCTCGCTGTATTCTTTGTAAATAATTTCTTTTTCAATCTCTTTAATTTTTTGATTCAAACTTTGCCGGGCAAGATTTATAAGTCTTCTTCCGAAAGAAGCCATCTCAATTTTTTCAACATATTCTTCGCCTACTTCAAGCTCCTCGTCATTTCCTTTTTCATTAACCTCTTTGATGCTGATTTCCGTTTCGGGGTCTTCCACTTCTTCAACAATATCACGGATAAGAAATATTTCAATATCTCCCTTATCCATATTAACAACGATATCATATTGCGCTTCGGCTCCGTATTTTTTCTTAACCAATAACCCGAAAATCTCTTCAATAATATCAGCTAAAACATCTTTATCGACGCTTTTTTCGCGAACCATCTGCGCAAAGGATTCTACTATAGCGCTATTCATTTAACTTGCCTCCAATTTCAAAAACTTATTAAAACTTTTGCTTTGACTATATCTTCAAAGCTGATGATTTGTTCTGTTTTACCGACCGAAAACGTTAGTTCGTTTCCCGCCGCTTTTATTAATTTGCCGTTGAATTTTTCTTCTATTTCTTTCGGTTTATAAACTATTTCAAATTTTCTTCCGACGTTTTTCGGAAACTGTTCAATAAATTTCAGCGGTCTTTCGACGCCTGGAGATGAAACGTCTAATCTGTAATTCCCTTTAAAAAGATTTTCATCTTCAAACATAGAATTTATTTTTGAACTCATTCGGGCGCAATCTTCGGCTGTAATATTTTTTCCCGAGTCAATGAAAACTTCTATTACAGGCTTTCTTTGATCGCCGCGAATTATTACTTCAACCGGTAAAAATCCTTCCCGCTCAACAACCCCCGAAATATTTTCAATTATATTTTTCTTATCCATTTCACACAAACAAAAAACGCCCAAAAAGGGCGAAAATAGAATATGAAATTTACTGCCTTTATTCGTGATTAGCAAGGGAAAACATAATAATATTTATTGCAAAACGACTCATCCTTTTAACAACATCTTAAAAATATTTTCTTTGGCTCCGTAATTTATTAACTTTGATAAAAGGACAATGGAAGTTATGCAAATAGAAAAAAATAGCGATACTTTTCTCAAAAAGTTATATCCTAATACAAGCGAAATGATTTTGGGCAGTACCATAACCGAACTGAGAAAAATCAAAAATCAAAAATTCGATTTGATTATAACGTCCCCTCCCTATAATATCGGTAAAGAATATGAAACAAAAACTTCAATAGAAAAATATCTTGAATTTCAAACAAGCGTTATAAAAGAATTAATCAGAGTCACGTCAGATTCCGGAAGTATTTGTTGGCAAGTCGGCAATTATATTGAAAAGGGAGAAGTATTTCCGCTTGATATTTACTATTATCAAATTTTTAAAAAACTAGGGCTCAAACTTAGAAATAGAATTGTTTGGCATTTCGGGCATGGTCTTCACGCTAAAAATAGATTTTCAGGACGCTATGAAACTATACTTTGGTTTACAAAAACGGACAATTATATTTTTAATCTTGACGACGTTCGAATTCCTTCAAAATATCCCGGGAAAAGATATTTTAAAGGTCCTAAAAAGGGACAAATCTCCGGTAATCCCAAAGGAAAAAATCCGTCCGATATATGGGAAATAATAATTCAAGATTGGGAATCAGGACTTTGGGATATTCCCAACGTCAAAGCCAACCACCCGGAAAAAACGACTCATCCGGCTCAATTTCCGGTGGAATTGGTTGAAAGATGTATCCTTGCGCTAACCGATAAAAACAGTTGGATATTAGACCCTTATGCAGGCGTCGGCTCAACTTTGATTGCCGCATTAAAAAACTATAGAAACTCTATCGGAATTGAAAAGGAAAAAGATTACATTGAAATTGCATATCAGCGAATTGAAAAACTAAAAAACGGCAATCTAAAACTTAGACCGATTAACAAACCGATTCATCAACCAAATCCTAATGACAAAATTGCAATGATACCAAAAGAATGGACAAACTTATTTAACGAAGTATGAAAATAGCTAAAAAATATTCCCATTTAAACGGCGAAGAATATTTAATTGTTCACCACAAAAAGCTTTACAAGGAAATTATTGAAGTCATAAAAAATATTGACGCCGATAATTTTAGAACTAAAAAAAGTAAAGAAAGAAGAAAAATCGGAGAAAAACTTTTTAGCCCTGTTGAATTGAATAAAGCGTTTCATAAGGAATTCTATCAAAGGAAATGGACTGAAAGCAGA
>JAADIR010000052.1 GCA_013151245.1 Chlorobiota bacterium
CCTGCCCCATCTCGACTACAATCTACAACGCCTGTTTGTCAATTACTAATTCTTCTTCTTCCTGTTTGAAATGTCTTTCTTTTCGTTTGACTTGATCTTCGATATCATCCAAATGAAAAGCATATTCTTTCTTCAGCGCTTCGATTTTTCTTTCTTTGAGGTTTTTCTTAATGCTGATTTCCCGTATGACCCTCTGTTTCTGCGACGATTTGTCCCAAATGGTTGAAATGGAACTAAAAATAGCGACCATGATTCCCAAAAAGAACGTAATCGCTCCCCACTTAACGCCGCCTACAACAACCGCGATTAACATTGACTGGTCAATGTTATCTGCATTCATGAACCCGTCTGCAAATCCTCCGATGATAAACACAATAAGCGAAACGACGGTATTCAACACCATCATATTGTTGAACGTGCTTGAAG
This sequence comes from Chlorobiota bacterium, assembly GCA_013151245.1. GTDB lineage: Bacteria > Bacteroidota > Ignavibacteria > Ignavibacteriales > Melioribacteraceae > JAADIR01. Next base: position 427 of record JAADIR010000052.1, read on the forward strand.
GATTTAATTTACTGATATCCCCGAGATGCTCGATCTTATTTTCAAAATATTTGATAATTTCATTATGTTCGCGCTCAATTTTTGCCATCGCTTCGTCAAGATGTTTTTTCAGATCTTCTTTTTTTCTTTTAATAGCTTCGGCAAAAGACGCTCTTTCTCTTTTTAATTTATTTAGTTGTTCGTCGTAAATCATTAGACTGCTTACGGTCAAATTATCAAAATGACTGCGTAGTTTCTCGGAGATCCTTTCGCTTAAACCGTTAAACTTTTCCGTAACCGCATCATACGTAAATGGAATAAAAGCGTTGGGATTGAATCTGAATTTATTTACATATTGTTTAAAGAACTGAAGTTCATTTAAGATATCTTTTGTAATAAATTTTTCAACTCCGGCTTCTTCCACTTTTTCCACAGCGTCGTAAAGATCGATGAAAAATGTTTTATTCTCCTTATTTGAACTTGTTAAGAGAACTTCGAAATCAAAAAGATAGTCGGCAAAAGAATTTGTTGAAAATATGTTATATGTAACCGCCGTTTGAAGAAAATAAGCGAACAGATATAGACTGTTTGCTCTGATAGCATAATTTAACCGGAGTTTATCAAATTCGACTATTTCCGCAAGTATGTTAATAGCCTCGTCTTTGTTCTTCAAACGCGTTTCGGCAAGCCCCGCGTAAAATACGGCGCTAATACCGCCATGTTTAATTTCCTGCGCGCCGGAAAATTTATCGTGCGCTAATTCCGGTTGTCCGTTCGTTAAATGTGCAAATCCAATATAAAGATTTGTAAGATAACGCAATTCGTTTTTCCATTCCTCCTCCAAATCGAGATTGTTTATCTCTTCCAAAGCCTCGTAAAGTTTTTGAATCGCTTTATCGGGAGAAAATATTCTTTGATCGTTTGATAAAATCACTGCGTACATAATGTCGCTTAAAACATTCTTCTCGTTTTTATATCTCTCAATCAAATTTATCGCTGAAAGCGCGTAATATTGTTTTTCCTTTTCGCTTTTGTAAGTAATCCATTTGGAATAGAATTTCTTTATCTCTTGATAGTGAGAATTATACGTTAAGCCGCCCGCTAAATTTTTGTAATAATCTTCTACGTTCGAAACAACCGGAGTGTCGGAAATCCAGAAAAGCGGCGACGTTTTTTCCGAAATAAAAAACTCTCCGATTTCGGGTGGTAAATTAAACGCATAATGCCTGGAAATGTTCTTTATGAAATCGAATTGATTGACTTTAAATTTAACGGAGTCTTGAAATTTTTCCTTCGCAAAGCGGCGGAATTTTGCAATCATTACTTCCTGAGCGAGGACATTTTCGTCGCCCCAAGAACTTTCCGCTCCGTTTAGAATCGTAGTCATACTTCTTCCCTGAAGTTTTAGTTTAGAAATCCCTTCTTCTAAAACAACTATCGAATAATTAATAATAAAGTTTAATAAATGATATTACAATTTTCACAAAAGAATTTTGTCATTGGTCAATGGTCATTGGTTACAAGTAGTTGTTTGTCAAGACTAATGACTGATGACTAATGACTGATGACCAATGACTAAATTATCTCGGCAATATTCTCCGTAGGTCTTCCCAAAACGGCTTTTTCTCCGCGTTCGACTATCGGTCTTTCAATCAAGTTCGGATCGTTTACCATAAACTCAATTATCTGTTCTTTTGTGTATTTTTTGTTTTTGAAGTCGAGTTCTTTATACGCTTTTTCTCGTCTGCGTAGCAAGTCGACGGGGTGCATATTCATTTTTTTCAGCAAGGTTTTCAGTTTGTTTTTTGTGAACGGCTTTTCGTAATATTTAACAATTTCGAAATCCACTCCCTTTTCTTCCAAAAACTTAACGCCCGCGCGGCTCTTTGAGCAAGTCGGTTTGTGATAGATTACTATTTTGTCCATTTTATTCTCCTGTTTATTTATGAAAATTCCGATAAAATCATATTCAATAATAAATTAAAAAACGGGATTAATCAAAAACCCAATCGATAAATATCGCGCGCAAATACAAGCCAATCATAAGTTTCATGATCTATTCTAAAAATAAAGGAGAATGGTTGATTGACTGAATGATTGAATGACGTTCAAACGCAAACTCGTTATTATTTTTTATAAAAATCAATATTTGAAATATCGTTTTTGAAACGTAAGTTTCGACTTTCCGATCGTAAAATTTTTTAGGACTGAAATGAACATACCTCAAGTAATTGCCGAAGAACTCGGAATAAATATAAGACAAGTAAACGAAGCGTTAAAACTTTTTGAAGACGGAGCGACGGTTCCGTTTGTGGCGCGATACAGAAAGGAAATCACCGGCGGATTGGACGAAGAACAATTGCGAGATATTCAAGACAGACAAGAGTATCTCACAACGCTTGAAGAAAGAAAAGCCGCCGTTCTGGAAAGTATTGAAAAGCAGGGAAAACTTACCGACGAATTGAAAGCGCGCATAATAGCGGCGGTTAAACTGCGGGAAGTCGAAGACCTTTATCTTCCTTACCGCCCGAAAAGAAAAACGCGCGGAACGATCGCAAAGGAAAAAGGACTTGAGCCTTTGGCGGATTTTATTTTGGAAAACCCGGACTTCAACGGAAATCTTGAAGAGATACTCGCGCAATACGTTGACGAAGAAAAAGGCGTTAACTCAAACGATGAAGCGCTAAACGGAGCCAAAGATATAATCGCCGAGCGGATAGGCGAAACCGCGGTAATTCGCTCGCTTACGAGAGAACATCTGCAAAACAAAGCCGTAATCGAATCGCGTAAAATTGACGGAGCCGAAGAAACTAAAGGGAAAAAAGACGTTTACGAAATTTATCGCGAATTCAACGCGCCGTTCAAACAACTCAAACCGCATCAGATTTTGGCGCTAAACCGCGGCGAAAAGGACGGTTTTTTGAAAATCGCTTTCGATTTCGACAGAGATTTTCTTTTGGCGGAAATTAAATCCGTTTACTTCGGCGAAAGTAATTCCGCCTTTGACGATATTTTAACGGCTTCGGTTAAAGAAGCGTTTCTCCGATTGATTTTCCCTTCGATAGAAAGAGAACTCAGAAACGAACTAACCGAAAAAGCGGAATTCCACGCCATTGAAATATTCGCGAAAAATTTAAAACAGTTACTTCTGCAGCCGCCGATAGCGGGAAAAAAGATAATAGGAATAGACCCGGGTTTTGTCTCCGGTTCAAAGGTTGCTGTGATTGACGAGACCGGAAAATATCTCGAAGGAGAGACAATCTATCCTCATCCTCCGCAAAACAAACGGGAAAAGGCGAAAGAGACTATCAAAAGTCTGATAGCCAAATACGACGCGGAATTAATCGCTATTGGAAACGGAACGGCAAGCAGGGAAACGGAAACGCTGGTTTCGGAATTGATAAAAGAGAACAATCTTAAATGCGGCTATTTAATCGTAAGCGAAGCGGGCGCGTCCGTTTATTCCGCGTCGCCGCTGGCAAAACGCGAATTCCCCGATTTGGAAGCGAGTCAGCGCGGAAATATTTCAATCGCCCGCCGCGTTCTCGACCCTCTTGCGGAGTTGGTGAAAATAGATCCGAAATCTATCGGCGTGGGATTATATCAACACGACGTTAGCCGAAAGCTGCTTAGCAAGAAGCTCGACGAAGTCGTTGAAAGCTGCGTTAATTTCGTGGGCGTGGACGTTAACACCGCTTCCGCGCCTTTATTGACTTATGTTTCGGGGCTCAACAAACGTTTGTCCGAAAACATTGTAAAATACAGAGAAGAAATCGGAGGTTTCAAATCGCGTAAAGAAATTTTAACGGTTTCCGGCGTAGGGGAAAAGTCGTTCGAACAGGCGGCGGGATTCCTGAAAATAAGAAACGGAATGAACCCTCTCGATAACACGTTCATTCATCCCGAATCATACGAAGCAGTTGAAAAACTAATGGAACTCTGCGGCGTCGAACCGGCTGAAGTAACGCAACGCGGGGAACAATTGGCAACGTGCGTTGATAAGCAAGGGAAATTAAAGACGGCGGAAAAAATCGGAGTGGGAGAACCTACCTTGGAAGACATTCTCGAAAATTTGAAAAAACCGGGACTCGACCCGCGCGACGCTTTGCCGAAACCGATTTTACGAACCGACGTTCTGAAAATAGAAGACCTTTCCGAAGGAATGAAACTGAAGGGAACCGTTCGCAACGTGGTTGATTTCGGAGCGTTCGTCGATATCGGCGTTAAAGAAAGCGGACTTCTGCATATTTCGAAAATTACTAACAAATTCATTAAACACCCGATTGAAGTTTTGAACGTCGGCGATATTGTTGAAGTTACCGTAATTTCCATCGATAAGAACCGCGGTAGAATAGGGTTGAGTATGGTTGATTAGATTGTCGTTGTAGGCGCAGACTTTACGTCTGCGTGCCACATAAGGCAAAAAACAATCTGATTTGCAAATAAATACATAAGTCACAGATTTTGATTGACTTTCTTCCCGCGTAATCGCGCCGCGCAGGCGTGAAGCCCGCGGCTACACTTTTTTTAATATTCTTTTATAATATGAAATAAATCTTTCGGCTACAACTTCTTCGGCAAAATCGCGCAAAACTTTTTCTCTGCCGGCTTTTGAAAATTCATCGCGCATGTTTTTATTTTCGGCAAGCAAAGCAATTCCGTCCGCCAAATCTTTAACCGATAATTCTTCGGCGAGATAACCGCTTACTTTGTGTTCAACCATTTCCGGAATGCCGCCGACGTTAAACGCAACAACCGGCGTTCCGCATGCTAAGGCTTCCATTACGGTGTTCGGTAAATTATCTTGCAACGAAGGAGCGACGAAAACATCCGCGGCGTTGTATCCTCCAACAATATCGTCAACAGAAGAAAGTCTCCCGAGCGTTTTAACCGGAAAAGGAAGTTTGTTTATCTCGTTCTCGTCAGCCGCGCCCATAACCACAAGCTCGATTCTGTCGCGCAGTTCGGGACTGTTTTTATTCAGCATTAAAAGAGCTTCCTTAAGCAAGTGAAACCCTTTCCGTTTTTCTTTGACCGTCATTGTTACAAAGAGAATATGAATTTTTCCCGACGTAAGATTGAATCTATTTTTAGCGGTAGCTTTATCAAGCGGTTTGAAAATATTTGCATTAATCGGATTGGGAATAGGCGTTATTTCCATATCTTCAAAAAGAACGCTTTCCCGCGCAGTTCTCGCAAGCCAATCGCTGCACGTAATTACGTGAAACTTAGCGCTTTGATAGAGCAAAAGTTTGCGGGCAAAAATTGTTGAAGAGAAATCGTTTTCCCCTTTTATTTTCAGCGAAGGACAGTTCGCGCATCTCGTCGTAAAGTTTCCGCATCCGTTATCGTAGTGACAGCCGCCTGTGAACGCCCACATGTCGTGAAGCGTCCAAACAATCGGCTTATTCAATTTTTGTAATTGCCGGAACGTTTTCAACGAAAAGAAACCTTCGTTTATCCAATGAAGATGAATAATATCGGCTTCTTTCAAAAATTTGTTCTTCGAAATGTTCTTTCCGAACAACGGGAAAGAGAATCTCCCCTTGTCTTCGTTTGTTAAAAATTTTATCGTGAAATAATCAATTGCTCTTCGAAAAAGCGTGTAAATT
>JAADIR010000250.1 GCA_013151245.1 Chlorobiota bacterium
ATTGAAATAACTATTGTTATGCTCAAAATTCCAATTTTCCATCCGTCTCCGCTGCGCTTCCGGCTTCACTTTGTTGCGCCGAGACAAGCCGTCGAGATAAATTATCCATTTTCCATTGTCAATTATCAATTGCGGTTTACCGCGCTATGATAATTGAACTCATTCTCTCAATCTGAAAATCATTATAGAATATTTTAAAGTTATTTCTGAAAAATAATTTGAAATTTTCATCAATAAATTAGACTTAATAAAAATTTTTGTTAAATTAGTATCCCAAAAACAACACGCCAATTAATCAGAAATTTTGACATGAAATTTGAAAAAAAAGTTAAGTATATTTTCATTACGGGAGGCGTTGTTTCGTCTTTGGGAAAAGGAATCACTGCGTCTTCTCTCGGGCTTCTTTTAAAACAAAGAGGTTACAGCGTAACAATCCAAAAATTTGATCCGTACATCAACGTTGATCCGGGAACAATGTCTCCATTTCAGCACGGAGAGGTTTATGTAACCGACGACGGCGCCGAATCGGATTTAGATTTAGGACATTACGAACGTTTCCTTGACGTAAATATGTCGAGAGACAACAACACAACCACAGGGCAGGTTTACAACGAAGTTATCACGCGCGAACGCCGCGGAGATTATCTCGGAGCCACCGTTCAGGTAATCCCGCATATTACCGATGAAATAAAAAGAAGAATTTTAAAACTCGGTCAAACTAAAAAATATGACATCATTATCACTGAAATCGGCGGCACCGTAGGCGACATTGAATCTCTTCCTTTTATGGAGGCAATCCGCCAAATTATGCTTGAGTTAGGAAGAAAAAACGCCGTAAGCATTCACGTTACATTAGTTCCGTTTATTTCCGCCGCCGGAGAACTGAAAACAAAACCCACTCAGCACAGCGTAAAAAATTTACTAGAGTTGGGAATACAGCCGAATATTTTGGTGTGTCGTTCGCTAGTAAATCTTCCGCAGGAAATAAAAGATAAAATTTCCCTTTTCTGCAACGTTCCGCCGCAAGCGGTTATTTCAGCTTACGACGTGCCTACAATTTACGAAATTCCTATTGTTTTGGCTAAACAGGACCTTGATAAAATTGTTCTGAAAAAACTAAAACTTCTGGATATTAAATTGGATTTGACCGAATGGACAGAGTTTGTCAAACGAATTAAAAATCCCACCGGCGAAATAAACATTGGCGTTTGCGGAAAATATACGGAAGTTCTCGACGCTTACAAAAGCATATCCGAATCCTTTATTCATGCGGGCGCGGAGAACAACGTAAAAGTGAACGCGCGCTATTTCAGCGCGGAAGACGTGGAAAAAGAAGGCGCGGAAAATTTTATTAAAGATTTGGACGGGCTTCTCGTTCCCGGCGGATTCGGCGAAAGAGGAATAGAAGGAAAAATTGCGGCAATTCGTTACGCTCGCGAAAAGAACGTTCCTTTTTTCGGAATCTGTCTCGGAATGCAGTGCGCCGTTATTGAATACGCTCGAAACGTTTGCGGAATAAGAAAAGCTCACAGCTCCGAATTTTCCCGAACGCGCAACGCCGTTATTGACTTGATGCCGGAGCAGAAAAAAATAAAATTGAAAGGCGCCACTATGCGTTTAGGCGCATATCCATGCGTAATTCAAAAAGGCACAAAAGCAAAAAAAGCATATAAAAAAGAAAAAATATCGGAACGTCACCGTCACCGCTACGAAGTAAATAATAAATTCCGTAATGTTTTAACGGAAAAAGGACTTGTCATAAGCGGCGTTTCGCCGGATAATAATTTAGTTGAAATGATTGAACTTGAAAACCATCCTTGGTTCGTTGCGTGTCAGTTTCATCCGGAATTGAAATCCCGCGCGACCAAAGCCCATCCGCTTTTCAGAGACTTCGTTAAAGCGGCGTTTGAATATTCTCAAAAGAGAAACGGAGATTAATGTTTTTTAGATTTTTTCTTTCGTTCTTTTTTTTGGCTCAGTTTCTTTTTGCCCAAAATCCGTTCGATCCAATAATTGAACGTGGAATGAAAAAACTAAATGAGTTTAATTTCAAAGCGGCTGATTCCCTTTTCAATCAAGCTATGGATTTGCGACCCGAAAATCCCGCTCCATATCATTTCATAGCTCAAACTTACCTTTGGTTTTCATTAGGCGATAAGGACTTTAACGAACTCAAAGTTTTTTTCCGTTTTTCCGATATCGCTCTTGATAAAGGAGAAAAATTCCTTGAAGAGAACGAGAACGACGCAAACGCATTATTTCTACTCGGTTTAATTGAAATGAACCGCGCAATTGCCGGCAGTTCAAAAGATGAAATGCTCGACGCGTTTTGGGCTAGCAAAAGCGCCGTCGGATATTTCGAAGACGCAATCGAAATAGATTCTTCTTATGCGGACGCATATCTCGGTCTTGGATTGTTGGAGTATTTTTTAAGTTACGTGCCGTCCGTTTTTAAGTGGTCTATTTCTCTCGTCGGCTTAACGGCTGATAAAGAACTCGGATTACGTCATCTTCGCAAAGCGTATAAAGATGGAAGAATAATGAAAGACGAAGCCGCTTTTCATCTTTCGAAAATACTGATTGACTATACCGCTGATTTTAACGGCGCCGCCGAGATATTGGAAAATCTCACCGTAAAATATCCGAAGAATCCCCTATTCCATTATCGGCGCGCTATTGCGTTGGTAAGAGCCGCTAAGCTCGATGAAGCCGAAAAAGAACTGGACGCCGTTATCGCATTGAACGCAAAGCATTTTTCGCATACTACTTCGCTCGCCTATTTCTTAAAAGGAACCGTCTATTTTTATAGGAATGAATTTAGTCAAGCGGTTGAATATTTTGATAGTTTTTTCAAAAAAACGCCTTCAATTGATTTTACGGGAATTGCAAATTTCCGCGCCGCAATTTGCGAAGCGATGCTCGGCAACGAACATGAAGCAAAAAGGTATTTAATTTTAGCTTCCAACGGAAACGAAGATATTCCGGAAGACGACTTTGCAAAAAGAAAAAGCAAACTTTATTTTAATCGTTGGTTGACCGACGAACATAAGTCTATAGTTCTCGCGTCTAATTATTTACATCAGGGAAATTTTGACAAAATAATCGAACTTCTTTCTCCTAAAGTAAATGATTTTTCGAACCAAGATTTCAAACTTGAGGGTTATAATTATTTGGCGCAGGCATATCTTAACTTCGGAGAGATAAAAAAAGCCGCCGCCATTTTGCGGAAAGCCGAAAGTATTATCCCCGAAAACGAACCTTGGACGCTTGTTTATAAAAATATCGTTATCGCACAATATTATGCTATTACTAACGATTTCCAAAAAATGGAAACGTATCTCGATAAAGCCGAAGATTTAAACGACGGCGATTACAATAATAATTTCGAAGCGTGGATTGTTAAATTGAGGAGAACAGAGAAGTAACTGTTTCTAAGCGCCTCCCTTGAGTTAAAATTCCTCAAGACACGAATTGCACTAATTTACGCGAATCAATTTATATATTCACGGCTTAATCTATAAAACATCAATGAGTTCGCTCCGAAAAGCTATAATTGATGAGCGAGTCCGGCGACTGCCGGACGAAGCAATCTTTAGGATTAAGCTCGACTTTTCCCGACAAGACGGGATTGCAATGACAAAACTGACATTTTAAATATGGATTTATCAAAAATCCAAAAATATTTCTTAAAACCGCTTAATAAACGGCAAAATAATTGCTTATTTAATCATCTTTCGGTAATTTTTATTTTTAAATAAATATATATAAAATTTGCGCTTTCCGCGCAAAAAACAGTCGGTTTTACTCGATTGTAAAAGGTTTTATGAATATAGCTGTTTTTGTCTCGGGACGAGGTTCGAATCTCCGCTCAATTCAAAATTCTATTAAAAACGGAGAAATGAAAGTTAAAATTGTCGCTGTCGTAAGCGATAAAACGGATTGCGCGGCTTTTGATTTCGCACATTCTGAAAATATTCAAACATATTCTGTTTTTGACGCAAAAAGGGACGGTTTTTCCGATTATTTTTCTTTAACCGGCAGTTTGCTTAGTTCCGGCGTTGAATTGATTGTGTTGGCGGGATTTTTGAAAAAAATTCCGGTTCATTTTCTTGAAAGTTTCCGCGACAAAATAATAAATATTCATCCGGCTCTTCTGCCCGCTTTCGGCGGAAAAGGGATGTACGGAATGAATGTTCACAAAGCCGTTTTCAACTCCTCCGCAAAAGTTAGCGGGGCTACCGTGCATTTTGTAAATGCAAATTATGACGAAGGGAAAATCATAGCCCAAAGATGCGTTGAAATTGAAGGAGTTAAATCGCCGGAAGAGATAGCCGAAAAAGTGCTGAAAATTGAACATGAACTTTTACCCTTTGTTGTGAAAAAAATTTCGGAAAAGAAAGTTTTTCCAAACGGCAACAGAATTGAAATTTTAAATTAGCGGGATTACATTGAAAAAATATGCACTATTAAGCGTATCTGACAAAACCGGAATAGTCGATTTCGGAAAAGCCTTATCAAAATTGGGCTATACGATTCTTGCTACCGGCAACACGGCGCGGACGCTGAACGACGGCGGCGTTGAATGCGTTCTAATTGAAAACTACGCTTCTTTCCCCGAAATCTTCGACGGCAGAGTTAAAACTTTACAGCCGCAAATATTCGGCGGAATACTGATGCGTCCCGACAACGAAAAAGACAAATCGGAAGCGAAAGCCAATGGAATAAACCCGATTCAAATAGTCTGCGTAAATCTTTATCCATTTCCAAAAGTAGTAAATAATCCCAATGCCGGTTTAGAGGAAAAAATTGAAAACATTGATATTGGCGGACCGAGTTTGATTAGAGCCGCTGCAAAGAACTACAAATACGTTTCCGTTCTCACTTCGCCCGAACAGTATGATAAATATATTTCCGAGATTGAAAACGGAGAGATATCGTTAGCGAAAAATGAAGAACTCGCATCGGCTGCGTTTTCGCATACTTCATATTACGACACAATAATCGCGAACTTCTTTGAAGAAGAATTCAATCAGCCGAAAACTTCTTTGAGAATAAATTATAAAATTGAAAAGGAACTCCGCTACGGAGAAAATCCGCATCAGAAAGCCTTCATCTACGGTCATTTTCACGACAACTTCGACGTTCTGCACGGTAAAGAATTATCGTACAACAACATTGTAGATTTGACCGCGGCTATCGATTTACTCGACGATTTGGATAAGACCGCATGCGTAATTCTCAAACATACAAATCCGGCGGGGGCGGCGGTTGCCGGAAACGCTTACGACGCTTACGTTAACGCTCTTTCGTGCGATCCGGTTTCTTCATTCGGCGGCATTGTGGCTTTCAACGATACGGTTGACGAGAAAACGGCGGAAAAAATGAACGAAACATTTCTCGAAATTATCTGCGCTCCCCGCTTTACCAAAGAGGCGTTGCAAATATTAAAAAAGAAAAAACAGCGAAGACTATTGACAATAAAAAGCGTCTCCCCGAATACCGGCTTAACGGTAAAGTCAATTCCCGGCGGGTTGATGATACAGGAAAAGGATAACTCAAAATTTGAACAATTAGAACTTAAAACGGTTACGAAAAAAGATTTTCCGGTTGAAATATTAAAAGATTTGAAAATTGCTTGGGCGGCGTGCAAACACACGAAATCGAACGCTATTGTTTTTGCGAAAGACGGGAAAACGATTGGAGTTGGAGCGGGACAAATGTCGCGGGTTGACTCCGCAAAACTTGCCGCCGAAAGAGCAAAAATGCACGGGCACAATTTGAACGGCGCGGTTGCGGCGTCGGACGCGTTCTTTCCTTTCCCCGACGGATTGGAAGAGATTGCATCGCACGGAATAGACGCCGTTATTCAACCAGGCGGCTCGGTGCGGGACGCCGAAGTAATTGAAGCGGCGAACAAATTGAATATTTCAATGATTTTTACCGGAATAAGAAATTTTAAACATTAAGGAATGCTATGGGAATTTTTGACATATTTTCTTCCGACGTTGCGATTGATCTCGGAACGGCAAACACTTTAATTCACATTAAAGGAAAGGGAATCGTTTTAAACGAACCTTCAATTGTCGCTTTCGACAGAAACACGAAAAAGATAATCGCTCTCGGCAATAAAGCAAAAGAGATGCAGGGACGCGAGCACAGAGAAATTCGCGTTTCCCGCCCTATGCGCGACGGCGTAATCGCCGATTTTGAGATTGCCGAAGGAATGATCCGCGCTTTCATCAAGCAGATAAACACGGGAGCGTTTTCGAGCAGAAGGATTGTCATTGCGGTTCCCAGCGGCGTTACGGAAGTTGAGAAAAGAGCCGTTCGCGACAGCGCGGAACACGCCGGCGCAAAAGAAGTTCATCTAATCGCCGAGCCGATGGCGGCGGCAATAGGCATTGGGCTTGACGTGGAAGCTCCGGTGGGAAATATGGTGATTGATATCGGCGGCGGAACAACGGAAATAGCGGTCATCGCCCTATCGGGAATTGTGAACGAAGAGTCCGTTAGAATTGCCGGCGACGAAATGAACAACGCGATAATGCAATTCTTTAAGAAGAATTACAATCTTTTAATTGGCGAACGCACCGCCGAAACAATCAAATGCGAAGTAGGTTCCGCGGTTCCGTTGAAAGAAGAAATTACGATTCAAGTTAAAGGGCGCGATTTGGTCGGCGGCATTCCGAAAACGGCTGAAGTATCTTCGGTTGAAATTCGCGAAGCGTTGAATGAAAATATTGTGCAGATAATTGAAGCGGTTAAACAAACGCTGGAAAGAACTCCGCCCGAATTATCGGCGGATATACTCGACCGCGGCGTGATGCTAACCGGCGGAGGCGCGCTATTAAAGGGCTTAGACGAACGGATTAAAATGGAAACGTCCCTTCCGGTTCACGTTTCTGACGATCCGCTTACGGCTGTCGTGCGCGGAGCGGGAAAAGCAATCGACCATTTTCATAAATATTCAAAAGTTTTTATCCGTAAAAGAAATTACTAATGCGGAAATATCTCAAAAAGATTTTAGAAGAACGCCGGCAATATTTTGTCCTAGTGGTTTTGCTTTTTATCAGTCTGGCTTTTCTTCCGTTGAACAAAGGCGAGAAATTAAGAAATATTAAAAGATATGCTTTCGGAACGTTCGCATACCTAACATATCTCGAAAACCAAATTGCGGAATTTTTCACAAACACAAAAGAAATTGAGCGACTCCAAAAGCAGAACGCCCATTTAATGCTGGAGAACAATCTTCTGCGCGAGTACGCTCTTGAAAATCGCGAATTACGGAAGATGCTTTCATTCCAAGATTCATCGGCATATCCCCTGTTGCCCGCGAAAGTGATTTCAAAATTAATATCCTCTATTCAGGGAAACTTGATAATTGACCGCGGCGAAAACGACGGCGTAAAAACGGGAATGCCTGTCATAACTCCCGAAGGATTAGTTGGACTTGTGGTCGAAACATTTTCAGAGTTTTCCATTGTTCGAACGCTTCAAAATTCAAACTTTAAATTAGCCGTCGAAATTCAGAGGAATAGATTCGCCGGTATTTTAGGATGGGACGGAATAAATCTTTTTATTAAAAACGTTCCAACGAGCGTAATAGTTAAGGAGGGCGACAGAGTGATTACTTCCGACATCGGCACTTTGCTTCCGCCGCAAATTTCCGTCGGCGTTACAATGAAGCCCGAGAAGACAGTCTCCGGTTTGTTAGGCAACATTTTTGTTAAGCCTTTCGTGGATTTTTCTTCGGTGAAAAACTTATTTGTCGTAAAAGTTTTGCAGAACCCCAAACTGAACGATGTAAAACTTAATTTATTAAGCGGCGAGTGAATTGCGAAAGAATATTTTAATAACGACATTGATATTCTTCGCTCTTCTTTCGGCGCAGCTTTATATTGTTCCTTTTATTTCGATAGGTTTTATTTCTCCGAATCTGCTAATCCTTCTGCTGGTCTTTATTGCTCTTAAAGTCGGACAAATTCGCGGGACTTTAATCGGTTTTCTAATAGGGTTGATTTTTGATTTTGTTTCCGGCGGAGTAGTAGGAAGCGGAATGTTCGCATATACTATTTCGGGATTTACCGCCGGCTACTTCTTTGACGAAAACAACATTGGAGAAGATATTTCATTTACAAAACTACTGGGAATTATCTTTTTGGTTTCGCTTGTTAACAACTTTTTTTATACAATCCTCGGAGCCAGCGAAGTTATGAATATGTCAATTATATTTTTTGAGCAATCGCTCTTCTCGGCTATCTATACGGCTTTGATAAGCATTCCTTTAATTGTGTTAAGACGAAGATAGTTTATCAATGCCTATTTTCAAGGAAACATATAATTTACGAAAAAGAATATTTACCGGAATAATTGTGGCGGTTTCTTTCATCCTTTCCCTCCAACTTTTTAAGATGCAAATATTGGAATATTCTTTTTACGACAAGCGTTCCAAAATTAATAGCATAAAAAAAATTGAAGTTGACGCGCCGCGCGGCGTTTTCTTTGACAGAAATATGGAAATGCTCGTGAGCAACAAACCTTCGTTTACGCTTCAAATAATTCCCGATAAATTTGACATGACTAAAATCCCATTAATCGAAAATGTCATAAAAGTCGATTCAGGTTATATTAAAAGTATTCTCTACAAAAAAAGAAAGTATTCAAAATTCGTCCCGCGAAAAATTAAACGCGGAATTAGTTTGAAAACAATCGCTTGGCTCGAAGAGCAGCATGAATTTTTACCCGGAGTAAATTATGTAATTGAACTTCAAAGAGATTATTCTTTCGGAATAAAAGGATCTCACATTTTCGGCTACACAAAAGAAATTACCGCCGCGCGTTTAAAAAAATATAAAGGCGATTATTTAAGAGGCGACGAAGCGGGAGCCAGCGGATTAGAGATGCAATATGAAAACCTTTTGCGCGGAATTAAAGGGAAAAAATATATCGTCGTTGATTCCAAAAGAAAAACGATCGGCAGTTACCTTAACGGAGAAAGAGACGTAAAACCTATTAAGGGAAACGATCTCGTTTTGACGCTGGATAAACAAACTCAGCAAATCGCCGAATCATTGATGGTGAAAAGAAAAGGAGCTATTGTTGCAATTGAACCGGCAACGGGCGAGATTCTGGCTTTTGTTAGCGCTCCGGAATACGATTTGTCCCTCTTCGCTTCAATAACCTCCGGCGAAACTTTGCAGAAACTATTCAATAATCCGGATAAAGCTCTTTTCAATCGGGCGACAATGTCTATCTATCCTCCCGGCTCAACCGTAAAAATGATTGCGGCGCTTGCCGCGCTTGAAGACAATATCGTAACAAAGAATTGGCGGATAAACTGCGGCGGCGGTTATCAACTGGGCGACAGGTTTTTCGGTTGCACGCACGTTCACGGAAAAACCAATATGGTAAAATCTATTGAAGAATCGTGCAACACCTATTACTACCAATTGATCTTAAAATTGGGCATTGACAGATGGAGTAATTTTGTTTCACAATTCGGCTTCGGACGCAAAACAGGCATTGATATACCGGAAGAATCCGGCGGCATTTTACCCGACAGAAAATATTTCAACAAAATATACGGCAAGAATAGATGGACGGAAGGATATCTATTAAACATTGTCATCGGGCAGGGACAATTTAACGTCACTCCGGTTCAGTTGGCGCAATATGTCTCTTTGCTGGCTAATAACGGTCGAACAAAAACCCCCCATTTCCTGCGAGGTTATATCAACCGAAACGGCGAACTTCATAAAACAAAATACGACGACGTTATCGTTGATATTTCCACAAGTTCGCTCGATGTTATAAAAACCGGAATGTACGATGTTGTGAACAAACCGGAGGGAACCGCATTCAACATACACATGAAAGAATTAAAGATTGCCGGAAAAACCGGAACTTCGCAAAATCCATTTGGGAAAGATCACTCTGTTTTTATCGCCTACGCGCCATTTGACAATCCGAAAATCGCCGTTGCCGTAGTTGTAGAAAACGCCGGTTACGGCAGCGCCACTGCCGCTCCGATTGCGCGCGACATAATCACAACGTATCTTCTAAGAAAAACCGTTTCCCCAAAATATCCCGTATTAATAAATAAAACAACGGAAGATAATAATGAAAATTAGTCATAAAATTCAAGATAGGTTTGACTTGGCTATTTTCATTCCGGTTGTCTTCCTAATAATAATCGGGCTTGCGGCTATTTACAGTTCAACCATCAATCATCCCGTTGCGGGCGGAAATTTTCAGCGTCAGCTTTTTTGGGTTTTCTTTTCATTCACGGCAATGATTATAGTATATTTTTTACCGTCGCAAACATTTCGTCTTCTTTCGGCTCCTATTTATGTTTTTTCTATTTTACTTTTAATTGCAGTTTTGGTTTTCGGAAAATCGGTTTACGGCGCAAGAAGCTGGCTTAGTTTCGGAGGCGTCGGATTTCAACCTTCGGAATTTGCAAAAATCGGATTAATATTTTTTCTCTCTTATTGGTTCAATCAAAAAAATAGAAACATAAACAACTTGAAAGACGTCGGAGTCGGACTTCTGATCGGATTATTTCCCGTAATGCTTATTTTGCTTGAACCCGATATGGGAACCGCCATTATTTTTATAGTTATTACTCTCGCGCTGATTTTTTGGAACGGGATAAGTCTTTTCGGATTATTTATCGTTATCGCTCCGGGTTTCACTTTCTTCGCGTCGATGCTGGGAGTTTATTATTTTTACGCTGCGCTCTTACTAATAATTGCCGTGCTATTTCTTTTCAAAAGAGATCTTTTTCTCAGCGCGGCTATTTTCGGAATGAACTTGGCGACCGGATTCATTCTAAAATACGCTCTTCCCTTATTGCAGCCGCATCAGCAGAAGAGAATCGAATCATTTGTCAACCCGATGGCCGACCCGCTCGGAGCCGGTTATAACGCGCTTCAGGCGCGGCTTGCAGTCGGTTCCGGAGGATTATTCGGAAAAGGTTTCATGCAGGGAAATCAAACTCAACTTAGATTTATCCCCGAACAATGGACGGATTTTATTTTCTGCGTGATAGGAGAAGAATTCGGTTTCATCGGTTCGATATTAATTATTGTTTTGTTTACATTCTTGTTCCTTCGTCTTATAAAAATTTCTTCCAATCTTCAAAACAGATTCAGCAGCAGCTTGCTCGTTGGTATTGTTACGCTTCTCTTCACTCACTTTGTCATTAATATTGGAATGAACGTCGGATTGATGCCGGTCATCGGCGTTCCGCTCCCCTTCTTAAGTTACGGCGGCAGTTCTCTTTTAATGATTATGATGCTGATTGGCGTTGCGCTTAACATTTCAAAAAACAAGAGATAGTTAAATGAAATCAAAAGAAAAATTAATTTCCGCATTTGATAAAGGACTTCACGTCTGCGTAGGACTTGACTCCGACATTAATAAAATTCCCAAACATCTATTAGCATTCGACGATCCGGTTTTTGAATTCAACAAAGCTATCATTGAAGCTACGAAAGATTTTTCCGCGGCTTACAAATTAAATTTTGCTTTTTACGAAAGCGAAGGAATCGGCGGTTTGAGCGCGATGGAAAAAACTTTGAAATATATCCCCGAAAATATTTTCACAATAGCCGACGCCAAAAGGGGCGATATCGGCAATTCTTCCGCGATGTACGCAAAGTCTGTTTTTGAGCATTTCGGATTTGATTCAGTCACGCTTCATCCTTTAATGGGCGGCGATTCTCTCTCCCCGTTTTTTGAGTACGAAGATAAAGTTCATTTTATTCTCGCTTTAACTTCCAACCCCGGCTCAGCTGATTTTGAGAAATTGAAACTTTCCAATAAAAAATATTTATTTCAAGAAGTGATAAAAAAAACAAACGATTGGAATGAAAACGTAAATCTTGGAATCGTCTTCGGCGCAACTAATTCTGATGAACTAAGGGAAAATATTGATTCGTTTGAAGATTTGTTTGTTCTTCTTCCGGGAGTCGGCGCTCAAGGAGGCAGTCTGGAAGAAATTGTCAAAATATTTTCGGAAAAGAAGAGCCGTAATTTTCTTGTCAATATCAGCAGAGCATTGATCTATGCCGGAAGCGATAAATACTTTTCGCAGGCTTGCCGCGATAAATTAATTGATTACAACGAGATTATTTATAAATTTTTATAATTTTTCCTTTCCTTCTTACAAACGGAAGATGAATTTTATTGTGGCATTTTTTCTCTCTTTGAATTAAATTATATTTAGTTTAAATCATCATTCTCAACACGGAAAGTATGATGACTGGTTTTGAGAAAATAGTAGAAGAATCGCTATACGACATTTGGGCAAAGAAAGAATTCAAGAATCCTCTCGTTACAAATTCTTACGATGAAATAGAAGTCCTCCATCCAGGGGAAATTAACTCCGAAACTTCAGGTCCCGACTTCACAAACGCAAAAATCCGTATCGGAAATTTAGTTTATATCGGCGACGTAGAAATAGACGGCGATATAAAAGACTGGAAGACGCACGGACACAACATTAATGCGCGTTACAACAAAGTGGTTCTTCATATCGCGCTCAACAATAAATTCAACCACGCTTATGTTTACAACAGAGAAGGGAGAAAAATTCCTTCCGTCACGCTGCGGAAAAATATTTCCGGCGATATTTTACGGCGGCTTCGTCTTGAAAACGCCGAACAGAAACAAAATAAAAACGGGAGATTAAAATGCGGCGGCGCCGGCGTTCCGATTGATTTTGCAACCGCGGAAAATTACGTGAAACAGCTCGGCGCTCAAAGGTTCAACAAAAAGATCAATCGTATTTTTGACCGGCTGAAAGAACTTTCCTTTTTAAGAGAAATGAACATTAAGGAACCGATAATTAAATATGAACTCACGCCGGAATTTCGGAATAAAAAATTCAGCGCGGATGATTTCAAAGGGCGCGAGCTTTGGCGGCAGACGCTTTACGAATTTATTTTCGAAGCGCTTGGATATTCTCATAATAAAGCGATAATGCGAAAACTAGCCAGGGCGGCGGACGTTGAGTTTTTGTCAAAACTTCCGAAAGACGGTTCCTTCGTTCCTCTTGCGGAATCGGCGCTGTTCAATATTGCCGGATTGACGCCGGACGTTAGAGCGCTTCCCGCTTCCGAAACTTCCGATTATACGAAACAATTAGCGAAAGACTGGCTTGAAATAAGAGAGTTTTACGACGGCGAAAAATTCGACGAAACGGACTGGAAGTTCTTTCGCCTTCGTCCGCAAAACTTCCCCACAATCCGCATTGCCGGCGGCGTTCGGTTTCTCGACGAGCTATTAAATAAAAAACTCATCTCGATTATGATTAAAAAGATTACGGAGATCCGCAAACCCGATATTTTAATCAATTCGCTCAGAACGCTTTTTATCGTCAAAGCAAGCGGTTACTGGCATTCGCATTATATTTTTGATAAAGAGAGCGAGAGTTATATCAATTATTTTGTCGGAGCTTCCCGCGCCGATGAAATATTAATCAATGTTATCTTTCCGTTCTTCGTTCTTTATTTCGACGTCTTCGGAAAAAGTAATCTTTCGAAAAAATTGATTGAAACTTATTCTATCTTCAAGCAGAGAAGCGATAACAGAATTGAACGAACGGTCGCCGAGAACCTCGGTTTGAAAGAAATAGCAAAACGTACAATCTACGCGCAGGGAATGATTGAACTTTACCGCAATTTTTGCGCAAAAGAAAGATGCCTCGAGTGCATTATAGGCAAAAATGTTTTCGGCGGGTAATTTTACAACGATAATTTTATTCAATTTAGTCCTTCGAGCGAACGCAATCGTTCATTCATCCAAAATTAATTCATCAATTCCGACAATGGCTTCGATGGAAATATTCAGCTTTGTATTTCACGGCAGCGCGGATAGCGCAAACCAATAATTAGCGGCGGCAAATTTGTAGTTAAATTTATCTTCTTTTTATTATTTTTCGTAACACAAGTTTTTCGAAAGGCAGATAAATCCGATGCAGATAAATTTTTCAGAAATACCAGGTTTTTCAAATCTTTTTCTCGATTATCTTTATGAATTTGATAATTGCAAAGTGTTTTTCAATAAATATTTCCGCGATACCGACAAATATGAAAATCAATTTAAGAATCGCATTACGCCGGACGATACGCTGCGCGTAAAATTGAGATCAATTATTTCGGAACAATATTCCCTTCGCAATCCGTCGAAACTTACAATCCAAAATATTAATTCAATTGAAAACGAAAAAACAATTATTATCATTAGCGAAGTTCAGCCTTTTCTCTTCGGCGGTCCGCTATCCGTTGTTTATAAAATAATTTCGGCGATAAAATTATCTCAAAAATTAAAAGAGGATTTCGACGAGTTTAATTTCATTCCAATTTTGTGGATTGAAGAGGAAAACGCCTCGCTTTCCGAAATTACAAATTTTACTTTTACGGATAAAAATAATTCGCTCATAACGCTGCATTGCAAAACGGACGAGCGGGAAGCCGAGCATGATACTACCGCCGGAATAATCCGATTGAAAAATGAAATCGCGGAGTTGGTTAATAAGTTTTCTTCTCTCTCGCCGCGCACGGATTTTTCCGATGATGTTGTAAGAAGACTCGTTCAATCGTACAAAAGCGGCGCTACTTTTACGGAAGCGTTTTCACAATATGCTTTTAGGCTTTTTGACGAGTACGGATTAGTTATATTCAATCCTTCCGACAAAGAAGTAAAAAAACTTCTTGCGCCGGTCTTCCGGCAGGAATTAATAAACTTCAGAGAACATGCGGAGAAGCTGGTAGAAACCACCGCGGCGCTTGACGATATTTACAGCGCAGATGAAAAATTAGTTCCGCTCAATCTTTATTTAACCGTTGAGAGCCGGAGATTTTTAATTGAACCGGCGGAAAATCAATTCCGTTTACACACTAAAAGAAAAAGGATTTCAGAAGAAGAAATACTTGCTATCCTAAAGGAAGAACCGGAAAGGATAAGTCCAAGTTCGCTGCTTCTTCCCGTCTGTCAGAATTATCTTTTTCAAACGGGATTTAGAATTGCTGACGCCGCTGAAATCAGTCGGCTGGCGCAAAGCGAACGGCTTTATTATTTTTACGACGTTGAACCGCCATTTATTTATCCGGCAATTTCAGCGACGCTCCTCGAAGAACAAGCCGCCGCTTACATTCGCCGGAATGATTTACAACTTCAAACTATTTTTATTTCTAAAACCGAATCCGGCGATGAGACTATTGTAAACGCGGCGGATACGCTGGACGAATTATTTAACGATGCGAAAGTTGATATTGCCGAAATACTCGCCGGACTTGAAGAACAGTTGAGTTTAACCGATAACGACTCGGGCGGCGAAATAAGAATCGCGGCGAAACAGACGGCGGAATTGCTCGAATTTTTCCGCGATAAAATCAAACTTTCGCAACGGCAAAAAACGAACGACAAAAACAAACAGCTTGAAGAAATTAAAACGGCAATTTATCCGGCAGGTTCTCTGCATGAAAGAAAGGTTGCAACAATTTCATTCCTCAATAAGTATGGAACAGAATTAATAAAAATTCTTTTCAGCAAATTAAGCGTAACAAAAACCGAACACCAGATAATTGAAATTTAACATTAAACCCGCAAAAGTAAAGTTGCAGCCGCCAATTTTATTTATTGGAATTAATCTATATTTGCAAAACATGCGTTATTAATTCGTGCTGCGCAAATATAAATTTTTTTCATTCTCAGCGTCAGTGCGAGGAATTTTTTTTGACGAATTAATTTGTTAGACGGAGACTAATATTAACGGATTGTTCGCGGAATTCCTTCGGAAGCGCAATGACAACCTTACGGAATCCGAAAACTGCTTTGAATTCAGTATATTAGAGTTTCTGCGAAATGACAAATCATCTAAATGTCTTATTTTGCAGAAGCTCTATTATACTAAGCTTTTTAACCGGAAGTATTTCCTTATCTCAGCAAAATCATCTTTTTCGTTTGAATAAAATTCCCGGCTTCCAGCGTATAAAAATAAATTCCCGATGATAATTTGGAGTCGGCTGCAAAAGTAGCGCGGTAAATACCTGCCGGCTTAACTCCATCATCTAAGGTTGCAATCACGTTTCCGAGAATATCGTAAACCTTCAACGAAACATAATTCCGCTCCGGCAGCTGATATAAAATTTCTGTGGAAGGATTAAACGGATTCGGATAATTCTGCATTAAAATAAACTTCCCCGTTTCGGCGTCAACATATTCAACCGAAGTTACGGGAATAGTTAATGTAATATCGCTAATAACAGTTTGACTTGATGAAATTTCAAACGGATCGCTTTCGGCATTAGGATAACCGATTTTTTCCGAGACTAATTTGTATTCGCCGTATGGAAGATCATTTACAATGAACTCCCCTTGATCGGCGGAAAAATTATACGAGTAAATTTTATCTGTATTAAGATTAATGGCGTATAAAACGACGTCGTCAACCGGTTCGGAATTCGGACCATTGTAAAAGACGGCGCCGTTTGCCTCTCCTCCGCCGTAGGAAGAATCCGGTTCGAGAAAAACATCTCTGCCGTTCATTGAAGAAAAAACTTCAAGCGTATCCGCGTCCTGCCACAAATGGACGACATGGTTTTCATCGTTGTAATATCCGGGCGATAAGAAACCCGAGAACGCCTGAATATAGTATGTTCCACTCATTATATTTTTCAATTCGTAAGAGCCGTCGGAATTTGTTATCGCTGCATAAGTGCGCTCCTCGCCGTCGGTTGGGTATGCGGCTTTCGTTGGCGTGTGTTTCCCGGTCGTAACAATCACAACCGATTTAGCTAATCCGGATGAATTTGTATTATCAACCACAACGCCGGAAACCGAGATGTTAGTTTCCACTTCAGGCTCTAAAACAAAGTTTACCGTTGTCATACTTTCATGCTGAACCGAAATAAAATCGGCGTCCAAAATAGATTTTTTTCCGTAAGCAAACTGCATATAATAATTATCATGTGAGGCGGCAATCAAATAATCTCCGTCCGGCAAACCTTTCGAATAGTCTCCGTTAATATCGGTAACGGTTGAATCCAAAAGGAAATTACCGTCGTAAAAGAAATATAATTTAGAATTTCCCAAACCGGACGAGGCGTCGCTGACGTTTCCGTTAACCATCGCTTGTTCATGGTCGCCCATCATATCCATTTGAAGATTTACCTTTACTTTTTCCGGCGAATGTTCTCCGGAATTATAAATGGAAATAACTTTTGCCGAATCTTCCATAAACAGATCGAAATAATTATACAACAACAAATCAAAAGTAAAACTTTCCATATTTGAAAGCGTAACCGGCAGTCCGCTGATATCGTTTAGATGAATATTGAACACCGAGCGATCATAAACAATGCTGTCAACCGTTGCGCTTTCCCAACCCATATTGGTCACTCTAATTGTTCTCATCCTCTGGAACATATCGTTGAAATGAATCATGCGCGGCATTGCTTCAATATTCCCGTGCTCTTGAGCAAATACGGACGACGCGGAAAAAAGGATAAACAATAGCGCTACTGTAGTTTTATGTCTCATAACCAAATCTCAAATTTTATTTTTAAAATATCTTCTCGTAAAAAACGGAATGATGATAAGAAGCAACAATAAAACTATGTAAGTTGAATTATTGCTTCCCAAATTCGCTTTAATTTCCAGCGGAGCGTCGTTACCCGACAACCTGAAAGCAGCCCAATAATATGGGTTTCCGCTTACTTCTTTAATAAATTTTAATTTCGCTTTCTTCAATGCCTCGGATTTTGAAAACCCTTCGCTGAGAAACGAATAAAAATATTCCATTAAATTTGAAGTATATTTATCGTCCACGTCCCAATCTGAAATAATAATACTCTTAGCCCCGGCTTCGAAGAAAGCTTTTTCCATTCCAAGTATTCCTTCCGCTCTGTCAATTTCACCCAAACCGGATTTACACGAACTTAGCACGACTAAATCGCTGTTTAATTTTAATTGTAATATTTCTCCCGTTTCAAGATAACCGTCGTTCTCATTATCCGAGTTAGAGAAAATGATAAGAGGATTATTTTTATATAAAAGCGAATGGGAAGAGATATGAATCAATTTTGTATTTTCACAATTCTTTTTAAAACTTGTCTCTGTGGCGCTTTTTCCTAAAAAAACATTTCCGCTCAAAAGATTATCGATCGACTCGATTTCAGAGCGCGAATAACGAAGCGGAGCCAATACAATATTCCTAGTCGTTAACGCCAGATCTTCCGTAGCCCCGCGTTGAGCGGCGTAAAGATTTTCATTTGAGTTAATAAAAGAAGGATCGCCAATCAGAAGAATTTTGTCGGTTAAAACTTCCGGTCTCTCTTTCAATTCATTCCATATTGCTATCGAAGGCGAATAACTTACGGCAAAATCATTGACGAGAAATCTTTTGTCGTCGTATTTGAACGGGCTTGAATCCTTTGGATATTGAGTGACCAAAAATTCAAGCGGCAAATTAAGCATTTCCGTCGGAAGCGAAAAAACCAATTCCGCATTTTCCGGTAAATCTTTTAAAACCGGACGGATGATTTTAAGATACAGCCGGTTCGACGCGTACGAATTGAAAGCAAAAAGGTCTTTGTTGAAATAAACGTTTTTATCTTTGAACTTGCTATTGTAATAAGGGGAAATTGCCGAGATCATTGCGAGCAATTTTTTTCTTCCGTCGTCTATTCTTCCCGACTCAAAATCGTATTTTCCAATCTTGAAATAATAAGTTGAACTGTCGTTCACATAAAAAGAAATTAGATACTGATTCTTATTCAGTTCTTTTTGAGCCGCTTCAAGCGAAAAACTTTTCCGGCTGTTTGAAAGATATTTACTTATCTCCGGAGCTTCATTTTTCAGCCGTTCCTTAATAGCCGAGTATTCATTTTTCAGCGAGTCCATTTCTTTTCCGGATATTTCGCTGTTTTGAATTTTCCACGAAAGATCGTAAAATGTTTGGATGAGTTCGTTGTTGTCGTTCAAGGATTGGAGTTTCAAGCTCAATAGATTTGCGAGCGTATTGCGGGAACGCGAACGGTCAATCAGCTCCAGCGCTTTTTCGTATTCCGATTCCGACAAGTAGATATCAATCAATCCGTTATAAACGTCAATCTGTTTTGAGAAATATGCTATTTGTATTTCGGAATGCGAAAGCAAGTTGCCGGATAAATCTTCAATTAAATTAATTGCCCGTTCAAAATATTTTTCCGCTTCTCCGGTTTTGCCGTCCGCCAGAAAATATTTCCCAAGTCTGTAGTTAGCTTCAATTAAATTATTATAATCATTTGCCTGCCGCGAATATTTTACGGTCTGAAGTAAATTATCAAGTTTGTTTTTTTTGTCTCCCAATTCATCGTAAGCCAAAGCCGCAAAAAGAGTTTGGACGCCGAGAAGCTGATAAAGTTCATAAGGCTTAGTTTGTTCTTTAACTTCATTTATTTTTGCAAGCGCTTCATACGGCTTAGCGTTTTCAAGTAAAATATATGCCAGCCAAGTCTTGCCTAATAATTCGTTATAAATAAATCCGAATTTGCCGGAGATTTCCTCGGAACGTCTCAAATCTTTTTCAGCTTGTTCGTTCATGCTCAAAGCGTTTTCAACTATTCCTATTTTTTGATAGAAATCCGAAACCAGATACGGATTCTCATCTTCTTTGATTTTACTTAAGCCGTCCTTCAAATATTTAAGCGCTTTTTCGGATTGATCCAGATTGTAAAACAACACTCCAAAACTGATATCTGTTTCGGCTTCGCCCGTAATGTCTTTAATTTTCGAGGCAATCTTTTTTGCTTTATTAAAATATTCGACGGCTTCGGAATAATTAGAAAGATTCATATAAACATTCCCAACTCCCCGCAGCAGCAGCATTCTTGTCCGCGGATTATCGCCGGCGTAAAGAAGTCCCAATTGATAGTATTGCAAAGCCTCAATATAATTTGCGACGCTTAAATTTATACTGCCGATATTATTTGCCGCAAGCGCAATTCTCTTATTGTTATGCAATTTTTTAAACAGAGCGTAACTTTGCTTGTAAAGTTTCTTTGCTTGCACAAGTTCGTTTGTGTAAGTATATGAAACCGCAAGTTCGGAATTGCAGATAGCGGCAAGTTCTTTGTCTTGAATTTTTTCGGCGAGTTTTAACGCGCGGATAAAGTCTTTCCTTGCTTCGTTTAATTTCCCTTCTTCGTCCTTTATCATCGCAATATTTAAAAGCGCTTTAATTTTTTCAATGTTATAACCGTATTTTTCCGCTTCGGTTTTTCCCTTTTCATAATACTCTTTTGCCGCTCCGTAATCTCCGGAGAGATAATAAAGAGAACCTTTTGCAACAAATAATTTCGCAATTTCAGGAGAACCCGATTTCAGCAAAGTTTCAGCTTCGTCAAGTATTCGTATCGCCGCTTCGTAATTCCCCAAATTTCTGGCAGTGTAGCCAAGCATATATTTTATTTCGAAGTTGTCCGGTTTCAGCTTTGACGCTTCTGAAAAATAGCGCTTCGCCGAATCAAAATCGGAACGGTTGTAATGCAGCAACCCCAATAAAAACAATTCTCGAAAATTCCCCCCTGTTTTCGAAGCGTTTTTTAACAGTAATGTATCAGTCCGTATTATTTGAGCGGTTTTTGCCAGAAGATGATAATATCGCAGAAATTCAGGCTCATCGGTAAGATGCGGAAGCAGCAAATTAAAAGCGTTTTTGAATTCCCCGCCCTTGAACTTTACTTCCGCCGCAAGAAAATCTCTTCCGAATGAAGGTTTTAACTTCTCCAAAAATTTATTTTCATTAGTCTGATTTACTGCGTAATTACGAAGGATAAAGTCGTAAGTTTCCAGTCTTTGAAGATTAAAACCGTTACGTTCAATTTCCTTTTGGATTTTTTTCAAAGCGCCGTCGCCGCCCGCCGAAAACAAAATCGCCGGCAGTAAAACCGCCGTAAAAAATATTTGCAATATTTTCTTTGCCGAATGCAATTGCCGCTATCCTTTCAATTCGCTTAGCATTTTTTTCGCTTCTTCAGAATAACCGCCTCTGTTTTCGACGACTAAGTTTAAATATTTTATTGCGTTTTGAAAATCGTTTTTTAGCAGATACGCTTCGCCTAGAAAATAATAAGCGTTATAGTTGATATTCTCAAACATTCCGGTTTTATTTTTCTTAATGGCAGTTTTGAAATTATTGATTGCGCCGCTCAAATCATCCTCGTTAAAACTTGGGAACAGACCGATAAAAGAAGTTTTTGATTTTTTCAGATAGAGCATCCCTAAAATATAATTGGTGTAAAAATCGGTGTTATCGTTCGGATTCCGTTTCAAATCTTCTTTGAAATATTTAATCGCCGAATCAATATCGTTATCATTCAAAGCGGTTTGTCCTTTTAAGAAAAAAGGAGTTTCCCTTCCGCGAGTAAACTGCGCTTCATCGATGGTTTCCTTTCCGAATAGTCCGATGTAATTCGGAGTGGTTATTTCGGAGATTCCGAAAAGCGTTACATAAATTAAGAGCGCTGAAAAAGCCGTAGCCAAAGAATATTTTATTCCGCCGGCGTTGAAGAAATTCCATATAATTTCAAAAACATTTCCCTTTGTTTTTTCATGAATAACCGCTTTTTCTTCCTTCGGCGCAAACTGTTCCGTAACGTAATTGTCAACTTCGTTAAATTCTTCATTTAGTTCCGTAAACACATTCATACATTTTTCACACGAAGAAAGATGTTTTTCAACGCGCGGAGCAAATTCGATGATCGAGGAATTATCAACCGTCATGCCGTTTTTGAACATTACATATTCTGCAATGACGTCGGCGTCAATGTGAGTTTTTTCCGGTAAGGATTTAAGAGTCTGCATCAGCGGAAGATATCTTTTAAATTCCGGATTTTCTTCTATTAATTTATTTAGAAGACGCGTTTCTTCGGACGTTAAATTCTCTTTGGATAACAATTCAAATATTTTTTCTTTCTTTTCCATTTTATCTTTCTTTCATTTAATAATCGTTAAAAATAACATCCGAAAAAACCGCGCCGAATAAAAATGCGACGGGCTATTCACCCGCCGCACAATAAGTATTTACTTAAGCAATATCATTTTTTTAGTCGCTTTAAAGTTATCCGTTTGAATCGAGTAGAAATAAATTCCCGACGTAAATCCGGAGGCTTCAAAAGTTACTTTGTGCGTTCCCGCTGAAATTTTTCCGTTTACCAATTCGGCGACTTCGTTTCCAAGTATGTCGTAAATCTTCAAAGTTACGTTTCCGTCAACAGGGATTGAATAGTTAATAACCGTGCTCGGATTGAACGGATTAGGATAGTTCTGTTCGAGAGAATATTTTTCAATTACTTCTCCGCTGACTTCCACCGGATCGGAATAAGTAATTGTCCCGTCGAGATCAATTTGAACTAATCTGTAAGAAACATTTCCTTCCGGAGCCGAAGCGTCAAAATATTCGTAAACGTTCTTTTCCGAAGAAGTTCCGGCGCCGTTTATGAAAGCGATTTCTTCCCATCTGTTGTCATCCGATCTCTCAACCGAAAAACCTTTGTTGTTAATTTCAGTGGCGGTTTCCCAGCTTAGAAGAACGCCGTTGTCAACCGTCTGCGCCGTAAACGAAGCAAGTTCCACCGGAAGAACGGAATCGTAAGTAATTACGTAATAATTGCTTACTTGATTGGTCGAGAATGTTACCGTATTAGTTGTAACGTCAATCGCGGCGTTTGCGTCCACCCAAGCGTTTGTTCCTTGATCCCAAATTTTAACGTTAATGCTTCCTTCGTCGGCGTTAAAAGTTGCAAGCTGAGCGTCGGAATAATGGAAAGTATAATCAACGTCGGAACCGAAATAATTGTTTCCGTCCATGCAGCCGCCGCCCATCATACCCATACTTCCATCAGGTTCATACATATGCAATTCGTAACCGGCAAGAATATCCATTCCGTTTTGATTAGGAATATTTTCCGGAAACACTTCAAACATCTGGCAGAACATTGAATCGGGAAAGTCTCCATTCATTCCGCCGCCGTGACCGCCGTCTTTGTTCGTTCCGTTATCAGCCCATCCGGAATGAATAGTTATCATATCGCCGTTATCAAACATAGCGTTGAAATCTTCGCTTCCCGTCATATTTTGATTGAACCATCCGCCGCCCATGTGATCGCCGAATAAAGTTGAATCTCTCCAAACTTGACCGTTAATTTCAAAAACAATAATTGCGTCGAAAACATCGCCGGTTGTCATTAAACTTCCGGTAATTGTAATTGCGTCGCCGTCTAAAGGTCTCTGCGCGCCCGATTCCGGCTCGTACCAGTAAGGTCCGAAGTTTAACTTGTATTCAGGCGTTCCGTCGTTATTTTCATCTAAGAAATAATGATTCCACATAAAAGTGGTATCGACTATTGCCGTTCCGCTCACAGTCACGGTATTCAAACTATCATGATCCCATCCGAAACCGTAACAGTAACCGTCGCTTCCCGAATGATGACCGTTTGCATTGCTGTGACGCCCCATGTCGTTCCAATCGGCGTAATAAGGTTCTCTCCAAAATTCGCCGTTAATATCATAAACTATAATCGTCGGTTCGTCCATCATATCGGAATCGTGCAATCCGCCCGTTATCGTTACAACGTCGCCGTCGTTCGGTCTTGTCGCGTTCGAGCTGTCGGGTTCGTACCAATACGGACCGAAGTTCAAATGATAATCCGCTACGCCGTCTTGGTCTTCGTCAAGATAATACATAGGGTGCATGTAGCTATCGTCAACTATCGCCGTACCGGTAACGGTAACTGTTTGGATAGAATCCGGATTAACGTCGCCGCCGCCGCAATAATCATGACCGCCGTTTGCGAAAATCGCAAAATTAAAAGCGGCGAAAATAAAAGCTGAGAATAGTAATAATTTTTTCATAATAACGCCTCGTTTTTTGTTGGAAATAATTTAATTACGCTCTTTTAGTAATGGAACGAGCGGAAAAGTGACAAATTATTCCAACATTTTTTTCATCTCCTCCAAAGTTCTGTAAAACATCTTTTTAATTGCGGCTTCGTTCTTATCCAGTTTTTCAGCTATTTCCGAAAATTTCAATCCGTGCCAATAGCGTAATTTTATTATTTCTCTTTTATTTTCGCTTAAATCGTTCAATAGTTCAACTATTTTATCCAAATCCGCGTTTTGCGAAAAATTATCGCTTTCGGCTTCCCGTCGCGTTTCGTCAAGTTCGAAATGGAGATATTTTCTTTTTGCTTTGTACCAATTAACAAATGTCAGAAAAAGAACCCGGCGAAGCCAATTTTCAATGTTGTCGATGTTTTGATATTGTTTAGCGAAAGAGATATAAACGTTCTGCGCCAAATCTTCGGCGTCTTCAACGTTAATTATTTTTCCGCTTTTTATTTTTGATTTGAAATAACCGAGCGATATATCATTTATGACGTCGGATAATTTTGAAAACGACGCGGAATCTCCCGCAAGAGAGTTTGAAAGGAGTTCGCTCAAGTCATCCTTTGAAAAATCGGTATATGAAATTTTCTTATTCATTCAAGCCGGTAATGTTCGAGTGCAAAATTAATAAAAAGAATGGAGAGTAATGGGATTTTCTCACTTGAGGTTGGAAAGGTAAAAAGGAGAAAAGGTTAAAAGGATTTTAAAGCGCTGAATATTTTGGGAAATAACAAGTAGAGTTTCTGCAAAATAAACGTTCTGTCATTCAGCCGGAGGCTGACAAGTTCGAACCCTGTAGCCGCCGGATAAGAAATCTTTTGATTATTGCGTAAATTAAAAGATTTTCCCCTCCGGTCGAAATGATAATTTCTTATTTTGCAGAAACTCCAGTTAACAGTCGTTTTGATTTATGAATCGACGAACTTTTCGGTTGTCATTCCCGCGGATTGTTCTTTGTTCACCAACTCTGCAATTTCGTTTCCGAGTACGTCGTAAACTTTCAGCGAAACAAAACCGTTTTCCGGTAAACTGTATGATATTACCGTTGAAGGATTTCCACCGGATCCTTTGGAGAATGGATTCGGATAATTCTGAGATAATGAATAAGTTTTAATAGTTTCATTTTCTTCTCCGACCGATGTTAACGTTGAAGCGTTGTCGATGTAATAAAGTTTATTGTCGTCGCCCAACAAAGAGACAACAATAAAGCGGGGCGGAATATCTCAATCTCTTTACACCATCTCTCTAAAAAGTTCGGCGCGCGGCTGCGGAATAACTACTTTATTTACAAGAAGACCTTTATCTCCAATCACTTTAGCGCCGGCTTCCACAGCGCTTGTAACTGCGGCTACTTCTCCGGTTAAAGTGCAGAATGCTTTTCCGCCGAGCGCCATCGCCAAGCGGATTTCCAAAAGCTTTACGCTTGCGGCTTTTACCGCCGCGTCCGCGCCTTCAATTAATGAGGCTACCGAAAACGCTTCAATAATGCCGAGAGATTCCAATTGTTCCGCGCCGCTGTGACCGGAAATAGCGGGAAAAATATCGGGGTGAACGTTGGGAATTACGAATGTGTCAATAACCGCGTAATCAACCGTTTGGCTCCCGGCTTCAACCGCCGATTGAACTTCCGCCACTTCGCCGCCAATCATTACAATGTATTTTCCCGAACAAATCGAACGGGAAAGAATCAACTCAACTTGCGAAGTTTTAAGCATTATATCGGCGGCGTGCATTCCCGCGGCTACGCTTGTCATTTCAATTAGTCCCAATGAATTCATTTTATTTTCCTTTAGCTAAAAAACTTTTAATTAAACGTTTTCAATTATTACAAAATCATTATTAACTTCCGTAACGGCTCCCGAAATGGAAGCGTGAACGTTTGCGCCCAATGTTTCTTCATCGATTCTGCCGATTAAATCTCCTTTTTGAATCGCCGTTCCTTTTTT
>JAADIR010000240.1 GCA_013151245.1 Chlorobiota bacterium
GTGAAATAATAAAGAAAGAACAATTTTTAAGTATTTATGAAAATGCTTTATTAAAAAGTGACATTTTTGATTTCTTGATTAAAAACTTACCAGAAACCATTGCAAAAATAAATTATCAAATTAAAAAGGATAATTCATAAGACATTCTTAAAGTCTTCATTTAATTATAATCGATCAAACTTTCCAACTTTTCCTTCAACCCTCTAAACGCCTTTCCGCGATGGCTTATTTTGTTTTTTTCCTCGAGCGTTAACTCGGCGAGATTTCTGTCGTATCCTTCGGGACGGAAAATCGGATCGTAGCCGAAACCGCGAATTCCTCTGTATTCGTGAACGATTTCTCCTTTCAGTTCGCCTACGGAATTTACGAAATCTTTTCCGTCGTAAAACACTGCATGGCAAATAAATTTAGCTCGATGCGGCTCTGGATAGTTTTTCAATTCTTCAAGCAATTTTCTGTTGTTGTCTTCATACGTGCAACCCTCTCCCGCAAACCGCGCGGAATAAATTCCCGGCGCGCCTCCGAGTTGTTCGACGCTCAAACCGCTGTCGTCCGCAATTACGGGGAGTTTATATTTATCAAAAACTACTTTCGCTTTGATTTTGGCGTTCCCTTCGAACGTATCCGCGTCTTCAATTATTTCCGGCGCGTCTTCCAAATCGGGCAATGCAATGATTTCTATTCCCAAGTCCGACAATAGTTTTCTCACTTCCACTATTTTCCCCTTATTTCCGCTGGCGAAGATTATTTTCATTTTAAATTTCCATATTATTTTAACTTAAATTATTTATATTTTATTTGTTTTAATTCAATTGATGTTATTGGTCATCGGTCATCGGTCATTGGTCATTAGTCATTAGAAAAATATTGGAATTACTCTAACTTCTACCCTTTTACCTCTTCCGTTTTTTTATCAATTAAAATTTCCACACGGTAAAATAGATTCCTTCGCTTCGCTCGGAATGACTGAGACCTGAATACGTTTTTCGTTTCACGTTTTACGTTTTTGCTCTTGCAAGCAATTTCAACAACTCTTCCCTTCCTTTCGCAACAATTTCCTTTTCATCGTAAACGGTTGATTTACCGTCGCGAGCGACCCAACGCCCTTCTATCATAACGTCCTTTACGTCGCGCTTGTTTGATGCGTAAACAATATCGCTGTAAATGTTTTCGTCGTCGTCCAAAAGCGATTTATCGCTTCCGTTCAAATCGAGTAAAATCAAATCGGCTTTCTTCCCTTCTTCCACGCTGCCGATTTCTTTTTCGAGATGCAGCGCTTTCGCGCCTTCTATTGTAGCGAGACGCAGAACCGTCAGCGCGTCCATTGAAGTTGGTCCGTGAATCGGTTTTTGAATCAGCGCCGCGGCGCGCATCTCTTCGAACATACTAAGACTGTTGTTGCACGGCGGTCCGTCCGCTCCTATTGAAACCGAAATTCCTTCGTTGAGATAGCGCGGAATGTTCGCTATTCCCGAACCGAGTTTTAAGTTGGTTGACGGACAATGCGCCACTCGCACTTTTCTTTCTTTCAAAATTTCAATCTCTTTTTCATTCGTGTGAATTGAATGCGCAAGAACGGTGTTTTCTCCCAATACGCCGATTGAATCGAAATATTCGATATTTTCCTTTCCTGTCATTTTCTTTACGACCGCAATTTCGCCTTTGTTTTCGGAAGAATGAGTGTGGTAAAAGGCTCCTTCAAAATCCTGCGTCATTTGGTATGCTTCTATCATCAAATCTTCCGTGCACGAAAGGACGAAACGCGGGGCGAATCCGTAACGTATTTTTCCGCCGTTCGCGCCGTGAAATTCTTCGGAGAGTTCGTAACTCGTTTGAAGACTCTTTTTCGTATCTTCTTTAAAATCGGGATAAAGATCGTTCATGTCGGTCATGCACTTTCCGGAAACCGCTCGCATATCGGCTTTGATCAATTCTTCAAAAACGGAACGGTGATGATTGATTGTTCCCATGTCGAGAATCGTAGTAGTGCCGCCGGTTTGAAGCTCGTGAATTCCCAAAGCCGCCGAAAAACGCAACGATTCGGCGTTGTGCCGATGTTCAAACGGAAATATTTTTTTCCGCAGCCAATCGAGAAGTTCCAAATCGTCCGCCAATCCTCGGAAAAGGGTTTGACATAAGTGAACGTGCGTCTGCACAAAACCGGGCAGCAGCGTCAATTCGGATAAATCGAAAACTTCAAATTCGTCGGAATACTCTTTTACATCTTCTTTGGGAATAAAACGCTTTATGATTCCTTCTTCAATCACAACGGCTTTGTCGCGGATGATTTCGTTACTTTCGTTTACTGTTACTATTTCTTTCGGGATAATTATTTTTTTCATTTTTTTACATTTGCTCCAAAATTTATTTAGTCATATCGCGGTAGACCGCAATTGATAATGGAGAATGGACAATAATGAGATCCCAAACATAACAATTAATGTTTCGGTTTGAATTTCTCATTC
Organism: Chlorobiota bacterium; assembly: GCA_013151245.1. GTDB lineage: Bacteria > Bacteroidota > Ignavibacteria > Ignavibacteriales > Melioribacteraceae > JAADIR01. The sequence continues at coordinate 2,466 of JAADIR010000240.1, forward strand.
ATTCCGTAATACATTCACCTATTCTATTCATTATCAAATTAATCATCAAAATTTCTTTACCGCTGTGCAATAAAAAACAACTTGTCCCGATATTTTTTATCGGGAAGGATTTAACCTGTGATATTATAGATTCCCGCTTTCGCGGGAATAACATTCTAATCGTACTTATTGCTTCTCTCTAATTCTTTCTTTAAATAATATCCGGTTACGGAATTTTCATTTTTTGCGACTTCTTCCGGCGTTCCGGCTGCAATAACGTATCCGCCGTGTTCGCCGCCGTCGGGTCCCAAGTCAATTATGTAATCGGCAAATTTAATTACGTCGAGATTGTGTTCTACTATTATTACCGTGTTTCCTTTATCGACCAATTTGTTCAAGACGGAAAGAAGAATGTTCACGTCTTCAAAATGCAATCCGGTTGTCGGTTCGTCCAACACGTAAACCGTTTTGCCCGTGCTCACTTTGCTCAATTCCGTTGCGAGTTTCACGCGCTGGGCTTCGCCGCCGGAAAGCGTTGTGGCTTGCTGTCCAAGTTTTATATAACCCAAACCAACGTCGTAAAGCGCGTCTATTTTTCTTTTCAGCCGAGGAAAATCCTCAAAGAAATCTTTCGCTTCCTCGACTGTCATTTCGAGAACGTCGGAAATTGATTTAGTTTTGTAAAGAACCTCGAGCGTTTCTCTGTTGTATCTTTTTCCGCGGCAAACTTCGCATTCAACGTAAACGTTCGGCAGAAAATTCATTTCGATTTTTTTCACGCCGTCGCCTTGGCATTCTTCGCAGCGACCGCCTTTTACGTTGAAACTGAATCGACCGGGTTTATAGCCTCGCACTTTCGCTTCGGGAAGTTCGGTGAACAAATCTCGAATGAAAGTGAAAAGTCCGGTGTAAGTGGCGGGATTTGAACGCGGCGTTCTCCCAATCGGCGATTGATCGATCTCGATTACTTTATCGATGTTTTCAAGTCCCTTGATTTCGCGATAAGGCAGCGGAACCGTTTTTGAATTGTAAATTTTCCTCATCAAAATCCGCACAAGCGTTTCGTTCACGAGGGAAGATTTACCGGAGCCGCTCACGCCCGTGATTGCAATAAAGGTTCCGAGCGGATATTTAACGTCTATCTCCTTCAAATTATTTCCGCGCGCGCCAAACAGTTCAATAAATTTGCCGTTTTCTTTTCTTCGTTTTTCGGGAACCGGAATTTCTTTTCTGTCGGATAAATACTTAAGCGTCAGCGACGTAGAGCCGTTTTTTGTTTTCAGCAGCGATTTCGTAATTCCTTCCGAGCAAATATTTCCGCCGTGAATTCCCGCGCCGGGTCCAAGGTCAATCATGTAATCCGAGCTTTCGATTGTTTCGCGGTCGTGTTCTACGACGATAATGGTGTTTCCCATATCGCGAAGATTTTTCAGCGAGTTGATTAGCTTGATGTTGTCCCGCTGATGCAATCCGATGCTCGGCTCGTCCAAAACATACAAAACGCCGGAAAGCTGCGAGCCTATTTGCGTAGCGAGCCTTATCCGCTGCGATTCCCCGCCGGACAGGGTTCTCGAAGATCTGTCGAGCGTTAAATAATTCAACCCGACGTCGAGCAGAAATTGCAAACGTTCTTTAATCTCTTTTAATATCGGTTTTGAAATGATTGAGTTACGTTCGTCAAATTCGAGATTGTCGAAAAATTCTTTTGCCCGCGTGATTGAAAGCGAAGTGATTTCGCTTATATTTTTACCGGCTATTTTAACGGCAAGAGATTCTCTTCGTAAACGTCCGCCGCCGCAAGCGGAACACGTGAGCGTGTTCATGTAAGATTCCGTCCATTCGCGGATTTTGTTGGAAGAAGAACTTTCGTAATTGTGTTTTAAATAATTTATTAATCCGCCGAAACGGTGCTTGTATTCCACGCTTTTTCCCGCGCCGTATTCGTATGAATAAGCGATTTTCTCTTTGCTGCCGTAAAGTATTGTTCTCAGCGCATCGTCCGGGATCTCTTTTAATTTCGTATCGAAATCGAATCCGAAAAAATTGGCGACGCCTCTCAGTTGACTGAAAAGCCAGATCTTTCGCGGTTTACCCAGCGGATCGAGTCCGCCCTCGTTGATTGTTTTTTCCCAATCGGGAATTATCAAATCGGCGTCGAATTCTTTTTTAACTCCCAACCCTTCGCAATCGGGGCACGAACCGTAAGGCGAGTTGAACGAAAAACTGTTCGGCGCGAGTTCGGAAATGCTTATTCCGCAATGCGAGCAGGAAAGTTCGCGGCTGAAAAGATAATCTTTTTCGCCGTCGTTAACTATCACGATCCCGTTTCCGTAATTGAGCGCGACATTTAACGAACCGCTCAATCTGTAAACGGATTTTCCGGTTACTTTCAGTCTGTCAATTACTATTTCGATATTGTGAACTTTGTAGCGATCAACTTTGAATCCTTTTTCCAACTCCAATATTTCGCCGTCAACGCGCGCCCTCACAAATCCTTCCTTTTGAATATCTTCAAACAATTCGCGGTAATGTCCTTTTCTTCCGCGCACGACCGGAGCCATAATATGAATCTTCTTCCCTTCAAAATGTTTCGAAGCGTAATCAATTATTTGATCGGCGGATTGCTTTTGTACAGGTCTTCCGCAGCGGAAACAATGCGGCGTTCCAACGCGCGCAAAAAGCAGGCGAAGGTAATCGTAAATCTCCGTTACGGTTCCCACGGTTGAACGCGGGTTCCCCGAAGTCGATTTCTGCTCGATGGAAATAGACGGACTCAATCCTTCGATCAAATCTACTTCCGGTTTTTCAAGCTGATTTAAGAATTGTCGCGCGTATGCGGAAAGAGATTCGATGTATCTTCTCTGCCCTTCGGCGTAAATTGTGTCGAAAGCGAGCGAAGATTTTCCCGAGCCGGAAAGACCGGTAATCACCGTAAAAGTATCGCGCGGAATTTCCACGTCGATATTTTTAAGATTGTGCTCGCGAGCCCCTTTTATGATTATTTTTCGTCTGCCGTTCATTTAAGTAGATTACAAAAGTTCAAACCTTTATTTTAGTCAATGAAATTTTGAAAAGCAAATAAAATTGTGCGTTAGAATTCATTTATTTGTGAAATGTATCCGCAGACTTTACGTCTGCGGAAAACAATTGCAAATTCTCGATCTCTGTTTTTTTGGATTTTGCGATTACATGAACGCGTCGGCGTAAAGCCGACGGTTACCACAATTGAAAATGTAGCCGCAGTCTTTACGTCTGCGGAAAACGATTGCAAATCCTCGATCTCTGTTTTTTTGATTTTGCGATTGCATGAACGCGTCGGCGTAAAGCCGACGGTTACAATAAAAAGATGATAAAAATGTCCGAAAAATTTATCACGGTTAAAAAATTTACGGAAACAAGACTCAAGGAAAAAGGTTCGACTTTTATCGGTCAGGCGTTTCCGGTTGAAAGCGTCGATGATGCGGAAGCGATTCTCGAACAAATCCGCAAAAAATATTACGACGCCGCTCATCATTGCTATGCTTATCTGTTGAAAGACAATTCCTTTAAGTATTCAGACGACGCGGCGAGCCGAACGGAACCGCTGGAATCCGTATTTACAACGCTATTCAACATTTCGAACTTGTCGATACATTACTAATCGTTATCAGATATTACGGAGGAGTTAAATTGGGCGTCGGTCCGTTGGGAAAAGCATATTACCAATCGGCTTTCCAAACGCTCGAAAACTGCGAAATCGTTAGAAAAGGATTCTTTACAAAAATCGAAATCATTTTCGATTATTCCCAAACGAGTATCGCGCATCATTTGCTGAAACAATTCAACGCATCGGAAATAGAAAACAAATTCGCCGAATCCCCTTCAATTGAAGCGCTGATTGAACCTTCGAGAGTTGAAAAATTCATCGAACAGTGTAAGGACGCTTCGGCGAATTCGTTAAAAGTAAATATTCTCAAAGAAAAAGTGTTAAAGAAAATTTAGCCTTTATTTTGAATTTTAAGCGAATGCCGCTAAACTTGATAAATAGGTCTCATTTGCTTATTATTTGCTTGTAAAATTTATACATTATATCGTATTTAGATTTCTAGCGAGGGAATTAAAATGATTTACACAAAAACCGGCGAATATGCGATTAGAGCAATCTTGTATTTGGCAAAACAAAATCCCGATAAATTATGCATGTCTTCGGAAATAGCGGAAAGCGAAGATATTCCTACGCATTATCTTGCAAAAATTTTGCAGCGGATGGCAAAATATGGTTACGTCGATTCGTTCAAAGGACGCGGCGGCGGTTTTAAGATTACTTCGCTTGCAAAAAACAGTTCCATTTTGGAAATTGTAGAAAGAATTGAAGGTCCGGTAATCAACCTGAAATGCGTTACCGGTTTGAAAGAATGTTCGGACGAAAATCCTTGTCCGCTTCATGAAGAATGGACTGAACTGCGCAACAGAATTTACAATTTGATTTCAAGCAGAACCGTTCAGGAAGTAGCCGACGAATACGCCGAGATGCTGGAAAGACAGCATCAATTGAATATGCACAAGCATTGATTTAATTATTTTAAATAGATCATTTTACCGCTAAAAGTTTTTCCATTTGTTTGAACCGTGTAAAAATAAACGCCGCTGGCGCATTTTCTTCCGTTTGCGTCGCGTCCGTTCCAGTTGAATAAATTGATTCCTTTTCTGAGTTTCCCATTGAAAACGGTATTCACTTTTCCGCCCATTCCGTCATAAATCGCTACCGAAGATTTATTTTCTTCTTTTGAATCAAATCGAATTGTCGTTGAATAACTGAACGGATTTGGGAAATTATTATATAATTTGGAATTATCGGGCGTGTCGGTTTCAATCGCTTCTTTTTGCGTATTTAAGATTATATCAGTCGAACCGTATTTGAAACGATAAAATTTGCTAATTTCGGGATCACGCTTAACTGCTCCCGCGTTTGCGTCAAAATATTCAAAATAAAAATAGATTTGCTCCCCTAATCCAAACTCTTGAAAATTAAACGAAAATCCTTCATCGGGAGCATAATACATATCTGAATTTGAAAATGAAGAAGTATCGGAAGAAAAGAAAATCTTAACCGAAAACGGATTAATATTCTCCGCATTCAAAAACTGTTTATGCAAAATATAACTTGAAGTAGCTTGCTCTAAGTTAGGGTAATCAAACGCTTTAACCGCCGACAACAATCCGTATCCTTTATTATTATCCGGATAGCCGGCTTGATCCGAACTTTCCAGCAAAATTCGTCTCATTTGTCTGTTGGAAAGATACGGATAATACGACAAAACTTGCGCGGCGATTCCGGCTACTATGGGAGCAGCCATTGAAGTTCCGCTTCCGTAACTGTATTTATCTTTTGCAACCCGCGCAAGATAGACGTCAACGCCTTGGGCAACCACTTCGGGTTTTATTCTTCCGTCGGCAGTAGGACCGCGAGAACTGAAACTCGCCAAAACATTATCGGGATATACCGCCCCGACCGCAATCACGTTAAACCCGTCCGCCGGCGCTAAAATATATCTCCAACTTGAGACGCCCTCGTTTCCGGCGGAAGTAACCGTAATTATTCCCCTTTGAAAAGCCAGTTCCAAAGCTTTTGTAATTAATGTAGTGTTCCCGTCCATATCTTCATAAGTATGAGATTGATAACCGGCGTCGAAAATATTGTAACCAAGCGAGGATGTTGTGATATCGACTCCCAACGCTTCCATCCATTGCAAAGCGGCGGCGTAATTATCTTCTTCGATTGGAGTTTCGCTTCTGATATCTTCCGTTTTTGCCAGAATATAACTCGCGCCGAAAGCCGGAGCGACTAGCTTATGGTTGGTAAAACCGCCGACGATAGAAAAAACGCCTGTTCCGTGATTTGACTGCGCGGGATGATCATATTCCTGGTTCGCCGTAACGCTGTCGTGAAATACAAAATCGTATTCCGCAATAACATTTCTGTTCTTTATCGATTCCGGCGTCTTCCAATCAAAACCTGTATCGAGAATTCCTATTACAACGCCTTCCCCTGTTATTCCTTTATCATGTAAAAAAGGGATTCCGGAAAGTTCGTATTGGTTGAACGAATTTCCGTAATCATAACTATGAGAAGAAGCGGATGAAAAAACCTCATTCGGCTGATATTTTTCTTGAAACTCCGGCTGCCTTGCTTTAATTCCTCTGACCGGAACTATCTTTTTCACAAATGGAAAAGATTTTATCTTCTCTTTTATTCCATCTGAAAATCTTGCGGAAACGGCGTTGAACCATCTGAGTTTATATATGATTTTCGCGCCGGCAGATTCAAGATCGGAAACGTATTCGGAAACAACCGGTAAATCTTCATAAAAGATATAAGAATCGCCGAGAACTTTTTTACGTCTTTCAACGGCTCGCGGAGTTAAAAGATTTTCCGCCGATTTTAAAAGCGATTTTTCTGCGGATCTGAATTCATCTTTCGTAATCCCTTTATCTTTAAAAAAAACGAAATACTTTGTTTGCGCGGAAAGGGAAAAAACGAAGATAAAAAAAACGATAATTATGGATTTTATTTTCATAGTTTGCGAAAATAAGAAGAATTAAGAATAGTAACCACAAAAAACTTTGGTTCTACCACGAATTTAATGAAACAATACAAATGAATAAAAATGAACGAACGCATATTTGGAAAAAAGAACAACTATGAAAAATTATTAGAGACAACCAATATAGAAGTATTGAGTTACATACATTGTTACGGTAAAAAA
>JAADIR010000156.1 GCA_013151245.1 Chlorobiota bacterium
TAGCTTTGAACGAAACTCCGATTAAAGTTCCCATCGTATCGACAAAATCCATCACGAAGACCGTTAAAATTACGGCGAAAAATCCCCACGTTAACGCGCCGGTTATGTCCAATTTCAAAAATAACGGCGAAAGATCCGGCGGCATGCTAACAAGACTTTCCGGCGCGGGAGAAAGTTTGAAAATCATTCCTAAAACAGTTACGGTAATAATCCCTATTAGGATTGAGCCCTTCACTTTCTTTATCATCAAAAATCCGATGAACAAAATTCCAAAAAGCGCGAGCAGAACGCCCCCCTCGTGAAAGCTGTTTGCCTTAACCGGCGCGCCCGGAACGCCGAGGGTGACTATTCCCGTCTCGTTTAAACCGATGAACGTAAGGAATAATCCGATTCCGACGGCGAAGGAGATTTTAAGCGAGTTGGGAATGGCGTTGGCAAGCCAGCCGCGAATTTTGAAAGCCGTTAACAAAACAAACAAAACGCCGCTGATGAAAATCGCGCCCAAAGCGGTCTGCCACGAATAACCCATAACTTTAACGACGGTGAAAGCCACAAAAGCGTTTTCGCCCATATACGGCGCGATTGCAAAAGGACGCTTGGCGTAAACGCCCATAGCCATAGTGCCGAAAAACGCGCTTAAAATTGTGGCGACCATCGAAGGACCGAACGGCATTCCCGCGGCTTCTAAAATTTTCGGGTTGACGATAATTATATACGACATCGTGAAAAAAGTCGTGAAGCCCGCGATTACTTCGGTTTTAAAATCAGTTTGTAATTCTTCAAATTGAAAGTATTTAGAAAGCATCCGTCCTCCGATTTATTTTATAATTGGGAATATTCAAACCGATTTAGAGCGATAATGCTATATAACATTTTGCGTAAAAATTATCAATAACAAATTGAGAACAAAAATTTTAGGATGTAAAGTTTTTGCGCGGTTCAAACTCAATTTAAATCCTTCCCGATAAAAAACATCGGGATAAGTTGTTTTATTATTTCAGATCTTTTTTATCTTCTAAAATCAAATATCTCCGATATATCGGAGCAGGCTGTTAATCCGCCGCCGCGGATTGTTCTTAAATCTTTTTTTGCAGAAACTCTAATCTATCAAAGCGTTGCCAATGCAGGTTCCGCGCCGAATGCGGCAGATTGCTTCGCTTATTTCATTAACTCGCAATGATGATTGATTACAATTTGCAAACCGCGAGCTGCTGAAATATTGTCAATAACAATTTAGCGGACAAGCGGTCTGAGGAAGCGGCAAGAACATTGCACAATAACGGCGTCTTTGAATTTTGATATTTCGGAAACTCGTCTTATCTTACATTATCTTGATTTACCGAAAAGTTTTGAAACTATGATTTTTCCACTAAAGCAAAGCCGATGAGAATTCCGGAAAATAAAATAGAAGAGATAAGAAATTTAGCCAATATTGTTGACGTTATCTCTACTTATGTTCACCTCAAAAAACAGGGGAAAACCTACGCGGGGCTTTGCCCTTTTCACAACGATAAAAACCCGTCGCTGAAAGTTAGCGAAGAGAAACAGATATACAAATGTTTCGTCTGCAACGCCGGCGGCAATGTTTTTAACTTTTTGATGCAGTACAAAAGCATCTCTTTTATTGAAGCCGTGCAGGAAGTCGCCGAACATCTTGGAGTTAAACTTGAATTAGAAAAGGGAAGTTCTTCAATCGTAAATTCGGAATTGGAAGAACTCTATGACGTCAACGTGACCGCCGCGAAATACTTTTCGAATAATCTCCTCAACAGTCGGCAAGGCGAAATTGCGCGGGAATATTTTAAGAAGAGAAACATAAAAACTCAAACGCAGAAAATGTTCGGTCTCGGTTATGCCTTTTCAGAGTGGGAGCATTTTCTTCATTACGCCGAAGAAAAAAACGTCAACCTCGCAAAGGCAATGCAGCTTGGGCTTATAGATAAACGAAACGACGGAAGTTATTACGATAAATACCGCGGAAGAATCATCTTTCCCATCTTTTCGCCAAACGGAAGAATTATCGGTTTCGGCGGACGCATTTTAAACAACGCAGAGAAAGCCGCCAAATATCTGAACTCTCCCGAGTCGCCGGTTTATCTGAAGAGAAAAACTTTATACGGACTTTTTCATTCGAAAGATGAAATCCGGAAACTGAACAAGGCGATTCTCGTTGAAGGATATATGGATTTGATCGCGCTTTTTCAGAACGGCGTGAAGAACGTTGTCGCTTCTTCGGGAACTTCTTTAACGGAAGAACAGATAAAACTTCTTTCCCGATTTACGAAAAATATTGTCGTTATATACGACGCCGATTCAGCCGGACAGCATGCCGCAATGAGAAGCATCGAGTTATTGCTGAAAGAAGATTTTGAAGTGAGGATCGTAGCGCTGCCGGAAGGAGAAGACCCGGATTCTTTCATAAACCAATACGGAAAAAAAGACTTTGACGAGCTTGTTAAACAAGCCGATAATTTTCTGGAATATCAAATGCGGATTTATCAACAAGAAGGAAAACTCGATTCGCCTGAATCGCAAGCCGAAGTTGTGCGCGAACTTGTAAAATCCGTCGCTTTAATTGAAGACGAACTGAAACGAAATTTGATGATAAAATCAATTTCAAAAAAGTTCGATCTGCGGGAAGTGCTTGTTGAAAGCGAGCTTGATAAGCTGCTTAATAAAAAAGACTCGCAGAAGAAGAGGTACGCGGGGCAAAACCCCGAAGCGCCCATTCCGCATGAAGCGGAAAAAATTAAAACGATAACGAGAATTGAGGCAAAGTTTGAAGAAGAAATCATCCGGCTTCTGTTCGAAGGCGTTGAAGAAATTCAGGATTTGATTTTCGATAATATTATGCCGGACGATCTGCATAACCCCGATTACAGAAAACTTTCGGAAATAGCGCTGGAAAATTACAGAAACGACATTGTTTCCCCTTCGGGTATCATTGAGAAAATTGAAGATGATAATTTAAGAAACATCGCGCTTTCTCTTACCTTAAACGATATCTCCATCAGCGCAAAACACGGAGAAGAAATAACTTCCGCCGAAGTTACTAAAAAGAACGCGCTTCGTTACGCATCCGACGTGATTAAAAAATTCAGAATCACAAAAATCAACGAAGAAATTGAAAATAACAAAATTAAAATCAAGAATTCGGAAACCGACGATAATGTTTTGGAACTTCTCCGGTTGAACAAAGAGTTGGAAGAAGAAAAGAAAGCGATCAGAGAAGAAAATATTTTGATTAACGAAATTGAATGATATGACCGCCAACCCAAGATTATATGAAATAAACACTCGCGTGTGGATAAGACAATTCGACAAAGCCGGGCAAAAGGCTAAGCTGTCTAATATTCCCGATACTTACTGGGACTATTTGAGAGAGCTTGGAGTTGATTTTGTTTGGCTGATGGGAATTTGGAAAATCAGCAAAAGCGCCGTTCAGAGATATGCTTTTGAAGACGAACTGACCGACGAATACGAAAGAGCTCTTAAAGACTGGACGGAAGAAGACGTTATCGGTTCGCCTTACGCCATTGACGTTTACGATGTGAATTATGATCTCGGAAATCTCGACGATCTGCTGAATTTAAAATCTAAATTAAACGAACGGGGCATGAAATTAATACTCGATTACGTCCCGAACCATTTTTCGGCGGAATCGATTTTAATCCGCACTCATCCGGATATTTTTCTTTACACGGACGAAAAATATTATTACGACGATCCTCATACATTCTTCAAACCATACCGCGACAGTAAGTTCGCGCTTGCGCACGGGCGCGATCCGTTTTATCCCGCTTGGCAGGACACGGTTCAAGTTAATTATTTCAGCGTTTCCGCAAGAGATTTTATGCTGGAAACGCTGATCCGGCTAACGCGCGTTGCCGACGGACTCCGCTGCGATATGGCAATGCTTGCGTTGAATAACGTATTTAAAAATACCTGGGGCGGCGTTCTGGAAACTATGAAGGTCTCCGAACCGAAAAACGAGTTTTGGAAAATTGCAATCGACTACATAAAAAAAGAAAGAGAAGATTTTATTTTTATCGGAGAAGTCTATTGGGACCTCGAATGGAAGCTGCAGCAGCTAGGTTTTGATTATACATACGATAAAAAACTTACCGAAAGAATCGTCAGCGGAAATGTGCATGAAATAAGGAGCCATTTACACGCGGATCCCGAATATAGGATGAAATCCGTGCGCTTTATTGAAAATCACGACGAAGAGCGCTCCATCAAAGTTTTGGGAAAAGAAAAAGCTCTCGCCGCCGCGACGATTATAGGAACCATTGACGGAATGGATTTTTATTACGACGGTCAACTTGAAGGAAAAACCGTTAAACTCCCCGTTCAACTCGGAAGAGCGCCGAAGGAAAAAGTCGGCAGATATGTAAAAAGTTTCTACGAAAAATTTCTAAAACTCACATCCGAAGAAATTTTCAAGAACGGCGAATGGACGCAGCTGACGCCCGAAAGCGCCGGAGACGGCGATAGGTTTTTTAAAAATATTTTATGCTGGCAATGGACTTACCAAAACGAACGCCGCCTTATCGTAATAAACTTTTCAAGCGAAACTTCCGGAGCGCGGATTATTATTGACGTCGCCGATTATTCCGAGACGATTCTTTTTGACGATATGTTGAACAATAAATCTTACAAACGAAAAAAATCGGAAATTGAAAAACACGGACTTTACGTTAAACTTAAACCGTATCGAAGTCATATTTTTAAATATTAAATAGTATTACTATTTCGTTCTAAAAATTAGCGGGCGCCGCGCGCCGCAAACGGAAATTGCTATAAAAATCTGTTTTAGGAAATTAAAAAATGAAAATTGCAAAGTGGCAGAAACCGGCGAAAAACGGAAAAATTCTCTGCGCGCTTTGTCCGCGCTACTGCACTATGGGAGAAGGGCAAAAAGGTTTCTGCTTTGTCCGTGAAAATATAGGCGGCGCGCTTTATTCAACCGGATACGGAAGACCGACCGGCTTTGCCGTTGACCCGATTGAAAAAAAGCCGCTCAGCCATTTTCTGCCCGGCTCAAACGTCCTCAGTTTCGGAACCGCCGGCTGCAACCTCGGATGCAAGTTTTGTCAGAACTGGTCGATGAGCAAAGCGAAACTCGACGAAGTGAACTCTCTTTACGCAACGCCGGAAGACGTTGTGGCTCTTGCAAAAAAATATCGAACTCCGTCGATAGCTTATACGTACAACGACCCGACGATTTTCGGAGAGTATGTGATAGACATTTCAAAACTTGCGCGGGAAGAGAACATTAAATCGGTTATGGTTACCGCGGGATACATCGATAAGGACGCGAGGAAAGACGTTTACAAATATATTGACGCGGCAAACGTGGACCTGAAAGCGTTTTCGGAAACTTTTTATCATAAGCTTACATTCTCTCATCTCGACCCCGTGCTTGATACTCTGCTTTGGCTTAAACGCGAAACCGACGTTTGGATTGAGATTACTACGCTTCTGATCCCCGGCGAAAACGATTCGGACGAGGAGATAAAATCAATGACCGGCTGGATAGTCGAAAACCTTGGTCCCGACGTTCCGCTTCATTTTACGGCGTTTCATCCTTCATTCAAAATGCTCGATTATCGCTATACTCCGCCGGCAACGCTGAACAAAGCGCGCGAAACAGCCTTGCGGCAGGGAATTAATTATTGCTATACGGGAAACGTTCATAACGTGGAAGCGCAGACGACTTATTGTCCTTCGTGCGGAGAGCCGCTGATAATAAGGGATTGGCATTCGGTGTTGTCGAATAAAATAATCGACGGTAAATGTTCAACTTGCGGAGAAAAAATCGCGGGGGTTTTTTAAATTGGGTTTGGGGTGAAGTTAAGGTTGAGGTTAAGGTTAAGTTTTGGGGAAAAGGGCGCTATTTAATCAAATTGTCATTCCCGAATGCTTTTATCGGAAATCCATTATGGAACAGATTCTCGCCTGTCTGCCGACAAAGGCA
>JAADIR010000292.1 GCA_013151245.1 Chlorobiota bacterium
ATTTCCTTTATTTCGCCTTTTGCCGCGCTAGTCATAACTTCCGCAAAATATTCCGTTTCTTTAATCGACGAATAAACATTAACGGAAACTCTTATGCCTTCAAACTGCTTATGCCTTATCGGAATGACAAATATTTTATGTTTATCAAACAAATATTTCGCTAGTTTTCTTACGTTGGTTCCTTCGATGTTTACGTTAACGAGATTGCAGAATTGAGTCTTGTCGTTTATGTTCACGTTAAATTTTACGTTATCAAAATCTTTGAGACGCTCTATCCATCGGGAATGGAGAAATCTCAATCGCTCGGCTTTTCTTTCCAAACCGATTTTTTCGTTGAACTCCAACGCTTCCGCTACCGCGTTATGATTAGCCGCGGGGTGCGTTCCCAATTCTTCGAATTTTCTGATATTGTTTTTCCTCTTTTCCGGCGCAGCCATCAATGGCCAGAGATTTTCAATCAAGTTCTTTTTTACGTACAGAAAACCCGTTCCAATCGGAGCCATCGTCCATTTGTGAAGTGAAGTTCCGAAATAGTCGCATTCCAAATCTTTTTGCTTGAAAGGGAAAACGTTGAAAGATTGCGCCCCGTCGCAAATCAATTTAATGCCGTGTTTGTGAGCCAGACGACTGATTTTTTGTATCGGCATTATTTGTCCCGTAAGATAAACCACGTGCGAAACCAAAATAGCTTTTGTTTTAGGAGTAATGGCTTTTTCAAATTTTTCCAAAAGCTCGTCAAAATCCGTTAACGGAACCGGATACGAAATTTTTACAACCTTAATTTTATCTCTTCTTTCCCGTTGGTCAAAAGCGGTAAGCATTCTATGATAATCTTGAGTCGTGGTAATTACTTCGTCGCCCGGTTCCAATTCCATACCGAGTTGAACAATTTCCAACGCTTCGCTGGCGTTTCTGGTGAACGCTATTTCCTCTTTATTGCACCCGAAGGATTGAGCGAGTTTTTCGCGCACGTTTTCTTTTTGAGGTTCGAGAACTCTCCACAAGTTGTAAGCCGGCAAAAGATTTGTTTGATCGATATATTCTTTGAGAGCGTTTTGAACGCTTTCCGGCGCGGGAGAAACTCCGCCGTTGTTGAAGTTGATTACGGTTTTATCGATTTCGAAAGCCGCGCGGATTTGCGACCAAAACTTTTCATCTGAAGCTATTTGATTGGCGGGAACGTCCGAAGGAATTTCGTTCAGCGCATTTGTTATTCTCGCAAGCGCGTCTTGTTTTAGAAACACGCCCGCGGCAATTCCGGCGATTGCCGCGTCTTTCAGAAAATTCCTTCTCGAAATCATTTTCAACTCAAAACATCGTTTGTTTCTATAAAAGGCATTCAATACAAATTTAATTCAAATTATTTTATATTCAAAACGATTTCATTTTTCTTAGCAATTCAGCGAGTAAATATTTGCATCAACAAGTTTAAAAAACCGTTATCGCAGATCCGTATCGGAAAACGGTTAAGCTTCTTAAGAAAACTACTGTTAACCAACGGCTTATCCGCCGAGGCGGACGTTGGTTAACAAATTAATAATTTAATATTTAACCGTTTTAACGGTTTATCTAATAAAAACAAACCGAAAAATATTTTTATAAGTCTCACTAATTACTTGTTTTTCCTTTACTTATTTTACTCGCTGAATCGCTGATTTTTATCTTTATCCGAGCAATCAAAATACTTGAACCGCCTCGTCGATTTATTTTTCAAACAAATCATACAGAACCGGTATCACGATAAGTGAAAAAAACATTGAACCGACCAATCCGCTGATAACGGCGATTGCAAACGGCTGAAGGATTTCGCTTCCCGTCCCTAACGTTAAAGCCAAAGGAAGGAAACCGGCGATTGTCGTAATGTTCGTCATCAAGATGGGACGTATTCTCACTCTTCCGGCTTGAATTAAAGCCGCTGATTTGGAAACGCCTTCCAGACGATACCGCGCGGTAAAATCCATCAGCAATATCCCGTTGTTGACGACGATTCCCAACACTGTAATCGTCCCGATGAAAGAAGAAATATCAAAACTTGTCTTCGTAACGTATAAACCCAAAACGACAAACGTGAAAGAAAATACGGTCCCGATAAATATTGCAAGCGCGGTGCGAAACCTGTTAAATTCAAACAGCAGCACGACAAAAATCAGCAGAGCGGCAAGAATTAAAACAAAAAATAATTGTTCGAAAGATTTCAGTTGGCTTTCATAATCGCCGCCGAGCGAAACCGAAACGCCGTAAGGCAATTTAATTTTATGCAGAACGTCTTGGACGTCTTTTACGACGCTTCCGAGATCGCGTCCCGAAATATCAGCCAGCACTTTTGCCGCCAGACTTCCGTTTTCATGAATGATTGCCGCTTCTCCCTCGCGAATATTTATTTTTGCAATTTGCTTGATTGGAACCATAACGCCGTTCGGAGAAAGTATTTGCAATTGTTTCAACGCCTCAAGATTTTTTCTGAATTCCACGGGATAGCGAAGACGAACAGCCGTTAATCTCATTCCTTGTTGAATATGCGTCGATACTCTTCCCCAAACGGCGGTCTCAATTAATTTCTGCGCTTCTCCCGGACGAAACCCCAGCTGCGCGGCTTTCTCATGGTCAACTTGAATTTCGAATTCCGGTTCCGAGGGAAGTTCAGCCGGAGATAATCCTACCAATCCTTTAACCGGTTTTAATTTTTCATAAATCTCTTGCGCCGTTTTCTGCAAAACTTCGTTGTCGTTTCCGAAGATTAAAATATCAATCGGTTTTTCTTCGCCGGCAAGGTCTTTCAGTCTATCGGGAAGAACCTGAACAAAATCCAAGAACAAACCCGGAACTTGCGCCGTGGCTTTTTCGTTCAGCTCATTCATAATTTGAAAAGTGGAAAGCTTATGGTTTTCTTTAAGACTGATAAGATAATCGCCTTCATTTGCCGGATGTCTGTGAGCAATTCCCCTTCCGGTTCGTCTTGAATATGCTTCGATATCGGGATAGTTCTTCATAATCTTTTCGAATTGGAGCAGAAGTCTGTTTGTTTCCTCCAAGGAAGTACCGGGCGGAGCTTTGTAATTCATAACAAAAGCGCCTTCGTCCCATTCGGGCAGAAATCCCGTATGAAGCCGCGGATAAAGAAAACCGCTAACGCCGGCGACAATTAAAAGCAGCGCAAAAACAATTATTTTTTTTCGCAGCAGAAATTGCAGAATTTTTTCATACCCGTTTCTTATTCCCGAAAGGAAATCGCCTTGCCGTTTAAATTGATTTTTTTTACTTAAAAAGATGCGCGTTAAAATCGGCGTAACGCTTATTGCAAGAAGCAGCGAGATAAACACCGCAATAGCGAGGGTTAAAGCCATCGGTTTGAAGAAGATACCGGTAAGTCCCGAAACAAAAATTAGCGGAACAAAAACGATAACGGTAGTAATTGTCGCGCCGAACATCGGCGGAATAACTTCGGCGGAACCTTTAACAATAGCGTCGTCCAGCGATTGACCTTCGGAGCGACGGCGGATGATATTTTCCACGACTACGGTGGCGTTATCAACCAAAATGCCTAACGCCGCGGCGACGCCGCCTAACGTCATAATATTTATTGAAAGATTAAAAATGTACATCAAGAAAAAAGAAAGAATCATTACCAGCGGCATAAAAATAATTATCGACCAAGACGCGCGGAAACTCCTCAGAAAAAACAAAACAATCAGCGAGATGATTAATATTCCGATAAGAATATTTTCGCTAACGCCGGTAATTGAACGTTTAACAAACGATTCCTGATCGTAAGTTTTTTCGAGACGGACGTCCGCCGGTAAATCGCTTTTTATTTCAGCGATTATCTCGTCAATTTTATTCCCGACGGAAACTCCGTTTGCATTCGGCTGTTTTAAAACGTCTATTAGAACGGCGCGACGCCAGTTGGCGGTAGTAATAATATATTCTTCTTTGCTTGTAAGCGTAACATCGGCAAGGTCGCTTAGTTTAACCGGTATTCCATTGACGGAAGCGATTACAGAATTTTTAAGATCGTCAATATTACGAAAAAGATCGTTCTGGAAACCCAAATGAATCCGGTATTTATCGGTTATCTTCCCAAGAAATTTAACTTGATTTATTTGTTTTAAATTATTTTCAATCGTCAAAGGAGATATTTTATAAAGAGCAAGTTTTTCAGGTTTCAACTGAACCAGAAACTCGGGGCGTTCGCCGCCGACAATTTCAATTTGATAAACTCCGCTTACTCCCGAAAGAAGCGGACGAATTGTGAACTCCGCCAAGTCTCTCAATTGCCGCTGACTTCGGGCGTCGGAAAAGATTGCATAACCCGACATCGGATAAGCGCTCGTCGTCATCCGTTTAACTAAAATTCCCGCGCCCGGCGGCAGCTTTCCGCGCACGTCGCTAATTTTTGCCTGAACCAACTGATAAGCCTGCATCAAATCGATATCCCAATCAAAATACAATTCAATTTCGGCATAGCCGCGGCTTGTTTTTGAGCGGACAATTCTAACGCCTTCTACGTTGCGGAGAGCGTCCTCAAGAGGTTTTGTAGTCGTCATTTCCATATCGGTAAGCGGAGCGTAACCCCGTTCAACTTGGACTAAAATTCTCGGGAAAGTCGCGTTTGGAAAAACTCCCGCCGGCATCGACGTTAAAAGAACAACGCTGCCGATAATCAGTATTCCGAGAACGAAAAGGACGGCGAGACGGTAACGGAGAACAGTCTCTATCAGTTTTTCCATCACTGCATTACCTCCACGTTCATTCCGTCTTTTAACTCATAATTGCCGAGCACAATAATGGTATCGCCGACATTCAAACCCGACTTAACCTGCGCTTCGTCCGCGTTTTCAATTCCGAGCTGAAAAGTTCTTCGGAGAGCTTTTCCGTCTTTTTTGAGGAACACGTAAAAGCCTTCCGAATTTTTCAAAACGGCGGAATTCGGAACAATTAAAACATTTGTCAGCGACCGGAGCGCAATATCAATTTTTGCGAATAATTCGGATTTGAGCAGCCGCCGCGGATTTGGAAGCGAAGAACGTATTTGAGCCGTTTGCGTCCGTTCGTCAACAACGCCGTTTATTGCGTCGATTTTACAGGCGAATGTTTTTCCTTTCAAATCGGGGAACGTTACTTTTAAGCGCTCTCCTATTTTCACATCCGGCAAATAAACGGCGGGCAGCCGACCCCATAAATAATAAATCGAATCGTCTTGAATCGTTAAAATCGTTTCGCCTTTGGAAATTACGTCCCCTGAGTAGTGATATTTTTCAGAAACAATTCCCGAAAACGGAGCGCGAATTTGATAGGGCACAATCTCGCCGTTCCCTTCATTATCATTGTTCGGCTCCGCACTTTGAAGAGCTTCCGCCTGCGGACTTTGAACAAAAGCGATTGTTTCCCCTTCGGCAACTCTGTCGCCTTCGGATAAATTCAGTTTCAATATTCTGCCTGAAAATTGTCCGCTCAATTTTGTTTCGCGCTTCGGCGTCAGTTTTCCGTATATCGTTATTTTCTTTTGTATATCGCCTCTATCGAGAACCGCAATTTTAACCGGAACTTTAAATTCGGAGACGTCGTTTTTTATTTGGATGTGCGCTCCAATCTCCCCGGCGTTCTGACTTTTGCGGTTGCACGCCGACAGCAGGAAAGAGAGAGATACAAAAATTATCAGCCAGTTTTTCATTGCAGTTCCTCCGGTTGCCCAATTATGTTTTCTATTTGCGCGTTAAGTTCGTAAAGAGTAAAAATTAATTTTTCTTTCGACGCTTTTAATTCAATCAGCGCTTTCTGCGCAAGCAATACGTCGGTGTTAGTCGAAATCCCCGCTTTGTAGTTTATCAGCGTCAAGTCGTAAGTTTTTTGCGTCTGTGCAATTGAAGTATCTTTCAATGCGAGAATTTTTTTTACGTTTTCTTCAATTCTATTTACAAGCGAGTTTAACTTAGTTTTAATTTGAAGCAAAAGAGTTTTTTTTGTTGAATTTATTGACTCGGCTTCCAACATAAGCGATTCCGATTTCTTGCTTCGCGTTCCCCAATCGAAAATAGGTATGAGCAGCCCGCCGCTGAAAGCCCCGTAATTGCCGTCCGAAGTCGGGTCGCCGTCGAAAACATATCCGCCGCCGATATAAATTTTCGGCATTTTGCTTGCGCTTACCAAATCCGCGCGAACCTCAGCCAATTCAATTTGCTTGTCTAAAACCGAGACCGCCGGATTAAACCGAACCGCATCTGCAAGAAGCCGATCGAGCGAATAATTTTTTTCAAGAATTAATTCATCCGGAATTTCCAGCGAATCCGCCGAAGTTATATTAAATCCGGTTAGATTTGTCAACTCAATTTGCCACGACTCAATAGCCGACCGCGCCGTCAGCGTATTCTCTTTTGCGCGCGAAAGAGCCGACTGCGTAAAGTAATAATCGAGCCGTTTTATTTGCCCGATATCGTAAAGTTTTTTGTTTATTGAAAGATGATGCTCGAGATATTTTTCGGAAAGTTTCGCAATACTCAAAGTTTTTTCGGCATTAATCAATCCGTAGTAAGCGCTTTTCACGCGATAGATCAAGTCGAGTTTATTTTTCTCCGATTTAAATTCGGCGATTTTTTCTTCGGCGACTCCCGCCCGCTGAAGCTCTCCCGTCCATTTTCCCATATCCCACACAAGCCGCAGACGGTTGTCCAGCGTTCCGTAATTATATCCTTCGTAAAGATTGTATTGCCCTTGAAAAGCAAAATCAAGTTCGGGGAGAATCTGCTTTTCAAGACTTTTCGTATTAGCCGCTTTGCTTTCTTCCATCTTCTTAAACGCTTTTAACGATGGGTGATTGGCAAGCGCGGAATCAATACAGGTCTTTAATGAAACGATTCTCCCGCTCTGCGCATTAATTGAAATTGCCGCGGAGAAAGAAAATGCGACAAATAAAATTTTCATAAAAATATTTTTTCTCATAATACCGCCATAATTTATAACAC
>JAADIR010000234.1 GCA_013151245.1 Chlorobiota bacterium
AATAATTGTCCGTCATCTACATTGTAAACAAAAAAACATAATTCAAAAATTGTTATCGTATATTTGCCGCAAAATAAAACGGATCCGTAAATCAATCATGCCTTTACCCTTAATAAGTTAATAGAAGAACCCGAAAATTATTTAAAGCGTTAAAACCGTTTGATTGTAGCGAACGTTTATCTTCATAAGATTTTATTCTTTGAATTTTAACGGCGGTTGTTTACTTTTGTATGAAATAAGGGACATAAGAACAAAGTTTATCGCCCGCTATTTTTTATATGCGAAATTAGATTCTCGGTTAAACGACAAAACATACGAGGGCAATTATGAAAAATTATTTTTTTCGTTCGATCGTTTTCGTCTCGCTTTTATTTTTCAGTTCTTATTTGAACGCGACGAATGAATTGGCGGTGTTAACGGATTCGTGGGGCAGCTCAAAACCGGGTTATATGGACAAAGTTCTTTTGGTAATCGAGCCGCACGGAGGCTACTTTGAGCAATCGCTTTACATAGAGTATTCCGATCACAACGTATTTCACGGAAGCTCGAACGTTGAAATTGTGCATCGTTTTGAATTGCCCGAAGGGAGCGTGATAAACGATATGTGGCTGTGGATCGGCGACAGCGTAATGCAGGCGATTATTATGGACACTTGGACCGCTACGTCAATCTACGACAGCATTGTGGTGAACAAAAGAGACCCTGCTTTGTTAAAGAAAAAAGGGAATCAATACGAGCTTCATGTTTATCCTTTAAAATCAGGCAGTTTCAGAAAAGTTAAAATTAATATAATTACTCCCGTTAAATGGGTCGGCGAAAACGCTCTTGCCGAGTTGCCTTTTAGAATGCTTAATTCAAACAATAACAGTAGAAAGCCGCTCGACGTTTTTTTCAGGCGGAAAAACGATTCGTGGGGAGAGCCGAAAATAACGGAATTTCCTGAAAATGATTTTTCCTACCTAACCGACACTCTCGGCTACAGATATTCTTTTACTCATTTAAACGATATTAGCGGGGCAAATTCGCTCAAACTCTCTTTTTCGCCTTCGTTTGACGACGGGAAATTCATTACCGGATACGTGAATAAATTCAGAGCGTCTTTTTTCCAACTTGGAATTTTACCGGGGGAATTTTTTGACCTGCAAACCGACCTATCGCCGAAAAAAAATCTTTACGCAATTGATTTGAGCGGAAATAAAAACAACGACGTAAACGTTTTGTTGCCGCGCGTTTCCGATATTATGAACGCGGGAATGAAAGAAGGAGATCTGTTCAGCGTTTTTGTTTCGGGCGCCCAAAGAATTGAAAACGTTTCCGACGGATGGAAAAACTACTCTCAATCCGCCGTGGAAAATATTCTGAATGATTTTCAGAAAAGCTCTTTCGCAGATTCAATTATGTTGAATAAAAAACCGGAAATAATCTTTTGCGATTTTAACGCGTCGGACGGATGGGATTTTAACGGAATAGAAGATTTGGCGAACGTCCAATATTTTTATAACATACTCTCTTCCGTTCCCTATTTTACGGGCGCAAACGTTATTGCCGCTTACCGCCACGGATACGACGACCCGATAAACGAGGACCAACTAAATCAAATGCTTACGCCGCTCGACAGTTTTTTTGTTAAAGGGGGAAGGTTGGTTACTTACTTCGACCGCAACCGAAACGAAAAAGAACTTCTCGCCAGGCATTACGTTAACGGGTTGTTTGCCGGCAGATATCAAACTTCGGCGCAGACGCTTTACAGAAACGACGACGGAAACTTCGGAATATATTTCCCGGAGCAATTCGATCATAATTTTGTTTATGAACTTTTATACGACGATCCCGACGTTAAAATAGAAGTGAAAACCGCCGACGGCTCGCCGGTGATTATATCTAAAAAAATTAGGAACGGATTAATTGTCGTTTCGGGAATTTGGCAAATCCAAGACGACGACGCGATGAAAGCGATTATCTCTCCGCCTCTTTTGGGTATTAATAAATCGTCGAATGATTTGCTATTGCCCGATTTGCTTACGAATATTCAAAACGAATACGACGTAAATCCTTTCGATAAATGTATTCTTTTCAGCAATTCAGACTCAATATTTACCGAGACTCCGACCGATAATTTTGCTGCGGATTATTTATCCGGCTTCAACGGCGAACCGGTTTTTAATACGATTAACCTGCTCGACGGTTCGTTAATCGACCCGCCGTCTATTATCATTGACAACAATTTATATTACGGGAGCGGATACTTGCTTTACAAATTATCGGATTTAAGCGGCGGGCTTCATTTTGAAACTTACAAAAATGATTGGGATTATATTGCTTCGATGTCGGACTACGCGTTGAACCCGCTTATTGACGACCTTGATATTAATGTCACGGTTGACGACGGCGCCGGAAACTTGATTGAAATGCGGGAAGTGAATCCCGTTAGAAACGACCCGAACAAACCTCTCTTTTTCATAGCGGAAACAGACGGACAAACGAGCGTTGATTTTAATATTGTTGCGACTTTCAAAGGTTCCGCCGAACCGGTTGAAAGAAATTTTGAGTTTTTGTTTCAGCACGACAGCTTGAAATACGAAAAGCTCATCCCTTCGCTTTTGGCAAACGAAGAGCTGAAAGATATGTTTAACGAAGATAATATCGATACGCTTGGAATTGTTAACCTTGCGATGAAGCATAATCTTTTGACCGACTTTACCGCGCTCCTTGCGCTCGAACCGAACGACACTATTCATTTTATGACGAACCCTTTCGACGAAAGCGGCATTACCGGCATTGAAGACGACGCGGCTTCGGATTCCGATTCCTTGTCCGTAGAAGTTTTCCCCAATCCGTTTAACAGTCTTGTTAATATCAAATTGACGGTAAGCGAAACGTCGAATATTAAAGTAAGCGTTTATAATATTCTCGGGCAAAAGGTAATTGATCTCGAAAGCGGCGCTATTGTCGAGAACTCGTATTCACTGATTTGGAACGGAAAAAATTCAATTGGGCAAAGCGTTGCAACCGGATTGTACATTCTAAGAGTGGAAGTTGCGGGCGTTTATTCGAAACGGAAAGAAGCGATTACGAAGAAATTGCTTTACTTAAAATAGTCGGCTGTATCATTTCGGAAAAACGATTTCTATTTGTAGAGCGAAATCGGTAAATGCTTTTTGAAAATTTTAAAATCTTGATCGTTAGTAAATATTTGATAGCGATTATTAACGGCAATTGCGCAGATTAAAAAATCCGTATTCGAACCTTGTATCCCTTTGCTTCTGCATAGGTTAAAATACTCGGCAGCTAATTCGTAATCATTCATAGACGTTTCATAATTGGGGAAAGCGCTCAAATAATCTTTTAAAAGTATAAATTGATTCTTCGATTTGATTCCCGATAAAATTTCCTGTCTAATTGCGCCGGGTATAACAACCTTAAAATCATTTATTAAATTTGCGAGCTTTTTCACTTCCGGAAAATTTTCATTCTTCTTTCTTCTCAGAGCAAGCGACCAAATTGACGTATCGACAATTACTTTCACTTTACGCGTCTCTGTTTTTTGTAATTATATTTTTGGTCATACTCTATTGTGTTGAACGCTTCCAATATTTTTAATTGCTTTCGTCGGCTTACGTATTCCTGCAGGGCTTCGGTAACCGCGGCTTTTTTTGTTTTATGAGAGCTGAGTTTAACGGCTTCTTCTATCAGCTTATCGTCTATCGCCAAATTTGTCGGCATTTTATTCACCCCTGTTTATTTTACACAATAATTTACACAATATCACACACGCTCACAAATTTAATCGTAGGTTGTCTTATTAATCAATGCAATTATAAAATATTTTTCTTATCTTCAATTTACAATCCAACTAATCGGACTAAAAAGTATGCTTAAGAAACTTGCCGAATGGAACGAAGCCAACGCAAAGCATCTTCTTTCGAGAACAATGTTCGGCTTCAAAAGAGAAGACGTTGATTCGGCGCTTTCATATTCGCTCGACGAATTCGTGGATAACGTTTTGTTCGGCGACGAAGAATTGCCCGAACCGCCCGGTTCGTGGGTAAATTCTAACCCCAATTGGGACGACGATTTCGAAATCATTTACGAACGATTTTTGCAGCTTGTCGTTTGGCAATATAAATTGATGCAAAATCAACCGACGACTTTCAGAGAAAAAACGGTTCAATTCCTTTCGAACAATTTTGTGTCGGAAGCCGAAAAAGTTTATATGCCGCAGTTTATTTACATCCAAAACGACATGTTCCGCAAAAACGTTTTTGGAAATTTTAAATCGTTAACGAAAAAAGTTTCGATCGATCCGGCGATGCTTATTTATCTCGACGGACTTTACAGCACGGTTGAAGAGCCGAACGAAAATTATGCGCGAGAATTGATGGAGCTTTTTACAATCGGAATCGGCAATTATACCGAAGAAGATATTCACAACGCCGCGCGGGCTTTTACCGGTTGGGATATCAAGGGGTTAGTTCCAATCCGTTACGATTGGGCTTACGACGACGGAATAAAAAATTTTATGGGGCAAGAAGGGAGATTTGATTACGCGGATATTATCGACATCATTTTTCAACAGGAAGAAACGGCAAAGTTTATTGTAAGAAAACTCTATAAAGAATTTGTCTATTACGTTCCCGATGAAACTCATGTTACCGAGCTCGCGAATATTTTCAGAGATTCAGACTATGAATTAAAACCGCTTTTTTCAGCTCTTTTCAAATCAGAGTTTTTCTATTCCGATGAAATTAAAGCCGCAAAGATCAGAACTCCGAACGATTTTATGATTTCGATTTTCAAACAGCTTAATATTCCCGATTCTGCAATCGATTACGAATTTATTATCTGGTTTTCGGAAATGATGCAGCAAACGGCTTTCGACCCGCCCGACGTGAGAGGTTGGGAAGGACAGCGGAAATGGATAAGCACTTCCACGCTTCCGATTAGAAACAATTTTTCAGATTCGATAATTACGGGGGAAGACGTTTGGGGCGATCCGCTATCTTTCGGAGCCGACGTGATTTCATTCGCGCGCAGTTTTGAAAGTTCCGAAGACGCCGTTCAATTTGTTGAGGATTCTCTGAATTATCTTGTGCGATTTCCGTTAAGCCAAGAAAAGAAAGACCGCCTTTTGCAAACGCTTCTCGACGGCGCGGCGGTTTACGATTGGTCAACTTACAACAATCAAGCCGAAGGAAGATTGCAAAAATATTTGAAAGCCGTAATGCGGTTGGCTGAATATCAATTGATATAAATATTGACTATTCAATTTTATTGTTTATTAAATAAGTCTGTCATTCCCGCATGTTTTTAGCGGGAATCTCTTGTAAATTTAAATGGATCCCGGCTATTCCGGAGGAATCCTTTTAAGAAAAGCATACCGGAATGACGATGTAAAAGGGTTAATAAAATGAAACGCAGAAAATTCATAAAAAATCTCGGTATAATCTACGGAGCGGGCGTGACTTCGCTTTCGCTCGGCGGGTTGCCCGTAAAGGCTTTCGCTTCGCCGTTTTTAAACGTTCAATCGATCGACGGAAAAATTCTCGTCATTCTTCAGCTTAAAGGCGGAAACGACGGACTAAACACTCTCGTACCGTATGAAGACGACAGATATTATTTAAAGCGTCCGAATCTTGCCATTCCGAAGGAAGATGTTTTAACTTTGAATTCGACTCTCGGTTTTCATCCTTCAATGCAGGCGATGAAAAATATGTTTGAAGAAGGGAATCTCGCGATAATACAAAACGTGGGATATGAAGACCAAGACCGCTCCCATTTCCGCTCGACCGATATTTGGTTAACGGCTTCCGACGCGGACGTATATTTGCACGACGGTTGGATAGGAAGGACTTTACTCCGCGCGTATCCCG
>JAADIR010000161.1:0-3059 GCA_013151245.1 Chlorobiota bacterium
GAATAAATCTCGGCGACTATACGATGAAAAAGTCAATATCGTATAAAAAACTTGAAAACTATACGATACTGTCGTATATTATTGTATAAAATCATACGATAACGGAAGTGAACTATGGATTCTTTAAAGAACGAATTATCGAGATTTAATCCTTGGTGGGACGGAGATTTTCCCGGAAAGTTCGTTCAACGTCCTATATATATGGATTTTTTCAAAAAGAATTTATCCAACAAAGATATTATTATTTTGACCGGTTTAAGGCGCGTCGGAAAAACTTCCTTGTTAAAGATGTTTATCAAATCGCTTCTTGACGAAGTAAAGAAAGAGAGAATATTTTATGCGTCGTTGGATTCCATTACATTGGAAAAATATTCGATTGCGGAATTACTCAACGAATATCGAAAACTTCACAAAATATCTTTAAGAGAAAAGATTTATCTTTTTTTCGATGAAATAACTTACAGAAAGAATATTAGCTTAGAGTTAAAAAATCTTTACGACGCCGAAAATGTAAAATTGTTTGTTTCGTCGTCTTCCGCGACCTTACTTCAAGAAAAAAACGCTTATTTAACCGGTCGTTCGCGAGCGTTGGAAATATTTCCGTTAGATTTTAACGAATATCTGATTTTTAAAAAAATTAGAATAAAAAAATCCGAAAGCTATTTAACGGAATCTTATTTTGAAGATTTTATGCAGAGCGGAGGAATGCCCGAATATGTTCTTACAAACGACGTAAGTTATCTTGATAATTTGATTGACAGCATCCTTTATAAGGATATTGCGGCATTTTATGGCGTTAGAGATTTAACTTTGTTGAAAGATTTCTTTAGACTTTTGATGGAGAGAGCGGGAAAGCAATTGTCTATCGGCAAGGTTTCAAAAGTGTTGAATATTTCGGCGGATACCGTTAGGCGTTATTTAGATTATTTTCAACGGACGTATTTAATCTTTGCTATTGAACGCTGCGGAAAATTAAACGAGAGATTAAAAGCGCCGAAAAAGATTTTTGCAATTGATACCGGTTTGAAATCTTATGTTTCGGGATTTCGGGATAAAGGCTCTTTGTTTGAGAATTTGATTTTTTTGAAAATCAAAAAATATCGTCCTTGTTACGTTTATCAAAACGGGATTGAAATTGACTTTTATTTTAACGAAAAATTACTCGAAGCAAAGTATTTCGGGGAACTAAACGCTAAACAAAAAAAACTGTTTGATTCTTTTCCCGCAAAAGAAAAAATAATTGTTGATAGTATTTCGGGATATTTGAAATTGAAGTGAATTCAAAAAATTTGCTCGAGAGAAATGCAAGTTGATTAAAATATAATCATACCGAATATCCTTATATTTGTAAAAGAGTTTAATTTTATGGAAGCAAAAAGATGACCGAAAAAAAATATGATTTAATCGTTATTGGCAGCGGACCGGGCGGCGAAGGCGCGGCTATGAAAGCCGTAAAATCCGGCTTAAGCGTTGCGGTAATAGACAGTTCGAAAAATATCGGCGGAAACTGCACTCATCGCGGAACCATTCCCAGCAAAGCTTTGCGCCACGCGACTCAAATTCTCGAAGAAAGAGGCGAATTGGAACGCGTTTCATTTCAAGAATTAATCGGGAAAGCCGAAGACGTTATTAAACAGCAAATGAAATTGCGTTCCGGATTCTATCAACGAAATTGGGTTGATATGATTGACGGTTTCGCCGAGTTTATCGACGACCGCAAAGTTCAAGTTACTTTATCAAACGGAAGCAAGAAAAAGTTTGAAGCGAAATATTTTGTGATAGCAACGGGCTCGCATCCGTATCATCCCGACGATATTGATTTTTCCCATCCGCGTATTGTCGATAGCGATACGATACTTGATATTACAGAACATCCGCGTTCGGTGGCTATTTACGGCGCGGGAGTTATCGGCTGCGAATATGCGTCCATCTTTCGCGGACTCCGAACGAAAGTTAATTTAATAAATATTCGACATCAACTTCTTACTTTTTTGGACGATGAAATTATCGACGCGCTCAGTTATCACTTGCGTGAAAACGGCGTGCTTATTAGACATAACGAAGAATATGAAAAAGTCGTTCCCGACGACGACGGCGTTACGCTTTATTTGAAATCAAACAAAAAAATCAGAACCGATTATCTTTTCTGGGCGCAGGGGAGAACCGGCAATTCGGCGAATATGGGTTTGGAAAAACTCGGAATTGAAGTCGATTACAAAGGCTCGATAAAAGTGAACGAAAATCACCAAACCGCCGTTCCGCATATTTACGCCGTCGGCGACGTTGTAGGTTTCCCGAGTTTGGCGAGCGCGTCTTATGACCAAGGACGCTTCGCGGCGTCGCACATTGTTTCAGCGGGAAAAACGGAATATCATCTCGTTGAAAACATTCCCACGGGCATTTACACTTTGCCGGAAATCAGTTCGATAGGGAAAACGGAAAAAGAGTTGACCGAAGAGAAAGTCCCTTACGAATTGGGACGTTCGTTTTTCAAGCATCTTGCGCGCGCGCAGATTACGGGGCATACGGTCGGCGTGCTGAAAATTCTTTTTCACCGCGAAACGTTGGAGATACTCGGCATTCACTGTTTCGGCAACGGCGCGGCGGAAATCATTCACATCGGACAGGCGATAATGTCGCAGAAAAACGGCGGAAACAATCTGATGTATTTCGTCAACACAACGTTCAACTATCCCACAATGGCGGAAGCCTACCGCGTTGCCGCGCTTAACGGGTTGAACAGGGTGGATGAGTAAGACTTATAATCTACTAAAACTATGAAAAAGAAAATTAATGCAAAATTATTAATGCTTGAGCATTCCATAAATTGGAAAATGAAAAAATTAAGGTGTTCAAATGAACAAAACCAAAATCGAATGGACCGAAGAAACCTGGAACCCCACAACCAGTTGCGCGAAAGTTAGCGCCGGATGCAAGAATTGTTACGCGGAAGTTATGGCAAAAAGACTGCAAGCTATGGGCGCGCCGGGCTATGAAAACGGATTTGATTTTTCGTTAATGCCGGAAAGGCTCGCTCAACCGTTGAAAAAGAAAAAACC
>JAADIR010000161.1:3077-9873 GCA_013151245.1 Chlorobiota bacterium
TAAATTCGATGAGCGACTTGTTTCACGAAGAAATTCCAACTGAATATTTAGACCAAATATTTGACGTCGTCGAAAAAACTCCGCGGCATATTTATCAAATCTTAACTAAGCGCGAAAACAGAATGTTCGAATACGTTTCGAAAAGAAAAATTCCAGAAAATATTTGGCTCGGCGTAACGGTTGAAGATATTCAAAGCGGATTGCCCAGAATTGATAAATTAAGAAAGCTAAACGCTGAAATTAAGTTTTTATCTATCGAGCCGCTGTTGGAAGATTTAGGGGAAATTGACTTGACAAATATCGATTGGGTAATTGTAGGCGGCGAAAGCGGACCGAAAGCAAGACCGATGAAACCGGAATGGGTTGTAAACATTAAAAGACAGTGTCAAGAACAAGACGTAGCGTTTTTCTTTAAGCAATGGGGAACTTGGGGAGCCGACGGCGTTAAAAGAAATAAAAAATCAAACGGTCGCCTTCTGCTTGGGAAAGAGTGGAACGAATATCCGGAAAATAAATCGGCGGTTGCAGTTTAAGTAAAGCGCGGCGCAAAAGCGGTTTGGAATACCGACTTGCATTCCGAATGGCGAGACGAAGCGATTCAAACTAATTTCATATCTTTACGTTTTATTTTTAAAATCTTAAACAATGAATCACAATACTCAAAAGACATTCAACAAACATTTTTCGGACACTATCCGCCTTAGAGGCAAAAGATATTTCAAGAACGGTCTTGTAACAAATGTTCAGATAGAGAAAAATTTTGTCTCCGCTAAAATACAAGGGACAAAAAAATATCATGCCTTTATTTCTTTTGACGATGATTTGAATCCGTTAAATATGTCATGTTCTTGTCCCTATTTTCGTTTGGATAATTGCAAACATCTTGCCGCGCTATTCTTATATTTAGATAATACGGGATTTTTCGGACCGCCGGAAAAAATGGAAACGGATTCGCAGTTAGTTCAGAATGGCGTTCGGCGGAATAATAAAACAAACAATTTAAAATATTACAGAGAAGTTGAATATTTACGGAGAACTTTCAATCCGTTAATAACTGAAAATGGCGCGCATAGGAAAAAGTCCGCCGCGAATTTTAAACTTGCTTACGCAATTGTTATTAATGGTTTCCGTACGGAAATATACCCGGTAAGAATTAGGTTTAGGAAAGACGGGAGTATCGCCGATATAAGTAAAGCGCGCAAGGTAAATTTTGAAACTACCGCAAATTTAAATTTTAATGAAAAACTGATGGTAGATTATCTTTGTGGATATGACGCCGGTTCTATTTATCTTGGAAATTATTATAACGCTTTGGAAGATAATAATAGAAGGCGGATGTTTCATGAAATCCTAACTTTTCTATCGGATAAGGAAGTCTATCTCGAACATGGATATTCGAATTATAAACCGATTGAAATTCTTCCTCAAACCGCCGAGAGTAAATTATTGATTAGTGAAGACGGCGAGAAATTAATCATTGAACTATCGATAAATCTTGATGGAGAAACAATTGTTCCTGAAAATATTAAATCTGTGTTAGATGGACCGCTTTGGGTTTGTTCTAATAATAAAATATTTAAAGTTAATAATTTAAATTTTGAACAATTAGAATTTTTTGGGGAGAGGTCTTTTAAACTGTCGATATCAAAAAATTATCTTGACGTTTTTGAAAAGGATTTTTTACCGAAAATCGCGTCTAAACTTCCCATAGTTTCGGATAAGTATAAGGTTGAAAAAGTTAGGGTAACTCCCGTAAAAAAAATATTTCTTGAAGAAGACGAATCGAGATTAATTTTAATAGTAAAATTCGGATATGACGACGTCGATTTAAATTATAATCCGGCGGAAGAATTTACTTCGGTTTACGGCGACGGAAAAATCAAAACTATTTACAGAGATAAGGAATTTGAAGATATTGCCGTTGAAGAAATAAAATCTCTTTATGTTAAAAAAATCGGCTTGGGTATTTTTTCGCCGCGGAAAGATCCGCTAGGATTTTTGCTTAATCATTTCGATTACTTCAAAGAGAACGGTTTTGAAATATTCGGCGAGTCTAATCTTAAAAAGTTTAAAGTTAACGCTTCAAAACCGAAAGTATCGTTCAATGTAACTTCGGGCATTGATTGGTTTGACGTAACGACCGAGATTGACTACGACGGCGCGGCCGTTCCGTTTTCCGAGCTTGTTGCCGCAATCAAAGAAAAGAAAAAGTATCTTAAATTATCCGACGGCTCTTCGGGAATTCTTCCTAATGAATGGGTGAAAAAATTTAACCAGACGCTATCGTTTGGGGAATTGGAAAACGACGGTATTAGGTTCTCTAAAATACAAGCTCTTGCGTTAGAATCAATTTTAGAAGAAGCCGATGAATTTGAAACCGACGAGCATTTTAAAGAACACGCCGAAAAATTAAAGTCGTTCGATAAAATTAATAAGCAAAGCATTCCGCGCAGCTTTAACGGAAAACTGAGAGATTATCAAAAAACCGGAGTGGATTGGCTTTATTTTTTGAAGGAATATTCTTTCGGCGGAATTCTTGCGGACGATATGGGGCTTGGGAAAACCATTCAGTCAATTATTCTTTTGCTCAAGGAACAAAAAGAAAATAAGAATCGCACAAATCTTATTGTCGCGCCTACGTCCGTAATATTTAATTGGATTGACGAGATAAACAAATTTGCTCCGAGCTTAACGGCGTTGAATCACACCGGAATTCAAAGAGAACGCGAGGATATTTCAATCTTTAATAATTATGACGTTGTGCTCACAAGCTACGGCGCGCTTTTACGCGACGCCGATTTTCTGAAAGATTTTCGGTTTCATTATATTATTTTAGACGAATCGCAGAAAATTAAGAACCCGACGTCTAAAACCGGTAGAGCGGTTAGAATATTAAAGACAGATTACCGTTTATGCTTGACGGGAACTCCGATTGAAAATAATTTAACTGAATTGTGGTCGCAGATGGCGTTTTTAAATCCGGGACTTTTGGGTTCGTTTAAGAAATTTAATGATTCGTTTGTAAAAGTAATTGCAAAAGAAAACGATTCTGATACGGTTAACCTTCTGAAAAAAACGATCTATCCGTTTATTCTTAGAAGAACCAAAGACGTAGTTGCAAAAGACTTGCCGGAAAAAACCGAAACCATCCACTTTTGCGAAATGGAGAAAAGTCAGGAAAAGGTCTATAACTTTTGGAAAAATTCAATAAAGCTGGAAATTCTAAAAGAGATAGAAAAAAAAGGAATTAAAAAAAGCGGTTTCAAAGTTATGGAAGGTTTGCTGCGGTTACGTCAAATTTGCAACCATCCCGTTTTGGTTCAAAGCGATTACAATAAAAAATCGAGCAAGTTTGAAGAATTTAAAATGATGCTTACGAAGGTGGTCGCTGAAGGGCATAAAGTTCTTGTGTTTTCGCAGTTTGTTAAAATGCTTGAAATTATGCGCGTCTTTCTCGACGAAAATAAAATCGATTATGAATTGCTTACCGGCGGCACAAGAAAAAGAGAGGAGCGCGTAAAAAATTTTAAGAACAACGGCAAAGTTAAAGTATTTTTGATTAGTCTTAAAGCGGGCGGATTCGGATTAAATTTAACCGAAGCCGATTATGTTTTTCATTACGATCCTTGGTGGAATCCCGCCGTTGAAATACAGGCAACCGATAGAACGCACAGAATAGGGCAGGACAAAAAAGTGTTCGTTTATAAATTTATCACAAAAAATTCCGTGGAAGAAAAAATTCTTTTATTGCAGGAAAAGAAAAAAAATCTTGTTAAGGAAATTATTTCAACGGAATCAAGTCTGATGAAAAATCTCACGAAAAAAGACATTGAAATTTTGTTTGAATAAATTGGAGTTGAAAATGGATTACTCTGAAGACGCAGAAAAATTCTTTTTAAATGAGCAAAATAAAAAGAAGAAAAAAGAGCTTAAAGAAAAATACGACGCCGATTTTTATAAAGCAGACGACGCGCTTCCGCTCGAAATTGAGAACCGATTTCTTGATAGCGTAATGAGCTTTGAAGAAGAATGGGAAAACGCCGAAGAAATTGAAATCTATGAATATCTCGATAAACCGAAATTTGAAAACATTGAAAATATTATTGAAGTCGATCTTCCTTTTGAAATTGATAGAGTCTTAGATATTTATCATCGGAAGAATATTAATATTGACGTGATTGAAGAAGAAGACGTTACGGAGAAAGACTTTTATAAATTTTTAACCGAAGAGCTGCCAAAACAAAAATTTTATCCGATAACGGGAATGACTACAAATTATATTTATGAAGAATTTCACCCTAGCGATAAATTGGATTCCAAAGACGCTATTGAAGATGTGTTATACGGATTTCTGAATAATTATGAATATAAGGATTTGTATATTTCCAAAGAAAAAACTTTAAACGTTAATGGGAAAGAAGTGGAAAGAAAGGAATTTATTAAAGGTCTGTCCGCTTTATTTGAAGATGTGGAAAAAGCGATAGAACGGAAAATAGAATTTAAAAAATTTAATTTCGAAGATAAAAATGAAGTTGAAGCCGATTTAATTCTAAGATACAAAACGAAAGACGGGTCTAAAGAAATTGATAAAATTTTCAAATTTGTTTTTGAGTTGATTCATAGCGAATACGGAGGAATGACCATTACCGGATATGAACTGAAAATGTTATAGAGTTCGAAATATTTATCCGCATAGTTCTATTTGCCGGCGATAAAGAGTTTACCGCAGCGGAAAATCAAATAAATATTATTTGGATATCAAGCGTAGTTCTGAACGGCGGAAACAATCTTATGTATTTCGTCAACACAACGTTCAACTATCCCACAATGGCCGAAGCCTACCGCGTTGCCGCGCTTAACGGATTGAACAGGGTGGATGAGTAATGTAAATTTGATTATTCGATTCTCTTTTCGTATAATATCTTTATGACTAAACGGAGAATAGAAAAATGTATTATGTAAGCGACAGAATAACGATTGACGACAAAGTTTGTAACGGCAAACCGACTATCAGAGGTAAGAGAATCACCGTGCAGACAATTCTCGATTTTTTAAGCGCAGGCTCGAAAGAAGAAGAAATATTGAAGCAATATCCGTCGTTGGAAAAGGAAGACATTTCCGCTTGTCTGAAATTTGCATCTCAATTGACGGATAGAACTTTTACGATTAAAAAAATAGCGTGAAATGGCAAAATATCTGATAGACGCTAACTTACCTTATTATTTATCGCTGTGGAATACCGACGACTATATTCATCTTAATGATTTGGATGATTCTTGGACGGACGAACAAGTATGGGATTATGCCGTTGAAAATGGATTGACAATTGTTAAGAAAGACAGCGATTTTTCGAATAGAATTTTATTAAAAGACCCGCCGCCTAAAGTAATTCATATTCGTTTTGGAAATATGAAAATCAAAGAATTTCGTGAAAGGCTAATATCTGTTTGGAAAGACGCTTGCGAGATTAGCGAAACGCACAAACTAGTAAATGTTTTTATCGATAGAATAGAAGCGATTCAATAGCCTGCATTATAAATCAAATTGTTTAACAATTTCGGAGTTTGATATGAACGACATCCTAATAGCTTTGTTAATAGGAATTGCGGCGGGGATTATCGACGTTGTTCCGATGATTATCCAAAAATTGGAAAAAGAAGCGAGCGTTTCGGCGTTTGTTCATTGGGTTGTTTTGGGATTGATTATTCCTTTCGTGAGTTGGGATATTGCGCCGTGGCTAAAAGGATTGATTATCGGTTTGTTAAGCGCGTTGCCGATAATGATTATCGTATTCCCGAAAGATAAAAAATCGCTGATTCCCATCGGCGTTATGTCCGTTGTGAGAGGCGCGGGTGTTGCCGGCGCGGCGTTCATTTAATCATAGAACACAAATAACGCGGATTGAACGGATGTTCGCGGATTTATTCCGGTCGGTATGTAGCAACTAAATTGTTTGTATTACTTGATAATATTGTATTACAATGTTATATTTGTAATACAATAAATTGGGGTGTATTATGGATGTATCGGCGGTTACAACGAAAGGGCAAGTAGTAATTCCCGCAAGGTTAAGGCGGAAATACGGAATTAAAATCGGGACGAAGATTCAGTTTTGGGAAGAAAACGGAGAAATTAAGATATTCCCGATTACCGAAGAAGTGATCGACGGGAATATCGGGCTTTTGAAAACGAAAGGAAAATTGTTGAAGAAGCTAAAAGAAGAAAAAGCGCGCGAGAAAAAATTGTGAAAAGAGTTAAAAAATACGTTTTTGATTCTTATGCGATGTTCGCTTATTTGGAAGGAGAAAAAGGCGCCGAAACCGTAGCAAATATTTTAAAAGACGCGTTAAACGGCAAAGCGGAAATTTTTATGAGCGTAATCAATTGGGGAGAAATTTATTATATCGTTTTACGCGAACAAGGGGAAGCCGCCGCAAAACTTTATCTGCAGACAATTGAAAGATATCCGATAACTATTGTAAACGCCGATAGCGACTTAACCTTGGAAGCCGCTAAAATTAAAGCTTTTAATAAAATGAGTTACGCCGACGCATTTGCGGTTGCTCTTTCAATTGAGCGTAAAGCAAAATTAACTACGGGCGATAAGGAATTTGCGATCGTAGAGAAGCGAATAAATATTATTTGGCTATGAATTATTAAAAGGCGCGCATTTTTGAACTTCAAAGCATAAACCGTATTTGGAAACCGAATGTATTTCAAACTCCCCAAAAAGCTCTGCATTCCAAATAACAAAAAAATATTTGCCAAAATGCTTGACAAATAAAAATTTGTTATT
>JAADIR010000178.1 GCA_013151245.1 Chlorobiota bacterium
GCTTCACTTTGTTGCGCCGAGACAAGCCGCCGAGATAAATTATACATTTTCCATTATCAATTATCAATTGCGGTTTACCGCGCTATGGTTCAAGAAATTCTTCAACATTTTCAGCCCTCTTTTGAAATTGGTTTATTCAATAATGAATGACTAAATTTGTTTTTTTGAGATGAAAAAATAAGATAATTATTATGATACATTGGAACGTTTCTCCCGAAATATTTTCAATCGGACCTTTAACGATTAGATGGTACGGACTTCTGTTCGCGTCGTCGTTTATCGCCGGATTTTTTATCATGGATAAAATATTCAAAAAGGAAGGAAAAACCGAAGACGACTTGAACGACTTGGTTTGGTATATGATTCTCGGAACGGTAATCGGCGCGAGATTGGGGCATTGTCTTTTTTACAATCCCGGCTACTACCTTTCCCATCCGCTTGAAATACTGATGATTTGGAAAGGCGGATTAGCCAGTCACGGCGCGGCTGTGGGGATTCTTACCGCTATTTTTTATTATTCAAAAAAGAAGAAAAACATGCCGTATCTTTGGGTGATGGACAGGGTTGTGATCACGGTCGCTTTAGCCGCGTTCTTCATTCGCATCGGCAATCTTTTCAATTCGGAAATCGTCGGAAAACCTACGGACGTTCCGTGGGCTTTTATTTTCGAGCGCGCTTACGTGCCCGACCCTATGACGCCCCGTCACCCAACGCAGCTTTACGAGGCTATCGCCTATCTTTTGATTTTCTTCCTCTTGATATATCTTTACAAGAAAAAAGACGGAAAAATCGAGAGCGGTTTGTTCCTTGGAATCTTTATGACCTTGATTTTCGGGTTCCGGATTTTTGTTGAGTTTTTCAAGGAAGTTCAAGAACCGTTTGAAAAGGGACTTCCGCTTGATATGGGACAGATTCTGAGCATTCCGCTTGTCATTGCCGGACTTTATTTAATCCGGCGCGCGCTGAATTTGAAAAAAGGAAACGAAAACAAAATACAAAGTTGACCGGTTATTTCGACTTTCTAAAAATATCAAAATCTTTCACAGACTAAACTAAAACGGAGGTTACATTGACTTCACAAAAAATAAAAAGAATAATTCTTCTCTCGGTAATCACAGTCTTTACTTCGCTATTAATTATGAATTTCACTTTCCGCAGCGGAGACGATCCCCTGCATTTTGAAGGAGAAAAACATTTAAAGAACATCAAACAGCTTACGTTCGGCGGAAACAACGCCGAGGCTTACTGGAGCTTTGACGATAAACAACTGATTTTTCAAAGCGATTGGGATAAAATAAATCCTCAAGGATGCGACCAAATTTTTATTATGAACGCCGACGGCTCCAAGCTTTCCGACGGAAAAGAATACAAACTCGTTTCCACCGGAAAGGGAAGAACGACATGTTCATATTTTTTGAAAGACGGAAGAATTATTTACGCGTCAACTCACGCGGCTGACGAGAAATGCCCCGAAACCGTTATGTTTAACGAAGGAAGATACGTTTGGCCTGTCTATAAAGATTACGATATTTACATTGCCGACGCCGACGGGAAGAATGTGAAATTATTGATCGGCGGTCCCGGATACGACGCCGAACCGACGGTTTCGCCCGACGGGAAATATATTATCTTCACTTCCACGCGGTCGGGAGATTTGGAACTTTACAGATACACAATTGAAACCGGCGAAATTCTTCAACTGACTAACACGCTCGGATACGACGGCGGCGCTTTCTTCTCGCGCGATTCAAAACAGATAGTCTGGCGCGCAAGCCGTCCCACCGGAGAAGCGGCGAAGACTTACAAAGAGCTTCTTTCTCAATATCTTGTAGAACCGAAAGCGCTCAACATTTTCGTCGCCGATATTGACGGGAAGAACGTAAAGCAAGTAACAAATTTACCGGGCGCAAACTGGGCGCCGTTTTTTCATCCCGACGGAAAACGAATTCTATTTGCAAGCAACCATCATTCGCTCGAACAAGGCGGACGGCTTTTTGATATTTTCATGATCAACGTTGACGGAACGGGACTCGAACAAATCACGCACAGCGGAACGTTCGACGCTTTTCCGATGTTCTCTTTCGACGGGACAAAACTTGTTTTCGCTTCGAACAGGAACGCCGAAAGAAAACCGACGCGGGCGACCAACATTTTTGTCGCCGATTGGGTGGAATAATCGGCGCGCGGGTTAATATGACCGAAAAAGAGTTTCTTCAAAATTGGATTGATAAAATTAGGCGGGATATCTTAAAAGATTTTCCCGCCGATTTTATCGCCGACGAAGCTGCAAAAGATTTTGAACTTCCCGGAGCCGCTTTAACATTGGGCGCGGAACTTTTCGGCTCTTACGAATTGAACGACATTGACGGAAACCCCGCGTTTCAACTCGACAGTTACGAAAAAGCCAAATACGTTTTATACGCAAACAGGACGGAACCGAAATCAATTAAAATTCCCAACGACGAACGCGATCTTAAACGGCTTGTTGAAGAATATGAAAAACATCTGGATGTTTTGCTTCGCTTGGTTAAAGACGATTACGAGATCAACTTTCCCGAAGGCGCGCGGTTTATGAATATTTCCAATTCCATTTTTTACGCATTAAATCTTTATCGCTATTGATTACTCTCAGCGATAAAATATCAGACTATTTACTAAATCTTTTCGGCGAAGAATATCTTGAAAAATATAAAGAATATATCGGGACGGACGCCGACTATTATCTGCGGATCAGTCCGTTTGAAGACGAAGCAAAAGTCGTAACCTCTCTCAAAGAATACGACGTTGAACTTGAACCGGTCGCTAATATTCCTTTATCATATAAAATAGTTTCCGGTTATTCTTTCGCGGGAAAGACGCTTGAGTTTGCGTTGGGGAAATACTACATACAAAGTTTATCGTCAATGATTCCGCCGCTTGTTTTAGCGCCCGGGGAAAACGACGTCGTTCTCGATCTCTGCGCCGCGCCCGGTTCAAAATCAACGCAGCTTTCCGAACTGATGCAAAACAAAGGAACGCTCTACTCCAATGAAATCAGCATCAAACGGCTGGCAAGTCTGGTTCACAACTTTGAGAAGATGCGAGCCGCGAACGTTGGAGTTATTCAATACAAGGGCGAACTGCTGAGCAAAGTTTATGAAAATTATTTCGATAAAATATTAGTTGACGCGCCTTGCAGCGCGCTTGGGATTGTTCAGAGAAAAGGCGAAGTAAGCAATTGGTGGAACGAAAAGCAGATGAATAAAATTGCAGCGCTTCAACTTCGTCTCTTAATCAGCGCAATCAAAATGGCGCGCGTCGGCGGAGAAATTGTTTATTCCACATGCACGCTGACGGTTGAGGAAAACGAATACGTAATAAACAAAGTATTGGAGAAATATCCCGTTGAAATATTGGACGTAGAACTTCCGGTAAAATCGGTTGACGGATTAACGAACATTTTCGGGAAAGAACTGAATCCCGAAGTAAGCAAGTGCCGCAGAATCATTCCATGGGAAATTAATTCGGAAGGATTTTTCATTGCAAAGCTAAGGAAAATAGACGAAACGGAACCGACGCGGAAAGACCGCTACAAGCATAAAGACGTGAAAATATTATCCGCAAACAACGGGCTTGTAAAAGAAGCGTTACGGAAAGTTGAATATCATTTCGGAGTTCCTTTTGAACATTTGAAAAATTATAAATATATCGTCAACGGAAAAGATATTTTTTTCATCCACTCGGAATGGAAAGAAGAAACAATTGAAGTTTTCAACAGAATCGGGTTAAAATTCGGGCGATTTGATAAATACGGCAATCCGCAGCTTACGAGCCAAGCGGCGCAGCTTTTCGGCAAATTGATTACGAAGAACCTTGTCGAGCTGACAAAAAAAGAAGACGTCGAAGTTTATTTTGCCGGCGGGAAAATCCGCGGATTGGAGAAATCTTCGGGACAGAAAATAGTTAAATACAAAGATTACATTCTCGGCGCGGCTATTGCCGTTGAAGACGGATTGAAAAGCCAATTCCCGCGTTCGCTAAGGACGGGGAATATAATTATTCTTTGAGATGTAGAACGAAACTCCCGTTTCGCTCGCTTGTTTTTGGGATTGCCTGAGTATTTTGAATTCCTACTGTCTTTAATGTATTCGACTATTTCATCGGCATTAAGATTTAGTTTTAGACCCTGAACATCCAAGGGCGATTTCCTTTCGGAAACGGCTTTAATTTCAAAGGTTGTTCCGTCTTTTCTTTTGATAATTACTTTGTCTTCTTTTTTTGTTTTGTTCGCCGCAATTTATCAAGTCCCGCTTTTTTATATTGTTAAATTACTTTTGCAAACATCTCGGCAGTAAAACCAAAAAATCAATACACTTATCGTAATCCAATTCGTAAAAGTTAACGCCCAAATTCATCGTTTGATAATATTTATTCTGATTGTTTTTATAATATTCTTCCGAAGGAATTTTCCAGAATTCTTTGCCCAACTTATTGGCGACGAACCATTTTTCCGCAAGTCTCGCTACGCGTCCGTTTCCGTCGGCAAACGGGTGAATGTGAGCAATTCTCAAATGAATTAAAGACGCAAAATAAAAAACTTCTTCGGGCGATAACTCTTTCGCGTTTAATTCTTCAACTTCCTCGAAAAGCCGCGACATATAAGTTTTAACGAATTCGGGTTCAACCGCCAAATATTCGAGTCCCGTTCTTCCGAAAACGCCGATCGGCTCGGTTCTATATTTTCCTCTTTTGCTTTTAATCAACAACGTTTCGGCAAGTAACTTGTGTACCGTAAGAAAATTCTTTTCGTTTAGATTATTTTTTCGCGCAAAATTATACGCGGAAATAAGATTTTCTATTTCTTCGATTTCTTTTCCCGCCTTAAACTTTTTTTTGCTCAATTCGTAATTCATATAAGAATTAAGATCGACGCCGTTGCCCTCGATATTCGAAGAATAAACTGCGGACGCTTTTGTAAGATATTCGAACTTGCCGTTCTTTTCCGAGAAATCGAATTTACCGATCAAATCGTCAATTCGACAACCGATTCTTTTTGAATACTCTTTAAAATATTTTTTATCCGAAACGTTCAAATGAAATTCCCGTGTATTTTTTCGCGTATTTTACAAAAATGTTAAAAGAATATAAAATTTATATGATGAGGATATACATATAAAAAAAATTATACGCTCTTAATTACCCTTCCGCCGCTTCTCTTCCGGCTTTAAGCGCGCGGAGATTAATTTCAACGACTTCTTCCCCTTTTCTGCCGAAGAGTTTTCTGATTCCGTCTTCTACTTTTTCATAGGGAATATCAAGATACGGAGCAGCCGCGCCGACCATAACAATGTTCGACGCTTTAGGAGCTTTGAGCCGAAGCGCAATTTCATTTGCGTCGAACGCTATCGAATGCGGAAGAGAATTTATTTCCGCAAGCAGTTTATCTAAATCGGGATAATCGGGAACGTTGACGTACGGTTTCGTATTGGTAATCAGCCAACCCTCCGAAGAAAGATATTCAAGATACCGTAAAGATTCCATCGGCTCTACGGAAAGGATAATATCCGCGCCGCCGATTTGAATCAGGTCGGAGTAAATTTCTTCGCTTGAAATTCTTAAATGCGACATTACGGCTCCGCCGCGCTGGCTCATACCGTGAACTTCCGCTTGTTTTACAAAAAGATTGTTCTCCATCGCCGCCATCCCGATTACCGCCGCAACGGATAAAATTCCCTGTCCGCCTACTCCGGCTAAGATGATATCTTTTTTCATGATCGTAATCCTCTTAATTGCATTGAGAATAAATTATTGGTTGACTATTTAATTCCGGAGACAGCGCTTCATTTTTATCCAACCGT
>JAADIR010000153.1 GCA_013151245.1 Chlorobiota bacterium
AGAGGTTCAATTCTTTCGCAGTCTGCAACCGCTATGTTGGCGCAGCTTAACTTTGCGCCACAAGCCGTATTGCAGTTATTCGGGTAATAACGAAAAGTTATTTTTAAACTGAAACTCTTTTATTTTCCGCCGGGGTCCCTTCCGGCGGAAAATAGTATTTATTGACAAATAAAAAAACGGTTGAATAATATGTTAGCAAAACAACAATACAATAGAGCAAACGCCTATCTGGCAAAGGAGATATTGGAAGCGACTCCTCAAAAATTATTAGTCAAAATTTATGACTACGCTATCGTACATTGCAAGAAAGGAGATATGCTTAAGACTAACAATGGGATTCAAGAGTTAATTAACGGACTCAATTTTGACGTTGAGGAAGCGAAGGATATTACGAGCGGGCTTTTAATGCTTTATCAATTCTGTCAAGATCAAATGAGAAAAGGGAATAACGATGTGGTTTGCGAAATTCTTACGACGCTAAAAGAGACGTGGATTTCCGCATTCAATAGAGAAACCATAAAGGTGTAAAAAATGAATATTTTATCAACGTCGGGAATAAATAGTTTAATTAATAGTTATAAAAACGCCGAGCAAAACAGACGGATTTCTCCTCTGCAATCAAAACTGAGCCGATACAACAATTTATCCACGGCGTGGAGCACTCTCAGTTCTAAACTTACGTCGCTTAATTCCGTTTTAAGCGATTTGAAAGTTTCCACTTCAAGCTCAATTTTTAATTCAAGGACAACGGAACTTTCCAGCGCCGATTTTTTCAAGGCGACAGCTTCGAAAAATGCGACGCCCAGTTCATATACAATGCGAGTTAATCAATTGGCAAAAAGCGATTTGGTTGTGTCCAATACGATGGCTTCATCCACAGCCGTCAGTTCAATGGCGGGCTCGCATAAAATAAAAATTCAGAGCGGGGATTACGTAAGTTACGCGGAATTAACGCTCGGATCGTCCGAAACCAACAATTCAATAATGACCGCCATTAGCGACGCAATTAACAATGACTATGCGGTTGTAACGTCTGCGGAGCTGGACGGTTCGACGTCATATAACGGAAACGGAACTTTTAAGATTAATATTAACGGAACAGAAACTTCGATAGATTATGATTATTCAGCGGGGTTTACTTATTCCGAAGTTGTAGATGACCTCGTATCGAAGATAACTTCCAAAGTTAGCGGCGTAACCGCCGAGAAAGTAACAAACGGCTCTAACGTAAGTTTAAAAGTAACAGTAAACGACAAATCACAATATATTTCAATGGAAACGGCAAACGATACGGGAACATTGTTAGATTCGTCGCATTTCAATATAAACGTCGCAAAAGAAAAAGCAGCTTCGGCTTTGGCAACGGGATCTGTTTTCACGCCGACTTCGGGAAATTCCAAACTTTCAATTACAGCCGAAAACAGCGGCTACGATAACAGGCTTATCCTTTCCGACGCAAGCGGCTCCGCGCTGAATTTTGTGGGATTAACTTCGACTCTGCTGACAAATAGAACTGTAACTACAACCGATACGGACGCCGGTTTTATGTACAGCTCTACCAGCGCAACAAGCAACGGGCTTAATTCCGTGATAGAATTTAACGGAATCAGCGTTCAACGAAACTCTAACACTATCGATGATTTGGTAACGAACGTTACATTTGACCTTACATCCAAAATGGAATCGACCGACGCTACGGTTAACGTTGCAGTAAAAAACAACACCGACGAGATCAAAGGGAAAATTAATGATTTCATCTCGAAATTCAACGACGCTTATTTAACCATAAAAAATAATTATTTTTCCGGCAAAGGCGGTCGCGGAGTTTTTGTGGGCGATACGACTGCGCTTTCCCTGATGAGAACTTTGCAAAACACCGTTATCTCAAAAGTCTCGGGATTGCCCGACAACGCATATTCATATTTATCGCAAGTAGGAATCACGTTCGATCCTTCAACCGGTTTAACTATGAGCGATTCTTCCAAACTTGAAGCGGCTATTCAAAACGAACCGGCGCAATTAGCCGATCTATTCAATTCAGATAGCGGAATGGCTGTAAGCTTGTATAACACGCTCGACGCTTACGTTGGCGCAGACGGTTCAATAACGGATATTTCCAGTTCGATCAGCAACAACATCTCTTTTTTAAATAATAAGATCGATTATATTCAAACCAGTATTGATAAAAGCTCGGAGAATTTGAGAAAACAATATGAGCGGCTTCAAATGCAATACGCAACGCTTCTCAGTCAGCAGTCTTTTTATAGTTCTTTAAGCGGGGGAATGTTTTAAGTCATGGAATCATTAGAAAATAAAATAGAGAAACTAGGCGCGACGTTAAATTCTGTCGGTCTGGAACTTGAATCTTTCGGCGATGATAATTTCGATAAGAAGATCGAGCGGTTAAGCTTTTTAAGAGATTGGGTAAATAAACAAAGACAAGATTTAATCGCCGAATATGATAAAGAAGCGCTTAAAGTTTATAATATTGAATTAGATAAACAAATTAAACAAATTCATGAAAAATTCGATAATATTATTGAAAGCAACAAAAAGACTCAAAAGGAAGTGAGCGTTCAATTAAAAAACTTATTGAATAATAAAAAATTAGCAAATTATCAAAGGTAGAAACGTGAAAATCAACAACATTGGAAATAATCTCAACCGAATACGGGACGCTTATCAGACACACGGCTCCAAGTCGAAGAAAGAATCGGTGGAACCGGCTGATAAACTGGAGATTTCTAAGGAAGCAAGGGAATTGCAATCCAGAAAAGTCGATTCAAAAGATTTTACGGTCATCAACGAAAGAATACAATCCGGATTCTACAATTCCGACAAGGTAATTGAAAAGGTTGCCGCAGCCGTCCTAAAAGAATTTTCCTAGAAACCTCTTAACGCCCGAAAACATTTCCAAAAATAATTCAGCCCGATTGTGCGGTCGGGTTGAATTATTTTTGTCATTGGTCAGCGGTCATTAGTCATTTGTCATTAGTCATTGGGGATTTGACGGTTGCGCGCGAATTTGAAGATTGCCGCGTCGTCGTCCGGCAGCCGCCGGACTCCTCCTTGCAATGACGGATTTTGAGGCGTCTTACGTTTTACGTCTTCCAACCGAATATATTATCCCTCCGAATCCATTTAGGGCATATAAGTTATTGCTTATTGTTTTTAATTTAACTAAAATAATTAGTTAGAAAATTTTCCTTTACACGGAATCAGAGATATACCTTGAGCAGAGAAATACAAAACAATAAGTTAATAATCCTCGGCAAGTTGCTTGCCGGAATTACTCACGAAATCCGAAACCCGCTTTCCGCTATTGAGCTTGAACTTGAATCAATAAACCTTTCGGAACAAAAACTCGAACCGGAAATTACGGAATCGCTTAAAGCCTGTAAGGAAGCGACGGAGCGAATTAAAAATATTATTGAATCCACTCTCGAATTCTCAAGAAGAGAAACCAGAGGCGCCTCGTCTCATTCGTTGAACGGAATTGCCGAGCAAACGCTTGATTTGCTTTCGGCGGCGGCAAGAAAAAAGAACGTCGCGCTTATTAGAAGATT
Organism: Chlorobiota bacterium; assembly: GCA_013151245.1. Lineage (GTDB taxonomy): Bacteria > Bacteroidota > Ignavibacteria > Ignavibacteriales > Melioribacteraceae > JAADIR01. The sequence continues at coordinate 3,567 of JAADIR010000153.1, forward strand.
CGGAAAAAACCTGCCCAAAATTGTCGTCAATAAAAATAAAATACTTCAGGCAACAATAAATCTTGTGAATAACGGAATTGAAGCATGCTCTAAAGGGGGCGCGGTTAAAATTCAAACTTCCGTGAAAAAAGACGGAACGGTTAAACTCGACGTAATAGATAACGGCGTCGGCATCGGCAAAGAAAATTTCGACCAAATCTTTTCCGATTTTTACACTAATAAAAAAGGCGGAACGGGGTTGGGTTTATCAGTATGCAAAGCAATTATTGCAGACCAAAAAGCGTCTATTAAATTTACAAGTAAACTGGGCGAAGGAAGCAGATTTACAATTGAGTTCCCGGTTTCGTTAAGAGAGGATAGTTATGGTTCCGAAAATACTAATAATTGACGATGATAATTTAGTCTGCCTTTCTCTTCAGAAAGTGTTGAGAAAACTTGGCTACGAGGCTGAAACATGCATGGATGCAGATGAAGTTTTCGACAAAATTGAATTGTTTGATCCCGACATCATTCTTTTGGATATCTACTTAACCACGCATAACGGTTTGGATATTCTCAAAGATCTGCAAAACAGTTATCTTCACATTCCCGTGATTATGATTACCGGATATGCGGACGTGAAAATTGCAGTAGAGGCAATGAAGCTGGGCGCGTTTGATTTCCTTTTGAAGCCGCTCGACATCGAACAGCTTAAACTCCTTTTGAACAAATGCGAAACTCACCTTAACTTGAAACGGGAAGTTGAAAGTCTTCATAAAGTGCTTGCCGAAAATGATAATATCACCCGTGATTTTTTCGGAAAAAGCAAAACGATAACGCGCGTTTTGAACGTGGTTGAAAAATTGGCGAAAAGCGACGACACAACAATTCTCCTCGAAGGAGAAAGCGGAACCGGAAAAGAAGTTTTTGCAAAATATATTCATCAAATCAGTCCGCGAAAAGACAAAGTTTTTATTCCCATCAACTGCGGCACAATCCCCAAAGAGCTTGCCGAAAGCGAATTATTCGGACATGAAAAAGGAGCGTTCACCGGCGCGGCGCATAGAACAAAACTCGGGAAATTTGAACTTGCCGACGGCGGGACAATTCTTTTGGACGAAATTGCGGAGCTTGGACTTGACATGCAGGTGAAACTGCTGCGGGTTCTTCAAGAAAGAACTTTCTACAGACTCGGCGGCGAAAGGGAAATTTCCGTCAACGTAAGAATACTTGCCGCAACAAATAAAAATCTTGAAGAAGAAGTGAAAGCCGGAAAATTCAGAGAAGATTTATTCTACAGACTGAACGTCGCAAAAGTTGAAATTCCGCCGCTCCGCGAAAGGAAAGAAGATATCCCGATTCTCGGACTTTCATTCGTAACGCAATACGCTCTGAAATTTGACAAAAGAATAAAAGGTTTGAACGAAGGGGCTATTGAAGTATTGCTTCGGCAGCGATGGAAAGGAAACGTTAGGGAATTGCGCAATGCAATGGAACGCGCCGTTCTTATGATGGACGGCGACGAACTGAAATCGCAGCATCTCAATTTCCTCAATGCGTATTCGCCGGGGGAACAAGAAACAGACAATTACCTTTTAAAAATCCCCCGCGAAGGAATTTCGATTGACGTTGTGCTGAAAGATTTAATTCTTAAAACTCTCAAAATAACCAGAGGCAATCAAGTGCGCGCGGCTAAAGTTCTCGGTCTCTCCCGCTCCAAACTCCGCTACCGCATGGAGCAGCTCGGCATTGAAGTAACGAGGAAGATACAGTAGAATTCATAACGCAGCAAGCTGCAAAAAGAGATTTAAGAACAATCCGCCGCGGCGGATTAACGATTTTCGATTTCAGATCAAAACTTCACAAATCGTTCCCGAAAACTTTCGGGATTAATCGATATTCAAAAATGTATTAACTTTGCAAAAAAATGTATTTGTAAATTTCTTAACAAAAAAAACGAGGATTTAATTGACAATACTATAAACGCGGATAGTCGTTCCGCTTGCGTCGAGAACCGTTCTTCTACGTTGTAAATTTCAGTTATATTCAGCGTTGGCGACGAAAATTTTCGTCGCCTACTGTCAAAAATTCAATCGCCTTTTGAAGTTGCGTGTCAATTCCTTTTTGCAAATCGTTTTTATTGTAATCAACCGCGATGTCGGGAACCACGCCGTTGGCTTCCAAAATTTCATTTTTTGATGTTCTCGTCTGTTGATTGGGATAGGCGAAAATTCCGCCGTCGGG
>JAADIR010000048.1 GCA_013151245.1 Chlorobiota bacterium
CGGAAGAGATTTGGCATCTGCTAAAAGAAAGAAAAGAAGGCGAATCGATTTCAACTTCGGTCTATCCGAAATTTGACGAAAGCAAAATTGATGAAACCGCCGAAAAAGAAATCAGATATTTGCAAGATATCGTTACGGCTCTGCGTAACATCCGCGGCGAAATGAATATTCCCCCTTCGAAAAAAATCAAAGCTTTCGTGAAAACTGAACAACTCACGGACGCGCAAATCGGTTACATAAAATCGCTCGCGAAAGTTGAAGAACTGCAATACGGGTCCGAAATGGCAAAACCGAAAGCGAGCGCGTCGGCAGTAGTTAAAGACGTTGAGATTTATGTTCCGCTCGAAGGTTTGATTGACCTTGCCGTTGAAAAAGAGAGATTGGAAAAAGAAATCAAACGTTTCGAAGGCGCGTTAACCGGCGTGAAGAAAAAACTTTCGAACGAACGGTTTGTTCAAAACGCTCCGGCGGAAGTCGTCGAACGCGAAAAACAGAAAGCCGCCGATTGGGAAAACTCGCTTGAAAAGCTGAAAGCAATTTTGGGAGATTTGGGGTAAAAAAACTACCATGAAATTTCAACATTCATCGCCGAGATTTCATGGTAAGTCGATTAAGACGCTTGCTCAAAAAGAGTTACGTCCGCTTCCCTATCCTTTTGAGAAACGCTCTTTATAAAATCAAAAACAGAACCTGAAAGTTTTACGTTTCTACCCAAAAAAAGATTTATACTTTCCGCGACATATTGCGCCAATCGCACGGGCACGGCGTTTCCAATTATTTGTTCTAAATCCGTTTTGCTTCCTTCAAGGATAAATTCGGGCGGAAACGTTTGAATTAAAGCTCTTTCTCTTGTCGTCAACGGTCTAACGTTTTGATTTATTTCACTTTTGTCTCCGGGATGTCCTTTGTATCCTTTCGGAATCGGTCTATTAACGCCGCGAATTGTCGGACTCGGTTCGTCAACGCTAAATATTCCGCGTCTTTTGTAACTTCTTGGATGTCGATAATAAAACTCAACGCCCAAACTATCTCCAAAATAATCGCGAAGCGTTAATTTTTCCTTTGATTGATTTTTTAATAATATGTCAAGAAGCGCGTTATTCTCTCCGTTAAGTTCTCCAAAAAGAAACAGCCTTTTTCTGCTTTGCGGAACGCCGCAATAACTTGCATTTAAAATAACGTCGGTTAGCCCGTAACCCGCGGCGGATAAAATATCTTTTGAAATTGCGTAAACGTTACTTTTATATGCGCGGTCAACGTTTTCCATTAAGAAATATTTCGGCTTTACTTCCGCAACTACTTTTGAAAAAACAATCGTTAAATCCGCTCGTCCAAGCGTTTCGTCTCTTTTCCCCGCAGACGAAAAGTCCTGGCAAGGCGGCCCGCCGACAATCATATCCGGCTTAAAAGATGATATTTTTTGGACTGAATCGGGTCTATTCATATCCCATTTGTAAATTGGATGATCTTTAAAATTCCGCCGATATAAGCTAACTGCCGGGTCCCAATTATCAAACGCCGCAACTATATTATATCCCGCATTTTGAAATCCTAAAGAAAGTCCGCCGCCGCCGGCAAATAAATCAACTACGTTCATGTTATTCAAATAATTCTTTTGAAAAATATAAAATTGCGTCAAAACGTCTTTCCGGGCTTAAAAATTTTTGTCCGCCGCCCAAAATTATTTTTTTAATTTCGCTTTCGAAGAATTAAATGGAGTTTCCCCCCAATAATATGTATCTGAAAAATCCCGATTCGAATTTTCAATTCCGTATAACGTCGGTTTTTCATTATCTCTTTTCGCGCATGTAATAATAATTTGTCGTTAAAAATAAGTAGAAATTAAATGGAAGCAACAATTAAATTCAACTATTCATAGCGCAAATCCAGAAATGTTTCTAACTGTAAAAAACAGTCGGCGGAAGAAATCAAAGCGCTATTTATTAAATCTATTTTACTCCCAACTGTTTTATTTTCGATTCGTTGTATAGTTCATCATAGAAATTTTCCATTTCCGGAACGCCCATACGAATATTAAACTTCATCGAACGAATCGACCGCTTTAATATATTTTTCGACGTTTATTTTCTGGGAAACTTTTCCTTTCGAAAAATTTTTCATTGATTTATCTATCATTTTTAGCGTGTCCTCGGAAATAGTTTCCGGATCAACCAAAACACGCGGTTTTAATAAAACTGTACCGTCGTCAAACTCGGAAACTTGATAATACGAATATTGCGCTTCCTTAACTGTTAATCTGTTTTTACCGTCTAATTTTGCTTCGTATTCTTTTTTAATTTTAGACATTGCAACCTCTTTTGAATAGCGGGATATCCCACTGCGAAATTATTTAAATGTTCCTAATTAAGCGGCAAAAAAAATCAAAAGAAAATTACCGTGAAATTTCAACGTTCATCGCCGAGATTTCACGGTAAAAATTTTATGGCGAAATTGTAATCGCGTTTTGGAATTTAACCGTCGGCAAATTAACGAAGCGTTAATTCCCTTCCGAAATTTTCTCCGTCTTGTATTTTAAACTGTCTTACAATTTCATGCAGATTTGCTATTAAGCTATCCAAATCTTCCGACGCTCTTGCAATTTCTTCAACAGCGGCGGTGGATTTACTCATAATATCGTTTATCTGCCCAACGTTTTCGCTTAGCTGTCCGACGGTTTCGGACTGCTCTTTGCTTGCGTCGGCGACAAGTTCCACGGCGTTAATCACTTGGTCGGCGCCGGTCATAATTTCGTCGAGCGACGACTCGGCCTCCGAAGCCAATTCCTTACCTTTTTTGCTTTCTTCCCTTCCGGTCCGCATCGATTCGACCGCTTCTGAAGTTTGAGTCTGAATTTGTTTGATCATCTCGGCAATTTCGCCGGTGGCTTTGGTGGTGCGTTCGGCAAGTTTTCTCACTTCGTCGGCAACCACTGCAAATCCGCGTCCCTGCTCCCCGGCGCGGGCGGCTTCAATTGCGGCGTTCAACGCCAAAAGATTCGTCTGGTCGGCTATATCATTAATTACCTGAACTATCTCGCCTATCTTGTTGCTACTCGCCCCAAGTTCTTCAATTATTACCGAAGCGCTCGAAACGACGTCCGCAATATTTTCAATTCCTTTAATAGTTTCTTTAACCACCTTCGCGCCTTCTTTGGCGGTTTCGCCGGAACGCTCGGCTAAGCGCGACGCCTCGGAAGAATTTTTTGTAGCTTCCATAATTGTCGTTCTTATTTGTTCGACGGCTTCGGAGATTTCGCTCGTTTGCGCGCTTTGTTCCTGCGCTCCGGCTACCATTTCCGCGCCGTTCGAGGAAATATGCGCGCTTGCGTTTCTTGTCTGTTCCACGGCTTCGGCGACTTTGTAAATCAATTCTTTAATTTTAATCACCGTTTTATTGAACATTTCAAAAAGCTGGTGAATTTCCCCCGTATCTCTTTCCGATTTTACCGAAACCGTTAAGTCTCCGTTTGAAAATTTCTCCATCGCTTCGATCAAAGTTACGGCGCTTACTTCCAAATATTTGTATTCGGAATCCAGGTATTCTTTTGCTTTGCGGGCTTCTTCGGCAGATTTGTCCGCTTCTTCTTGTTTTCTTTTTATCTCCTCCATACTCTCTTGCAAAGCGGCGCTCAGTTTATTGATTGCGGCGGCAAGTTGTCCGATTTCATCGTTTGATTTTACCTCAAGTTTTTTTGAATAATTACCGTCGGCTATTTCCGAAATTGAATTTACCGATTCGATTAATGGCGCCGCAATTTTTTTCCGAACTTCATAAGCGACAAACAGAACAAAAATAAATCCGCCAACCATTATATACATTAAAGCGTTTGTTAAATATGAAATTTTAGCCGCCGAATATTTTTCATAAAGCCCCACCGCTTTATTCATCTCTTTCAACAAATCAATATTGTTTTTACTGATGTAATTCAAAGAATTTTTGTAATCGGGGCTTTCGGGATTTTCATTTTGCACATTTTTGATTTTTTCCTTAAAAACATCCCACATTCCCTCAACTTTTTCCAATTGCGCCTTCACTTCGGGTTCTTCCGCCGCGGGAATTCCGGATTCGGCGTTTCCGCGCATAAGAGAATTCAAAGATTGTTCGAACAGTTCAACCGTTTTCTTTAAACTTTTCAGATACTCATCTTTGTTTTCAGCGGAATATCCGGTTATTGCAAAAATTTCTTTTGACATTTTTTGGGTAAGCATCCTTTGCCGTCCGGCAACATTAATTACTTTTCCGTCGCTTTTTTGATCGTCAAGCGTGTTCCACGTGAACAAGCCGGCTAAAACTATAAACAAAAACAGCGACAGCAACTGTAAAAGTAATTTAAATTTGATTGAGAATGTTTTTTTTGATGATTTCATGGCGTTTTATTCTTTTATTTAAAAAATACTCGTTTAACTTTTCATCTTTTCACGATACATTTGGAACAATATAAAACCGCGGTTGAAATATTGAGCGCATACGGAATTAGGTCTTAATTTTATAAATTATCGAACAAAAACAAAAATATTTTAGCCTTTAATTTAAATTTTGAATATTAATAATCTTAGTTGCCATAATCATAAAAAATTTCTTGCGATTTGAAACGCAGCGGATTGAAGGCGAAAATCGGTTCGACAAAAGCGCCGATTTTTCAGGAGAACTTTCAAAATAAAAGAAGATTGAACTTATTTTAATAAAAGTTCCTTCGTCAAAAGATTCGCTTCGTCAACGACGGATTTGGGGTAATTCATTATTTCCAATAATTTAATTGCGTTGCCCGAAGAACACGGACCGCTTTTAATTTTGTAGTTGAAGAAGAAATTATCCCCTTCAACCTGCTCGCTGAAGTGATACATTGCAAAATCTTTTCCGAGTAACTCTTGAAGCTCGACGTCGTGCGTGGTAACAAATACTTTGTTCTTTTTATTCAGATATTTTAACACTGCGGTTGAAGCCGCGAGTCTTTCGATTGTGTTCGTTCCTCTGAAAATCTCGTCAATCAAAAAAAGATATTTGTCGTCGTTTTCAGAGAGGTTCATAAAATTTTTAATCCTTTCAATTTCGGCAAAGAAATAACTTTTGCCTTCTTCAAGATTTCCGTCTCTGCGAATCGCCGATTTGACAAACATTTTTGGAATGTTAAAATCGTCAGCCAAACAAAAATAAAGCGTTTGCGAAAGTATTGTATTTACGCCGACGGTTTTGATGAAAGTCGTTTTGCCCGACATATTAGAACCAGTTATCAAAACCGAACTCGTCAAATTTTCCAACGTATTCGGAACGGCGTTTTCAATTAGCGGATGGCGTAAATTTTTAAAACTGATTTCGTTAGAATCGACAAATGTCGGATTGCAATGATTCGGATTTTCTTCCAAATAAGACGCCGCGGAAATTGCCGCGTCGAGCAAACCGACCGCTTCAAATACCGCGCGGAGTTCATCTCTGTTTTTCAACAAAGCGTTTACCGAACGGTAATAGGCGATTACGTCGAACAACATAAACATATTCAAATATTCAATTGCAATAAGCGCCAAGTCGTTTAACTGTTCTTTGTTGACGACCAAATAACCCAATTTTTTTCTTAGCGAAACAAGCAGATTCTTTTTCTTCTTTAGAAACTTGATTTCATCAACCGGAGTTTTTGCGTTTATTTTTGAAATACCTATCGCGGAACTAATCAAAGAATTAAATGCGGAAAAGCCGGTAAAATATTCGTAAATCTTTTTCGAAAATATTTTATGCGCGATTAAATTTGTCAACAAAACAGTCAACGCGATA
>JAADIR010000125.1:0-999 GCA_013151245.1 Chlorobiota bacterium
GTAAAATGAACGGGACATGTCTGGAAATGAGCAAAAAAAAGTAAGAGTTGTTAAGGAACTCACACTCATCCCGAAGTATCGGGATTTTCACTTTGTTCCAATTTACAGATTAAATTATGTTGTCCCGATTTAGTCGGGATAAATGCGAAACTTTCCGCGATTTATTTCTATGGATATTTAATATTAACTTTATATTATTATTCATACCCGATTCTTAAGTAATTATCGATATGGTTTTCGATTTTCTAATTCTACAATCACAATCCATTATACTGGTTTCGCATTTAGGACAATAGCGCTTAACGTTTGATTTTGAGTCGAAGCCGAAACGTTTCTTCTTACCGCAAGATGCGTTAGAAAATTTTCCGTATTTTCTTTGCCGAGTTCTTCCGGCGGACGGACATCGGTATAAATAATATATTCTTTTATCCACTTGACATACGCTTCTATTGTTTTTCGGCTGTAACCTGCCGCGCGTATTTTTTGACGAATTTCGGTAAGGAGTTTCGGCTTTCGCCTTGAGGAGATAATATTTGCGGATTTGGTTTTCACGCAACTCTCTTTTTTTTACAAATTTAGGTTAATTTACTTTTAATTCAAAATATTTATTTATGTAAACGAAAATTTTTGTTTTTTAAAAACGCGGTTGCCGCTACTGATAATGGATAATGGAAAATCGGAATTTTATGCATAACAATTGACGTTTCGGTTTGACAGATATAAATTTCTCATTCGTTCCATTCTTCCATTCATCCATTCTTAAATTACATCTGTATTTCTTTACCGCGGCGTAATAAAAAAGCAATTACATGCGACATGCAATAAATAACGCGGACGCGCCCACGTGGCTCTGCGAGCGGGGTTCTGCAAGCAGCGTTCTGCGAAACTTGTAATACTATAACCGCTTACCGCCCGTTTTGTGTCTTTTCATTTCAAAATTTAACTTAATGTTTTTATTTTAGAATATAAATCATTGAATCGAATTTATTTCGAGTTTAA
>JAADIR010000125.1:1099-6855 GCA_013151245.1 Chlorobiota bacterium
AATAGGTTCGTAATCTTTGCCGAACAATTCGGAAGAAATAATAAAATCTGCGGTCGAACGATTGTTTGCAACTGGAATATTATACAAAACGGCTATTCGCAATAGAGCTTTTACGTCAACGTCGTGCGGCTGAGGTTCCATCGGATCCCAAAAGAATATTAGAATATCTATTTTCTTTTCCGCAATCAGCGCGCCGATCTGTTGATCGCCGCCCAGCGGACCGGATTTCAATTTTTTAATTTTGATTTTGCCGCTGTTGATTTTTTCGTTCAATATGCTTTCAATCATTTTGCCGGTCGTGCCGGTGCAGACCAATTTATTGTCTATCAACAACTCGGCGTTCCACAATACCCATTCGGTCAAATCTTTTTTTCTGTTGTCGTGCGCCACAAGCGCGATTGTTTTTTTCATAGTTTGTCGCTCCAAAAAATTAGATGAATTACGCCGGAACCGAGACCGTTCCTTTTTCAATTCTGCTGATGCCGCGATATTTTCCCTTCGACCATATACATTACGTCTTCGGCAATGTTTGTGGAATGATCGGCGATCCGTTCGAGATAACGGGAGATTCCCATTATCATTAAAAAGAAGTCGATGTTCTCCGGCTCGACTTTCACTTTATTTCTAACGAGCGCGAAAGTTTCCTTGTGCAAATCATCCACCTTTTCGTCGTCGTCGCAAACCTTCAACGCCAGTTCAACGTCGAGATTAACAAGCGAATCCAAACTTTCTTTTACCATTACGAGCGCGACTTCCGCCATTCGCGAAAGGTTTTCCGGTATCGGAAGACGCGGAAACTTCACAAGATCGATAGTTCGGGCGGCGATGTTTGCCGTTAGATCGCCAATTCTTTCAAGATCGCTATTAATCTTAATTACGGAAATGATAAAACGCAAATCAATCGCCACCGGTTGATGAAGCGCAAGAATTTTCAGCGCTTCTTCTTCAATTTCTATTTCCATAGCGTCGATTTCCGAATCGGATTTTTTTATCTCCAGCGCGAGTTCTTCGTCTCGTTCGCGCAGAGCTTTCAAAGCCTTCTGCAATCCGTTTTCAACCATCGCAGCTTCGTTTAATATCATTCTTTTCAGTTTGTCAACTTCTCTTTGAAAGTGTAAAGTCATTTTTAATTTCCTTGTTGTTTATTGTTTTTATTGACAGTTAGGTTTTGTCATAATTTTTGCTTTCTGCGGGCAAAAATTTCGCCAAAACCCGTCGTTTGTTCGCGTCTTACTTTTTTCCCCGCGCTGAAGCGCGGGATTAATCCCGTTGTCTTTAGGAACATTAACGCGTATGATGAAACGAACATGCCGTAAAATGTAAATATTGTGTTTTTCATTTTTGTTTGTTGTGTCTCAATCTTAAGTTAAACCGTAAAATCATATTCAACCAAATATTCTTTTTGCGTTATTTTAACCGAATCTGCCGGTTATATAGTTTTCCGTCTGTTTTTTCTTCGGACGGGTAAATAGTTCTTTGGTTACGCCGTATTCGACAATATATCCTTCGTAAAAGAACGCCGTAAAATCGGATATGCGCGCCGCCTGCTGCATATTGTGAGTTACGATTACGATTGTGTATTTGCCGCGCAACTTTGCTATTAGGTCTTCTATTTTCGCCGTAGCCACGGGGTCAATCGCCGAAGTCGGCTCGTCCATCAAAAGAATTTCCGGCTCGACCGCAATCGCGCGGGCAATGCTGAGCCGCTGCTGCTGTCCGCCCGAAAGCGCCGTTCCGGGCTGTTTGAGTTTATCTTTTACTTCGTCCCATAAAGCCGCTTGTTTAAGAGCTTTTTCAACGCGTTCGTTCATTTCATTTTTGTTTATTTTGTAATGAAGTTTCAAACCGTATGCAACGTTATCGTAAACGCTCATTGGGAATGGAGTGGGTTTTTGAAAAATCATTCCTACGCGTTTCCGAAGCTCGATTAAATCGTATTGCCGAGAAAGAATATTCACTCCGTCAATCAAAACTTCTCCTTCGGCGCGCTGGTCGGCGTAAAGTTCAAAGATTCTGTTGTAAACTCTTAAATGCGTTGATTTGCCGCATCCGGACGGACCGATGATAGCGGTTACTTTACCCGGTTCAATTTCGATTGTATTGTTGAATAGAGCTTGGGAATTTCCGTAAAAGAAATTCAGATTTTTCACGGTGATTCTTCCCGCGCCGGCAACGTCTTCTTTTTCTTTTCGAATCGATTCGGGAAATATTCCGTTATCCATTTTCATATTAATTTCCGTTTAATTTTAAATTCTTTTTTCTTTAAGCAAGAATCTGGTCGTTAAAGTTACCGCCAGAACGCCGGCTGAAATCAATAGGGATGCGCCCCAAGCCATACGCTGCCAGTCTTCGTATGGCGACATTGCATAATTAAAAATCGTTACCGTCAAATTAGCCGTCGGCTCGTTCAGACCGGAGAACCAAAAAGGACTGTTAAGCGCGGTAAACAACAACGGCGCGGTTTCTCCGCTGACGCGCGCAACCGCCAGCAGAACTCCGGTGATTAATCCGTTTTTAGCCGAGCGGAACACTATTTCCAGAATCGTCCGCCAGCGGGGGGCGCCAAGCGCCAGCGCCGATTCCCGCATCGCAGCCGGAACCATTTGAAGCATATCGTCCGTAGTGCGGGCGACTACGGGAAACATCATAACGGCAAGCGCAACCGCGCCGGAGTATGCGGAAAAGTGCCCGAACGGCACTACTAAAATCGTATAAATGAAAATACCGATAATTATCGACGGAGTTCCCATTAAAATATTCGCGAAAAATCTCACCCATTCCGAGAACTTTGAATTCTTTCCGAATTCGCTTAAATATATTCCCGCAAGCAAACCGAGCGGAACGCCAATGAGCGTTGCAAGCAGAGTAAGTATAATTGTTCCTAACATCGCGTTTGCCAATCCGCCCCCTTCCATTCCGGGCGGGTTTGGAAGTTCCGTAAAGAACGCCCAATTAAAAGCCGAGAATCCTCTTTCCACAACCGTAAAAAGAATCCATCCCAAAATAAAAAGACCGAGCAACGCCGAAAGACCGGCAAGAATAGAGACCAGAGAATTTTTTATTTTTCTATATGCAAGAGAGCGCGCTTTCACTGAACGCCCATCTGTTTTTTTACTCGTTTCAACCATATCTGCGAAATCACTTGAATAATAAAAGTCAAAACAAAAAGAACCAAGCCGAGTTCAATCAACGAGCTTAGGTAAATCGGCTCCGAAGCTTCGGCGAATTCGTTTGCCAGCGTGGCGGTTATGCTGTTTGCCGGAGCGAATAGCGAAGCGGATATTTTATGACTGTTTCCGATAACAAACGTAACCGCCATCGTTTCGCCTATGGCTCTTCCCAAGCCGAGCAAAGCCGCTCCGACAACGCCTTGAAAACCATATCTGATTGTAACTTTGCTCGTCACTTCCCACAAAGTGGATCCCATTCCGTGCGCCGATTCTTTAACGACGGCGGGCACCATTTGAAACACGTCGCGGACGACCGCAGTGATAAACGGAAGTATCATAAACGCAAGAATTATTCCCGCAGTAAGCATCCCTATTCCAATCGGCGGACCGCTGAAAAGCGGCGAATCTCCGAAAACGCCGCGTAAAAAAGGTTGAACCGTCTCCGCCATAAATGGAGCGAAAACGAAGAGTCCCCACATTCCAAAGATTATACTGGGAACGGCGGCGAGAAGCTCAACGCCCGTTCTTACCCACTTGCTTATTCTTTCGGGCAGCAATTCAACTAAAAACAGAGCAATCAAAATGCCCAAAGGGACCGCCAGCGCCATCGCTATTAATGTTGAAACGACCGTTCCCCAAATGCTGGCAGCCGCGCCGAATTGCTCTTTTACGGGGTCCCAAACGTTAGTGTAGATAAAACTCCAACCGAACTTTTCGATTGAAAGAAGGGAATTGCGGACCAGCTCGGCAAAGAGCGCAGCCATAATAAGCAGAAGGAGAGCCGCCCCGAGCATTGTCGTTAGTTTAAACGCCGTATCCGTTAAATTGCGGGAACCGGCTTTACCGAATAATTTCATGCCTTGTTTTAGCAAACTAAAATTATTTCCATACGGGCGAGCCGTTCGCTTTTATTTCCTCGCTCCACTTTTTTTCAACCATCTCCACAACTTTAACGGGCATCGGAACATAGTCCAATTTTTTTGCCAGTTCTCCGCCTTTTTTATAGCACCAATCAAAAAGTTTCAGAACTTCCTTCGCCTTAACTTCGTCTTTTTGGTTTCTATACATAAGGATGAAAGAAGCTCCGGTAATAGGCCAAGAATCCTTGCCCGGCTGGTCGGTTAACACAAGATAGTATCCATCGGCGTTCGCCCAATCGGCGTTTGCCGCCGCGGCTTGAAACGATTTAGCGTTTGGCATAACAAAAACGCCCGCTTTATTTTGCAGTTTAACGTAGTTCATCTTATTCTGCAGCGCGTAGGCGTATTCGACGTATCCAATCGAGCCGTCCACTTTTTTTACAAACGCCGCCACGCCTTCGTTTCCTTTTCCGGCAATGTTGTTCGCTTCGGGCCAGCTAATTGCTTTGCCGAATCCTACTTTCGATTTCCATTCGTCTGAAACTTTGTAAAGATAATTAGTGAAAATCCACGTCGTTCCCGAACCGTCGGCTCTATGAACCGTTGCAATCGCTTTGTCCGGAAGATTTAAACCGGGATTGCTCATTTTCATTTTCGCGTCGTTCCATTTATTAATTTTTCCCAAGTAAATATCGGCAAGATTTTCAGCGGTAAGATGAATTTCTCCGGCTTCGAATCCTTCCAAATTTAAGACCGGAACGACTCCGCCGATAACCATAGGGAACTGAACAAGTCCGGCTTCTGATAATTCTTCCGGCTTTAGCGGAGCGTCGGAAGCGCCAAAATCGACCGTCTTCGCTTTTATCTGCATAATCCCGCCGCCCGAACCAATCGATTGGTAATTTAGCCGAATACTGGTAATTTTTTTATACTCATGCGCCCACTGCGAATAAACGGGATAGGGGAAAGTTGCGCCCGCGCCATTTATAGTAACGGCTTTTTGTTTATCTGAATTCCCGTTTCTGTCGGAACATCCGAACGAAACAAAGACGAGCCCCATTAATACGACTATTGCGATTTTGATGCTTTTCATTTTTCTCCTTTTAAAATTTTGTTAGAAATACAATTCAAAAATCAATTTTAATTGTTAGAAAATTGTTAGGCGGGGATTATTTTCGTATTAAATTCAGGAATAGAATAAGAGGCGGATTTTAGTTCGACGGAATAATAACCGCAAACTCGCTTCCCTTGCCGGGTTCGCTTTTAACGGTAACTTTTCCATTGTGCGCAAATGCAATATGTTTGACGATGGAAAGCCCGAGTCCCGTGCCGCCAAGTTCTCGGCTTCGTCCTTTATCAACCCTGTAAAATCTTTCAAACAATCGCGCGTGGTGCTCGGAAGGGATTCCGCTTCCCCAATCTTTGATTGTGAAAACAATACAGTTTGTTTCCTTTGTAACTGAAATTAAAACGCGTCCGTTTTTATCGCTGTATTTGACGGCGTTGTCGATAAGGTTTACCAAAGCTCTTTCAAGTAAAATCGCATTAATATCGGCTTCAAGATTTTCGGAACACTTAATATCAATCCGAATATTTTTTTCTTCAATCATTTTCGGACAGCACTGAACCGCGTTTTTTAAAATTTTGTTAGAAGTACAATTCAAAAATCAATTTTAATTGTTAGAAAATTGTTAGGCGGGGATTATTTTCGTATTAAATTCAGGAA
>JAADIR010000231.1 GCA_013151245.1 Chlorobiota bacterium
CTTAACAGAACAGGCTTGCTCGAATACGATAAAATTTTAGGGGATATAATATTTTATTCGGGAATTGTTATTTTTGTGCTCGCATTTTTGGCGCCTTTGCTTATGAAAAACGAAAAGGAAGAATATGTTAAACTCGATCTCAAACTATAAATATCTAACAGTTAAAACGCTTTTGGTTTTACTGTTTCTTTCCGCGTCGCTTTTTGCGCAGGGATTTAAGTTTGTAATTATGTCCGATAGCCGCGGTCATTATAACGGCGTTAACGATCCGGTTTTATCGGCATTCGTAAACGATATTGTTGAAAATCATAAAGACGTGAAGTTTATCCTTTTCGCCGGAGACATGATTAACGGCAGTTGGTGGGAACCGAACAAAACGATTAGTCAGATAGAACATTGGAAAGAAGTTATGGCTCCTATTTATGAAAACCCGAATATGGTTTGGCCGAAAGTTTGGCCCGTTGTGGGAAATCACGAAATAAGAAACCGAAACGACGAAGATAATTACCGCAAAGCTTTCCAAGACGTTTACATGAACGGACCGGACGACGAAAAAGGACTTTCTTATTCTTTCGATTTCGGCAACGCGCATTTTACCGTTATCAATACGGACCGCTGGTATTACGGCGCAAGAAACGATACGACCGACGATCATCCGGCTTGGCACAGAATTCACCGGCTTGATTGGGTGGAAAAAGATTTGAAAGCGGCAAAAGAAAGAGGCGTTAAACACATATTTACCGTTAGTCATGAAATGGCGTTCCCCGTCGGAGGTCATTTACACGACGCTCTTCCGAATTTGGGACGCGGTCTTACTCTTCCGCTCGATTCTGCGAGAACCGAGCATCTTGAACATCGGGACAATTTTTGGAACTTGTTGAAAAAATACAACGCGGACGCTCATCTTTGCGGACACGAACACACTTACGGACGTCAGACGATCGACGGCATTTATCAAATAATAGCCGGAAGCGCCGGCGCGCCGCTGTATCATCAGAACCCAAAATACGGCGAGGAAACAAAAGATACGGTTCTCTACCGCGAGTTTACTTACGCCGAAGCGGTTCCTTATTTTAAAGCGTTGGATTATAATTACGGACC
Source organism: Chlorobiota bacterium (assembly GCA_013151245.1). Taxonomy (GTDB): domain Bacteria; phylum Bacteroidota; class Ignavibacteria; order Ignavibacteriales; family Melioribacteraceae; genus JAADIR01. The sequence goes on from JAADIR010000231.1 coordinate 1,102, forward strand.
GCAAAAAAATTCGCAGCGGTCGGAAGATTTCGTCGGAGCAATCGCTTTTAATTACGTGATTATTGACGTTCAGGACGATTACGCCGACGTCGTCAGCTACGGAATCTTTCCCAAAGAAGGAACCGCCGATCAGATTGCCGACGATTACAAAATAGTCGTTTTGGACAAATTCAGAATGGAGAAGAAAAAATAGAATTATTGGCGGGCGTTTATTCCGCAATAATTTTCACTAACTGTTCCGCCGATTTTTCCCATGTGAAATTTTTCATATATTCTCCGGCGTTCTTGCCGAGGAGTTTTATGCTGTCGCGGTTGTTGTATGCAAATTCCAACTTAGCCACAATCTCGTCGAGAGACGGTTCTTCCCAATCTGCCCAGAGATTTCCGTTAGCGTCGTTTATTCGGAAAGGAACGTTCTCTTTTAAAAGCAGCGCATGGTTTTCGTTAAGAACGTCTTTATGCCCGCTTGTGTACGACGCGATTACAGGCTTGCCGCACGCCAAGTATTCCATCATAACGAGGTTTGTTCCTCCTTCGCAGCGGTTGGGAAAAAGAGCGACGTCGGTTTTGGCGTAAAGAGAACGGAGTTTTTTATTGTTCACAAGATCGAGCGTAATAATGCGGTTTTCGTCAACGTCATTTAAATTGTAAATATTGCTCATAACTTCCGGCCAAGATTCTCCTTTTCGCTCAAACTTGAAGCGCTTTGAATATTGGAAAAGTTCCATCGAAGCGGGCCACATATTATACCATGCGTTCATCAAAACAACGTCGTCGTATTTTTTCTGTAAAATTTTCACCGCTTCGAGAACGAGATCCTGACCTTTCCGCAGTTCGAATTTACCGCCGGAAAAAATAACAAACAGCTCGTCCGATTTTTCTTCTTCTATCGGATAAAATATATCGGGGTCGATTCCTTGGATAAGAGTATCCGCGTTTTCAACTCCCAGCGCTTTCATCTTTTCTTCGTTCCAAGTCGAGCCGCCGATAACTTTTTCGAATCGTTTAGCGTTTTGCAACGAAACTTGACTGAGTTCGTTTTCAAAAAATGTGTAGCCGTAATTCCGGTCGCCCCAAATTTTTGCGATTGGAATAAAGTCTGTTCCGGTAAGCGCGTGAAAGACTATGCCGTCCGCTTTGCGAAAAGCTTGCCCGTCGTTTTCAAAATCCCACACGCTCACGTTCTCGTAAAATTTTGGAGTTTCTTGTTTTAGATATTTGCTGCAAACGCCCCACCCGAAATTCTCGCCTTTCGAGAGCGCCAGATAAAGTTTTTTATCTTCCATAAATTCAACCGATTAAAAATAATTTTGACTTTATATTCTCGAAAAAATATTTTAAAATTTAAGCATTTATCCGCTGAAAATTATAAAGCGTTTTTCGTTCTTCTTTCTCTCTCTCGACAATTGGTTTTATTCTAATCTTAACATACGATGACATTGTTTTCGAGTAATTCTTTCCATGCAAATATGCCCGCGTTTACTTTCAAGCGTCAAACATTATTCATCACGATGGATATATTTAAGTTTTTCAAATTGATTATAAGAATCTTTTAGATTAATTTACATTAACAAAAATGAAGATGTTAATAAGACCTTGAAATCTAAATATTATAACACATGGTTTATAATTTCTAATAAAACAATCCCGCCCAAACACGAACTCGATTTTTTAACATATAAATTAGGAGGCAGTTAATGAGCTCAATTTCCAATTGGTTAACTTCATCCATCGGTAAGAAATTTATTATGGCTCTTACCGGATTGTTGTTGATCTTATTTCTCGTAGTGCACCTAATTAATAATTTGTTTTTGTTTATCGGACCGGACCTATTCAACGAAAACGTAGCCCGGCTTGACGCAATCAAACCATTAATTAGAGTCGTCGAAGTAATTCTTGCCATATTGTTTATTTATCACGCTTACAACGCGTTAACCCTTTGGTGGAATAATAAAAAAGCTAATCCGGATAAATATGCCGTTAACGGAAGTAAAGAAAACAGCACGCTTTATTCCCGCTGGATGGTAATTACCGGAACAATTATTTTGATTTTCCTTTTTGTACATTTAAGCACTTTATGGGCGACGTACAATTTTGGGATGGAAGGAAGCGAAGAGTTTTACGACGTAATTCGAAATCTATTTTCCAACCCGTTGTGGGCGCTTTTTTATTTTGTAATTATGATATTGCTCGGCTTCCACATGAATCACGCATTCCAGAGCGCGTTCCAAACGATGGGGTGGAATCATAAAAAATATTTTCCGCTCGTTCAAAAAACAGGAACGGCGATCGCAGTTATTTTTACTATCGGATTCGGATCAATCCCAATCTACTTTTTTCTATTATCATTAGGAGGTAAGGGATGATAAAGTTAGAGTCAAAAGTTCCCGAAGGAAACTTAGCCGAAAAATGGACCAATCATAAATTTTCCATGAAGCTGGTTAATCCGTCGAATAAAAGGAAGTTCGAGATTATTATCGTCGGCTCCGGTTTGGCGGGAGCTTCCGCAGCCGCTACTTTAGGAGAATTAGGTTATAAAGTTAAAGTGTTTACTTATCACGATTCCAGCCGCCGCGCTCATTCGATTGCGGCGCAAGGCGGAATAAACGCGGCAAAAAATTATCAAAACGACGGCGATTCGGTTCATCGTCTTTTTTACGACACAATTAAAGGCGGCGATTTCCGCGGACGCGAAGCAAACACTTGGCGTCTTGCCGAAGTGAGCAATAACATTATCGATCAATGCGTTGCGCAGGGCGTTCCCTTTGCGCGCGAATACGGCGGAACGTTGGCAAACCGTTCGTTCGGGGGCGCGCAAGTATCAAGAACTTTTTACGCGCGCGGCGAAACCGGACAGCAATTACTGCTCGGAGCTTACAGTTCGTTGAACAGACAAGTAAAACTCGGCAACGTAACGCTCTTTCCGCGCAGAGAAATGCTCGACTTGGTAGTCGTCGATGGACAAGCCAAAGGAATAATCACGCGCAATCTTCTTAGCGGAGAAATGGAAAGACACATGGGGCAGGCGGTTATACTTGCTTCCGGCGGTTACTCTAACGTTTTCTTCCTTTCAACTAACGCTATGAACAGCAACTCTACCGCCGCTTGGCGGGCGCACAAACGCGGCGCCGCGTTTGCAAATCCTTGCTACACGCAAATACACCCTACTTGCTTGCCCGCGCACGGCGATTATCAATCGAAACTTGTGCTGATGAGCGAAAGTCTCCGTAACGACGGGAGAATTTGGGTTTCGAAAAAAGCCGGCGATATGAGAGCGGCTAAAGACATTCCCGAAGAAGAAAGAGATTACTATCTCGAAAGAAAATATCCGGCGTTCGGCAACTTGGTTCCGCGCGACGTCGCTTCGAGAAACGCTAAATATGTTTGCGACGAAGGTCGCGGAGTAAAAGGAACGAGAGCCGTTTATCTCGATTTTGCCGATGCGTTTAAACGAGTGGGCAAAAATGCAATCCAAGAGAAATACGGCAACTTGTTTGATATGTACCAAAACATTACCGGTAAAAATCCTTACGAAGTTCCGATGAGAATCTACCCCGCGCCTCATTATACTATGGGCGGTCTTTGGGTTGATTATCATTTGATGAGTAATATTCCCGGATTATTTGTACTCGGAGAAGCAAACTTTTCCGATCACGGCGCAAACAGGCTCGGCGCGTCGGCTCTTATGCAGGGGTTGGCGGACGGCTACTTCATTATTCCGTACACGCTGGGAAATTATCTTACGACGGAAAAACCTGAAAAAGTAGATACGGACAGAAGCGAATTCAAAGAAGCCGAAGAAAACGTTAAGGAAAGCGTTAATAAAATTCTTGCAGTTAACGGAAACGAACCGGTCGATGAAATTCACAAACGTCTCGGTCATGTTTTGATTGACAAAGTCGGCATGTCCCGCTCCGCAAAGGGTTTGAACGAAGCAATTGAAACGATTCGCGGATTGAGAGACGAATTCTGGAGCAACGTAAAAATAACCGGCAAAGCCGACGAATTAAATCAGAACTTGGAAAGAGCGGGAAGAGTAGCCGACTTCCTTGAACTCGGCGAGTTAATGGCTGTTGACGCCTTGAACAGAAACGAATCGTGCGGCGGTCACTTTAGAGAAGAATATCAGACCGAAGAAGGAGAAGCTCTCAGAGACGACGAAAATTATTCTTACGTTGCCGCGTGGGAATATAAAAAAGCCGGAGAGTGGGAACTTAACAAAGAACCGCTTCAATTTGAATATGTTAAATTATCTACAAGGAGTTATAAATAATGAGCGAGCAAACATTAAATCTTACGTTAAAAATCTGGCGTCAGGAAACTCCTTCTGCAAAAGGATATTTTGAAGAATTCAAAGTTGCGATTTCCCCGGACGCTTCTATTTTGGAGGTTTTGGATATTCTCAATAACGATTTGGAAAAAGAAGGAAAAAGACCGGTCGCTTTTGAAAGCGATTGCCGCGAAGGAATATGCGGAACGTGCGGTATTGTTATCAACGGTCACCCGCATGGACCGATTCCAAAACAGGCGACTTGCCAACTGCACATGAGAAACTTCCAAGACGGAGAAACAATATATCTCGAACCGTTTAGAGCAAAAGCGTTCCCGATCATCAAAGACCTTATCATTGACAGATCGGCGTTCGATAAAATTCAGCAGGCGGGAGCGTTTATTTCCTTTAACGCCGGAAGCGCGCCCGACGCAAACGAAATTCCAATTCCTAAAGAAGTCGCTTCGCTTGCGCTAGACGCCGCGGAGTGTATCGGCTGCGGAGCGTGCGTCGCCACGTGTAAAAACTCGTCGGCGATGCTCTTTGTCGGAGCAAAGGTTTCGCAATTTGCGCTCTTGCCGCAAGGCCAGCCCGAACGATATCAGCGCGTTCAGGAAATGGTTGCGGTTATGGACGAAGCCGGATTCGGAAGCTGCACAAACACATACGCCTGCGAAGCCGAATGCCCGAAAGGAATTTCGGTTACAAATATTGCGCGTATGAACCGCGATTATCTTGTTTCGAAAATGACCACTAAAAGTTGATATCATTTAAGATATGAGTTATTTTTAAAATCCCGATAATTATTTATCGGGATTTTTTATTATCAAAGCATAACCCGCGTAAACTCCTTGAGAGGACAAAGAAATAGCTTGATAATGATTTTGTTTTAATTTATAGAAAGAAGTTGTTATGAAATTAGCTTTGATTGCTCTAATCGTATTTATCATAAATATCCCGTTCGGTTATTGGAGGGCAAACGTCAAAAAGTTTTCCGTCCAATGGTTTTTATCAATCCACATTCCGATTCCCTTTATTATAGCGCTTAGAATTTACGGCGATATCGGATTTGCGTTTTATACTTACCCGATAATGGTTGCGGCGTTTTTCGGCGGACAGTTTTTCGGGAAATATATTTTTACCGTTTTAACAAAAAAGGAACGCGTTCTCAGTTCCTGTATGGTGATGGATATTTTTAGAATCTTGAAATAATTCCCGCCGCAAAACTCTGTGGAAGAGGTAAGAGGAAATATAGCCGCAAGTTTCAACTTGCGCGGCGCGTTGTTTTTACGGCGAATCGCTTCATCCGATAAATCCGTGTTAGAGGGAAGAAGGTAGAGGTAAGAGATAAAACGTGGAGACGAAAAACGTAAAACGTTAGACGTAAAACGAAAAAAAACTTGTCTTGTCCTGCCATAGGTTGACACAACCTAACATGGAAGGAGAATGCGAAATGAGCAAAATTAGAAAAATGCACACCTACAGTGAGGCGTTTAAGCAAAAAGTTGTAAAAGAGATAGAAAATGGTAAATTAACGATATCGGAAGCAGAAAAAATATATGATATTGGCGGAAGAGCAACAATTTATCGCTGGGTTCAGAAATTAGGCAAATCACATTTAATAAACAGAGTTGTCCACATACAAATGAAAGATGAAAAAAGTAAAATAAAGGAACTGGAAAAACAAAGGCGGGAGCTTGAATCAGCTTTAGCCAATGCACACTTAAAGATAATCACGTTGGAATCGACTATTACCGTATTATCGGAACGAGAAGGCAAAGGAGTAAAAAAAAAGAGAGGCATAAAGTCATACAACTCAGTATTGAAGACGAAAGATTCAAAGGGGGAAAATACAAAGTGAGTCAGCTTTGTCAAATACTGAATATCACCCGACAAGCCTATTACAAGCAGCGATCGAAGGCTGGTAGAGAGTCTTTATCTGAGGAAGTAATCATAGAGCTTGTCAAGGGAGTAAGAAAGAAACTTCCACGCATAGGCGGGAAGAAATTATATTTAATGATAAAAGACGAAATAGAGAAATTACCGGTAAAGATAGGCAGAGATAAATTTTTTAATGTTTTGCGAAAGCATAATTTGTTAGTTCAACCGACAAAACGGTATGCTGTAACGACGAATTCGTTTCATAGATTTAAGATATATACGAACTTGGTAAAGGAATTAAAGATAACAAGAGTAAACGAAGTATTTGTTTCTGATATAACCTATATTCGCTTAAGGCAAGATTTCTGTTATCTGTTTTTAATAACCGACGTTTATTCCCGGAAGATAGTCGGATATTATTTAAGTAATAATTTAGCTACTGAAGGGGCTTTGAAGGCAATGAAAATGGCAATTAGAGGAAAAGACGTCGAAGGATTGATTCATCATTCGGACCGAGGAGTTCAATACTGTAGTAATGAATATGTGAAATTACTGAAGAAGAATAAGATCAAAATAAGTATGGGAGAAGCCGGCAATCCTTATGATAACGCGATTGCAGAAAGAGTAAACGGAATATTAAAAACTGAATTTTACTTGGGCGAAACATTTAATAATTTTACGCAAGCAAAAAAAGCGGTAGAACAAGCTATCGAGTTATACAACAATTTAAGACCGCATATGAGTATTGACTATTTAACGCCGGAACAAAAATATGTCGCTTAAAAAAGTTATCAACATATTAACAAAGAAAGAAAAAAAAGTAACAAAAAAAAGAAAGAAACTATTATTATAACTGTCAACTTTTTTCAGGACGGGACAGAAAGACTCGAAACGAAAAACGAAAATTCTGCGTCATTGCGGAATGAACGTAACGTAGATTGCTTAGTCCCGATA
>JAADIR010000266.1 GCA_013151245.1 Chlorobiota bacterium
GAAGAATTTTTATACCGGCACATCGGCGTTTACGGTAACGATGAAAAAGAAATGCTCGATGCAATCGGCGTTGAATCAACCGACGAACTGATTGAGAAAACAATTCCGAAAAAAATCAGATTACAAAAAGAATTGAATCTCGGCAAACCGCTCAGTGAAGAAGAAATGCTGAAGGGGATAAAAGAACTTGCGGATAAAAATAAAGTTTACCGCACTTTTATCGGAATGGGGTATTACGGAACGGTTACGCCTTCGGTAATTAAGCGGAACGTATTGGAAAATCCCGGATGGTACACGTCCTACACGCCGTATCAAGCGGAGATTTCGCAAGGAAGATTGGAAGCTCTCCTCAATTATCAAACGATGATTGCCGATTTGACCGGACTGCCTTTAACCAACGCTTCTTTGCTTGACGAAGCTACCGCGGCGGCGGAAATTATGACAATGTTCAGAAACCTTCGTAAAGGCGACAAGAAACAAAGCAACGTGTTTCTTGTTGATAAAAACGTTTTTCCGCAGACTATTGAAGTAATAAAAACCCGCGCCGGCGCTCAAAAAATTAAAGTCGTTGTTGACGACGTTAGCGAAGAAAAATTGAACGACGACGTTTACGCGATTTTGGTTCAGTTTCCCGGAGCCGACGGCGAAGTGAAAAACTTTGAAAAATTATTTGCCGCGGCTAAAGAAAAAAATATTTTTGTCGGAACTGCTGCGGATTTAATATCGCTCGTTATTTTTACGCCTCCGGGCGAAATCGGGGCGGACGCCGTTGTCGGTTCGACGCAGAGATTCGGCGTGCCGATGGGCTACGGCGGACCGCACGCGGCATATCTTGCAACGCGCGAGGAATATAAACGACAGGCGCCGGGAAGAATTATCGGAGTTTCAATTGACAGAAGCGGGCGTCCGGCTTTCCGGATGGCTCTCCAAACCCGCGAACAGCATATCAAACGGGAAAAAGCAACGAGCAACATCTGCACGGCTCAAGTTCTGCTTGCCGTTATGGCGGGAATGTACGCCGTTTATCACGGACCGGAAAAAATAAAACATATTGCAAAAAGAATTTACAATCTTTCCCATCTGCTTGCGGAAGGATTAAAATCAATCGGCGTAAAACCAATTAATGAATCATTTTTTGATACGATTGTTTTGCGTTTTGATTCGGCGGAAAGCGTTGAAAAAATAAAAACCGAAGCGGAGAAAAATAAGATTAATTTTAGATATTCGGATAATAACGAAATCGGAATATCAACCGATGAAATAACGACGTTCAACGATATTACTGATATAATAAATATTTTTGCTTCGTCGCTCGGAAAAGATTTTTCAATTGATACGCTGAATGAAATTGCGGAGAAAAAAGTGTTTGAAATTCCTTCCGAGTTTATCCGCAAAAGCGCATTTATGACGCATCCGGTTTTTAATAGTTATCATACCGAAACTGAAATGATGCGCTACGTCAAGCGGTTGGAAAATAAAGATATTTCGCTTGTTCATTCAATGATTCCCCTTGGTTCCTGCACAATGAAACTTAACGCCGCGACTGAAATGTACGGAATCTCGAATGAAGGTTTTGCAAATCTACATCCGTTTATTCCAAAAGAACAGGCGAACGGCTATGCGGAAATGATTGCCGAACTTGAAAACGTCCTTTGCAAAATCACCGGTTTTGCCGCCTTCACGTTCCAACCGAATTCCGGAGCGCAGGGCGAGTTTACCGGACTGATGACGATAATGAAATATCATCAGTCGCACGGAGAAGAAAATAGAACCGTTGTGCTTATTCCTTCTTCGGCGCATGGAACGAATCCGGCAAGCGCGGTAATGGCGGGCGCCAAAGTCGTAATTGTTAAATGCGACGAAAGGGGAAACATCGACGTTGAAGATTTGAGAACAAAAGCGGAGGAGAACAAAGAAAATCTTTCCGCGTTGATGGTTACCTATCCATCGACTCACGGCGTTTTTGAAGAAGCGATAAAAGAAATGTGCGAAATTATTCACGTAAACGGCGGACTTGTTTATATGGACGGCGCGAACATGAACGCGCAAATCGGCTTGACAAATCCGGCTGAAATTGGCGCGGACGTTTGTCATCTGAACTTACACAAAACGTTTGCCATTCCACACGGCGGCGGCGGTCCGGGAGTCGGTCCTGTTGGAGTAGTTCAAAAATTAATTCCGTTTCTTCCTTCTCATCCGCTGGATGTAAATGAAGATGAAAATTCGCTCGGAGCGGTTTCCGCCTCCAATTTCGGAAGCGCAAGCATTCTTCCGATTTCCTACGCTTATATTAAAATGATGGGCGGCGAAGGGCTGAAGCGCGCGACAATAACCGCGATTTTAAATGCTAATTACATAAAAGCAAAATTAGAACCTTATTACAAAGTTGTTTATAAAGGAGAGAAGGGATTTGTAGGACACGAGCTGATTTTCGATCTCCACGAATTCAAAGCCTCCGCCGGAGTCTCCGAAGAAGATATTGCGAAGCGTTTAATGGATTACGGTTATCATGCTCCGACGGTTTCTTTTCCCGTTCATGGAACGTTTATGATAGAACCGACGGAATCGGAATCGAAAGCCGAACTCGATAAGTTCTGCGCGGCGATGATTTCAATCAGAAAAGAAATTGATGAAATTATTGAAGGGAAGTTATCAAGAGAAGATAATCCTTTAGTAAATGCTCCGCATACCGCCCGCGAAATTACGGGAGCATGGGAGCACACTTATTCTCGCGAAAAAGCGGTTTTCCCAAATGAAAATGTAAGAGAAAATAAAATATGGCCCGCGTCGGCAAGAATTGACAACGCTTACGGCGATAGAAATTTGGTTTGCAGTTGTCTTCCGGTTGAAGCCTATCAAAACGAAGGAGAATAATTTGGAAAGTAAAAAAATAGACGTCTGTAAGATTCTTAATGAAACGAAAACTATTGCAGTAGTCGGAATTTCAAGCAATCCGAGCAGAACAAGCAGAGACATTGCGTCCTACTTGCAAATGAATGATTATAAAGTTGTCGGCGTAAATCCCGGCAAACCGAAAATTGAAGGAATGGAAGTTTTCGCTTCATTAAAAGATATTCCTTTTGAAATAGATATCGTTGACGTTTTCCGGCGTTCCGAGGATATTCCGCAGCTCATCCCGGACGTGCTTGCAGTTAAACCGAAAGTACTTTGGCTGCAGTTGGGAATAAGAAACGACGAAGCCGTTCAACCTGTAATTGAAACTGGAATAACTGCCGTTCAAGATACGTGCATTAAAATTGCGCACATGTATTGCGGATAAATCGAATTTAATTTCCAATGAACAAATTGAGTTTTTTTCTTTTTTTATCGCTTTTGTTTTGTTTGAATACGGGGATTTTCGGACAAGTTGCGCTCGATTCATTATCCCGCGAATTCATTGCGATCGATTCGATTAAACTGACCGGCAACGAAAAAACCAAAGATTATATTCTTCTTCGCGAGCTTACGTTTGAAGTTGGCGATACCGTTTCAATTGGGGAGCTTGAATTCAGCCGCGACAGAATCAACAGTATGAAATTGTTTTATTCCGTAAAATTTATTCTGCGCGGAGAAGGAATTCACAGAGATCTTGAAATTGCCGTTAAAGAAAGCTGGTATATTTTTCCCGTTCCGTTTCTTAAACTGCAAAGCAATAAGATTTCCCGGTCCAATATCGGCGGAACCTTGAATTGGATGAATTTTACAGGGCGCAACGACAGATTAAATATTTTTGCCGTTTTCGGATACGACCCCAGTTATGGAATTTCATATTCAACTCCAATGATAAACAGCGAGTTGAACATGAGTTTATCCGGTTCGGTTTCGCGCCATAAAATCAGCAATAAAAGTAAAACCGCAATTAAAATGGCGGGAGAAGATTTTAATTATACGACTTACGATTTTATTGTCGGTATGGGAAGCCGGATAAATATTTACAACGAATACTATTTTAATTTAGGGTTTCGTTATATCGAATCTCCTTTTGCCGCGCAAGGCATTACCGCGTCCGGGGAGAAAATTGACCGGACGCTATGGTTTAGGGCAAATTATTCTTTCGACTCGCGCGATTTTAAACTCTTTGCTAAAAAAGGATTTCTAATTTTTGGGTCGGTTATGTGGCTGGGGTTTGGAATGGATAATTACAATTACGGAATCGCGAGTTTTGACGTAAGAAATTATAAAAATATATGGGGAGATTTGGTCGGACGCTGGCGGTTGGTAACCAGAAACACTTTCGGATATAACGTTCCGTTTTATGATTATTCTTATCTCGGTTTCCGCGATTATATTAGAGGAAATAAGAATAAAGAAAGAGAAGGACGGCATTCGGCGCTTGCTTCAATTGAATTCAGCTATCCTTTATTAAAAAGTTGGGAGTTCAGCGTCAAACTTCCATTGCTGCCTCAAAGTTTAACTTCCGTAAATGTTTCCGTGCAGTTAAACATTTTCGCCGATACCGGTTTAACTTATGATAACGGCGAAAGAATCGATCTGAAAAAATTCGATTCCGGTTACGGTTTTGGAATTGTGATTTTATTTGTACCTTATAACGCGGTTAGATTTGAATACGCTTTTAACGAATTTGGAAGAGGAGAGTTTTTATTTGGAACGGGATTTTCTTTCTAACGTAGAATTATATTTCAGCGAAAATATTAGCGAAAAATCCGGAAAGATTTATATAACCGGAAACGAGGCGCGTCATATTATCCGCGTAATGCGGCATGACGAAGGGGACGAGATCTTTATTACGGCGGGGAAGGGAAAAATATATCGCACGAAAATTACCGGACTTGGAAAAGATGAAATAGTTTCGGAAATAATTGAAGAAAAAGAGTATGAAAACAATTTGGAGAATGTTTCGCTCTGCATCCCGATTTTAAAAAATTTCGACCGGCTGGAATTTGCGCTGGAAAAATCGGTTGAACTCGGAATAACAAATTTTATTATATACAGAGCAAAAAGAAGCGGTCCGAAAAATCCCAAACTTGAACGATGGCAAAAAATATTAACGGCGGCAATGAAGCAATCTTTACGGAGTTATCTTCCGAAAATTTCATTTGTGGAAGACATCTCCGAATTGAAGGATGAAAATATTATTGTTTTCGACCAAAAATATGAGGAGGCTTTTACTAGCTGGATCGCGCGTCGGAATACATTAACCGAAAAAACATTTTTTGTATTTGGTCCCGAAGGCGGATTGACCGAAGAGGAAATTACCGGATTTTCTAATTTGACTACGCTAAAATTGACTTCTAACAGACTTCGTTCAGAGACGGCTATTATCACTTTTTCCGTTGCAATCAGTTTGCTGCAAAGATAAAAACTGCGGCGGGAATTTCTCAAAACAACAGCTTTCCGCTCATTTTATTTCCCCGCGTTTTAATTACTACAAAATTATAAGGATTTCTCGACTTCGCTTTGCTCCGCTCGAAATGACCGGCATTTGAAATTTCGACCGAAGTCCGGCAACTGCCGGACGCAGCGGAGAAATCTTTTGTCGAAGAATTTTTTATCCCAAATGTTCATTAGAAATTTTACCCAATGAACTTTTTGGGGATAAACCAAATCATTTGAGTTATAGTTCGACGCAATTACGGGGAGAGTTTGCGCAAAAATATTACATGTAAAATTCACAAAAAATAATAAAACTGAATAATAATTTTCGATATTGCTTACTCATGCTGAATATTAAAAAAGATTAGAGAAAGAATGAATAATAATTCAAAATATACTAATCACAAAT
>JAADIR010000080.1:0-5731 GCA_013151245.1 Chlorobiota bacterium
TAATGATAGTTTTTGTTTACTAATAAATTTATTGATATTCAATTCACGCCATTTTCTTCATTGCCGGCAACGGGGGAGGGGATATGTTGGAATTCATAAATCCTCCAAGTTATTTTTAATGTGTTAAGTGAATTATACTCAGATTCAGAATTTAGAAAAAGAGTTCTTTACAAAAATCGTTTTAAAATAAAGATACAAATGAAATCAATATAAAAATAATTGATATCAGAAGAATAATTTGTTATTTTTGCTTTCTATGTCAAAAAATTTAATAATAGCAATTGACGGTCCCGCCGGAAGCGGAAAAAGCACGCTGGCAAAGAATTTAGCCGAAAAATTAAATTCCGTTTACGTCGATACCGGAGCGATGTATCGCGCAATTACTTATCTTGCCTTACGCAATAAAATTGCGGACGACGAGGCTGCGGTTATAAAAATGACGCGCGGATTAAATATTAAATTGCAATACAAAGACGGTTTAACTCATGTTCTTGTAAACGGCGAAGAAGTCACCGATTTTATCCGCACCGCGGAAGTTAACGCAAAAGTAAGCGATATCAGCAGAATTCCTGAAGTGCGTGCCGAGCTTGTTAAAATTCAAAGACGTATGGGCGAGGCAAATACGTTGGTAGCCGAAGGGCGCGACGTTACAACCGTCGTTTTCCCGGACGCGGAAATTAAAATATTTTTAACGGCGGACCTTGACGTAAGAACAGAGCGCAGATTAAAAGAATACCGTGAAAAAGGCGATAGCCAAATTACTTTTGAAGAAGTTAAAACTAATCTTGCCGAAAGGGATAAAATTGACAGCGGCAGAGCCGTAAGCCCTTTGAAAAAAGCCGACGACGCCTTCGAGCTTGATTCGACAAACATCTCAATCGGCGACGAGTTAAATATCGTTCTTAATAAAATTAATAAAATTAAAGAAAAAGTTTAAAGCCATAAAATAACTTATTGTTAAACTAAAAAAACAAGCGTTTTGTTTTTCTTTATGGCTTGGAAAAATAAAGCGTAGTAATTTACATTAGGAGGATGAATGTCCGAATTAGAAAACGAAAAGACTGTCGAAGAACAGGAAGAAACAACTCAGCCTGACGCCGGCGAAGAAACGGAACAGAAAGCCGACATGGACAGGTCTAAATTTTTTAACGCCGAGGATTACTCGGACGACGAGTTGATGGAATTGGAAAAGCTTTATTCCGAATCTTTCCGCGACATCAAAGAAGGCGAAATCATAAAAGGAAAGATCGTCGGTATTGGCGAAGATAATATTGTGCTCGATGTTGGTTTTAAATCAGACGGAACAGTTCCAAGAGCGGAATTTACTTCCACGGAAGAATTGACGCTCGGCGGAGAAGTGGATATCGTTATCGAAAGCATCGAAGACGAAGAAGGAAATCTCGTGCTCAGTAAAAAACGCGCAGATTTTCTGAGAGTTTGGGAAAAAATTATGAACGCTTATGAAACGGAAGAAATTCTTACCGGAAAAATTCTTAAAAGAATAAAAGGCGGTATGGTTGTCGATTTACTCGGCATCGAAGCGTTCTTGCCAGGTTCGCAAATCGATATCAGACCCGTCCGCGATTTCGACGCATTTGTAGGACAAACGATGGACTTTAAAATTGTTAAAGTCAACGTCCCGACTGAAAATGTAGTCGTATCGCATAAAGTGCTTATTGAAGAAACAATTGCAGATCAAAGAAAAGGCATTCTCGAAGGATTGGAGAAAGGTCAAATACTTGAAGGTCAAGTCAAAGCTATTACCGACTTCGGCGTATTCGTCGATCTCGGCGGCGTTGACGGATTGATTCATATTACCGACTTGAGCTGGGGAAGAATCAATCATCCCAGCGAAGTAATTAAACTCGACGAACAAATTAAAGTTGTCGTTACCGATTACGACGTTGAGAAAAAACGAATCTCGCTTAGCTTAAAACAGCTAATGCCGCATCCTTGGGAAAATATCGAGGAAAGATATCAAGTAGGCGCAAAGGTTGCGGGCAGAGTCGTTTCTCTTACCGATTACGGCGCATTTATAGAAATTGAAAAAGGCATCGAAGGATTGATCCATATTTCCGAAATGAGTTGGACGAAACATATCAGCCATCCTTCGCAGTTTGTTTCGATGGGACAAATTGTCGAAGCCGTTATTTTAAGTATCGACAAAGGCGAAAAGAAAATTTCGCTAGGCATGAAACAATTAACTCCCGATCCGTGGGAAGAATTATTGAAAAAATATCCTGTCGGTTCCAAGCATAAAGGAGTTGCAAGAAATCTTACTAACTTCGGCGTGTTTGTCGAGCTTGAACCCGGTATTGACGGATTGATTCACATTTCCGATCTTTCTTGGACGAAGAAAATCCGCCATCCCGGCGAAGTTGTTAAAAAAGGCGAATCAATTGAAGTGGTTGTTCTCGGAATAGATACCGAACAGAGAAAAATTTCTTTGGGACACAAGCAAATTGACGATAATCCGTGGGATACTTTTGAAACCGAATACAGCGCCGGAAAAGACGTAACCGGTAAAGTTGTTCGCGTTATCGAAAAAGGAATAATAGTTGAACTTCCGTTGAACGTTGACGGATTCGTTCCTCAAACCCAGCTTTCTCCTTCTAAGATAAAGAACTTAAGCTTAAGTTTCCCCGTAGGAACGGAGCTGCCGCTTAAAGTTGTTGAGTTCGACAAAGAAAATAAGAAAATAGTTCTTTCGGCGTTAGCCGCTTTGAAAGAAGCCACAGTTGAAGAAATTGAAGATTATATCAGCGCGCATAAACTTGAAAGAGTTTCAGTCGATGATATTTTTGCCGCCGACGCGGGCAAGTTCGATTCTTCCGACTTTAATATGTATGTTGAAAACAAAGACAACAATCAAAAAAGAAGAAACGACAACAAACATAGAGCAAAGCGCGAAGAGAAAAAGGAAAAACCGGAAGCCGAAGAAAAAAGCGAACCGAAAACTCCCGCTGAACCGGAAACTGCCGCCGAAGAAAAAACTGAAGACAAAGCTGCGGTAGAAGAACCCGCCGTTGAAGAAAAACCAGACGAAGAACCGGCTGCGGAAGAAACTTCGGAAGACAAAGCTGCGGCAGAAGAACCCGTCGTTGAAGAAAAACCAGACGAAGAACCGGCTGCGGAAGAAACTTCGGAAGACAAAGCTGCGACAGAAGACCCCGCCGCTGAAGAAAAAACGGACGAAGAACCGGCTACGGAAGAATCTGTAGAAGAAAAACCGGAAGAAGAAACTTCCGAAAAAACGGAAGACGAAGAAAAAGATAAATAAGTTATTCTTCATTTTTAACGGCTGCGCGATTAATGAAATATTCATTTTTCGCGCGGCTTTTTTTTTGTAGGCGCAGACTTCACGTCTGCGTTTTTATTTTGCTTTTAAATTCGGGCAAAAGCTATAATGCGAAAAATATCTTAGATCAATAGATTTTTTAAATGAAAGGGAAAAAGTTGAAAGCCGCATTTCATACCTTAGGATGTAAATTGAATTTTTCGGAAACCTCAACGCTCGGACAAAAGTTTTTGGAAAACGGATTCGATATAATTCAGTTCAACGAAGCCGCCGACGTTTACGTAATCAATACTTGCACGGTGACCGATAACGCCGACAAAGAATGCCGTCAAATCGTCCGGCGCGCGCTGAGAAAAAATCCGAACGCTTACGTCATAGTTACCGGCTGTTACGCGCAGCTTCGTCCGGAAGAAATTTCCCGGATTGAAGGAGTCGATTTGGCGCTCGGTTCAAACGAGAAATTCAAAATTTTCGATTATGCGGGCGATTTCAAAAAAAACAATTTTTCGTGCGTTTATGTTTCGCCTACGGAAACGCTTAACGAATTTAATTCCGCTTATTCTACCGACGCCGATTCGCGAACTCGCGCGTTTTTCAAAATTCAGGACGGCTGCGATTATAAATGCACATTCTGCACAATCCCGCTTGCGCGCGGAAAAAGCAGAAGCCAAAGCCCCGAACAATTAGTAGCCGATTTCAAAAATCTTCTTCAAAAAGGATACAAAGAAATTATTTTGACCGGAGTTAACGTCGGCGATTACGGTAAAAACGTAGGGTATGATCTTTACGGACTGCTTAAAGATTTCATTTCGATTGAAGATAATTTCAGAATTCGCATCAGTTCAATTGAGCCGAATCTTTTAACGGAAGATATAATCCGTCTTACAGCCGAAAGCGAAAAACTCGCCAAACATTTTCATATCCCTTTGCAGAGCGGAAGCGACAAAGTTTTGCGCTTGATGAAAAGAAGATATGATTCTTCCCTTTACGAAAAATTGATTTACAAGGTAAAAGAAATTATTCCCGAAGCGGGTATAGGCGTTGACGTAATTGTTGGAACTCCGGGCGAAACCGAAGAAGACTTTTTGACTACTTACGAGTTCATCAAAAAACTTCCCGTTTCGTATCTTCATGTTTTCACATATTCCGAAAGACCGAATACAGAAGCGATTTTGATGGACGGAAAAGTCGAGCAAGCGGAGAAAAAAAGGCGAAACGGCATGCTCAGAATTCTCGGCGAAAAAAAGAAAACCGCTTTTTACAAAGAGCAGATCGGGAAAGAGTTGAAAGTCCTTTTCGAACATACGGAGAAAGAAGGAACGCTCGAAGGCTTTTCGTCAAACTATGTTCGGGTTAAAGGGGCAAGCAATTTTGACTTGGTAAATAGACTTACAAATGTTAAAATTGTAAACGCAAATGGAGAGTATTGTTACTCCGAATAAATTATTGCTGCATCAGATTAAATTATTTTACGACCGGAAAACTTTATGCGAAAAATATTATTGATTATTATTCTAATTTCATCAACCGCTTTTGCGCAAAACGGGGTCAAGAGTTTTCTCGAACTTCGGCAAGAAGCAAAATTATATAAATCGGAATTATTATCCGTACAAACCGAGCCCGCTCAATTCAAAAGAAAAAAAGCCGGTCTCGCTATTCTCTATTCGATGCTTTTACCCGGAATGGGCGAGCTTTACGCGCAGCGTTACGATATCGGAAAATACTTCACTATTATTGAAGGCGGATTGTGGCTTACGTTTGCCGGTTTGAATATTTACGGCTCGCAGCAGGAAGACAATTATAAATCTTACGCCCAAACCTACGCCGGCGTTACGCTTGACGGAAAAGAAGACCAATTCTTTGCCGATATCGGCGGTTACATCAGCGTTTACGATTTTAATAATCAAAAATATCTCGACCGTGATTTTGAAGGCGTTTACGATGAAAACTCACATTATTGGCAATGGGTTTCGGAGCAAAACCGTTTGGAATACCGCCAAACTTGGACGAATAGCGAATCGGCTTACAACAGCATAAAGTTTGTAGTCGGCGCGATGATTTTGAACAGAGTCGTAAGCGCAATCAACGCCGCGCGATTGGTTTCCGCATACAACAAAAAGAAAGAAGCCGAACTCGGCTGGAATATGTCGTTCGGAATCGACAAATACGCTTCGACGCTTCCTTTAAGCTACACTCTTAATTTCAGAGCGAAATTGTAAAAGCAGGTAAAAGGGGAAAAGGCAGAGGTAAGAGGAATTTCCTTGTAACGCAGATTTTCCGGTCGGCTACCCAGCCGAACAAAAAACGCAAAGCGTAAAAACGATATGTCAGTCCGATTCCGACGAAGTCGGGTAAAGAAATCTGCCGCATTACGACTGCCGGATGCCGAAGTTTCAAAAATACATTCCGAAACAATTAAACAATATCAAATAT
>JAADIR010000080.1:5779-7098 GCA_013151245.1 Chlorobiota bacterium
GCTATTTTGTTTTAAGAATTTAAGATTGGTCAAACCGTAAATAATTGAATTAACGGACTATTGCATGACTGAAAACATTTTCTCCCGCAACTTCCTTTACAACAGAAATCAAACCGTGGATAACGTTTGCCCTATTGAAAATATTTTAGCGCGATTATTACCTGCCGCGGCGAAGCCGGGCACATACACACACAAGGAAATCAAGCGAAAAGCTAACCCGCTCTCCGAAACCCTTATCGTTATTGACGTTAACGCGACGAAAACGAAATATTCCGTCATTGCGAGGAGCGGAGCGACGAAGCAATCTGTCATGCTGCTCGGAAAGATTTCTTGGTTAGATGTAAGAGGGTAGAGGTAAGAAACGTGGAAACGCGGAGACGAAAAACGGGAGACGGAAAACGTGGAGACGGAAGGGGTGAAACAACTTGTCCGGTTCCGAAAAAAGTTGACGGCTATAATAACGGTTTCTTTCTTTTTTGTCGCTTTGCGTCCTTTGCGAATAATCCTTGCGTCCGCCGAAGGCGGATTGCGGTTAAAGAGCGCGTTGAGTTTTTATAATCCGCCGCGTCGTAATGATTGTCGCGGACAGTTTTTCTTTACCCCGTAAATTGTGATTTCCCTCCTACATTTGCAAAAATAATTTTGTAAATTCATTATTAGAATTTTAAGTAATCAAACGGGAATTATGAATTGTCCGAGATGTAAAAATCCGATGGTCGTGCTTGAGTTGGCTGAAGTCGAGATAGATTATTGCGACGAATGCGGCGGAATTTGGCTCGATCAAGGAGAACTGGAACTTTTGCTTGAAGCGGGAGAGGAAAAAGATAAACTTTTGAATTCATTCGCAGCTGCGGGAAGCGTTTCGGAAGAAAAAATCAAGTGCCCGATTTGCGGCAGAAAAATGGAAAAGGTCTTTATCGGCGAGGACAAAAAAGTGTTGATTGACAAATGTAAGTATAATCACGGACTTTGGTTCGATAGAGGGGAATTACTACAAACCGTTGAGCTAGGCGTAAAAAACGAAGCGGACGATAAAATGATTAGGTTAATAAAAGATATGTTCGGGTTTTCTTTGAAAGAATAAAAACTTCGAAGATTGAAAGTTGCTGTTCGTTATTCTTAAATCGAAAGGATATACGAACAAGGATTTGCGAATTAAGAAGAAAAACTTCGTAGATTGAAAATTGCTGATCGTTGTTCTTAAATCGAAAGGATATACGAATACGGATTTACGAATTGCGAATTACGAAGAAAAAACTTCGCAGATCGCAAATCGTTATTCTTTATTCTTAAATCGGAAAGATATACGAACAAGGGTT
>JAADIR010000038.1 GCA_013151245.1 Chlorobiota bacterium
GACCGGTCGCGTCAAATTTTGAGGTATGTTTTCCAGCTTCTAAAAAACCGTTTTCCAGAATTGCTATTTCCTTTCCCAGTATATCGAAAACTTTCAATTCCGTTTTTCCGCTTTTCGGCAGTTCGAATTCGATCGTGGTAATAAAAGTTCCGGCGACAGAAGCTTTGCCGAACGGGTTCGGATAGTTTTGCGATAATCCGAATTTTTCAATTGGGGCTACTTCAACTTCAATTTCTTTTCCGTATTCGAACGAGCCGTCAAAATCGATTTGTTTTAAACGGTAAAAATATTTTCCATGTTCAAGATTCTGATCTTCGTAAGAGTAACTCTTTGCTTCCGAAGTCGTTCCGCTCCCTTCGACAAACGTGATGTTTTCCCAAATACTTTCCTCTTTTTCCTTTTTCCTTTCAACTTGAAACCCTTTGTTATTGGTTTCGCTTGCGGTCGTCCAATTTAGCAAAACATCGCCGTCGTTGTTCACTTGTGCGGAAAAAGAAATCAATTCGACTGGAAGCGCCGATTCTTCAATTCTGTAAACGCCGGAACCTGTTCCGATATAAATCATCCCGGACGAATCTTGGGCAAAGCAGGTTACCTCATCGTAATACTCGTTTGTATAAACTATTTTCCAGTTGTTGCCTCCGTCTTCGGAATAAAAAACTTCATAAACAGATGGGTTGCCGGCTGCAACGAGAAGCGAATTTGTTTGCGTTGTGAAAACAGGACCTATTCCCGAGTAACCGCTGAAAAAATCCGTTGCGGTTTCCCAAGTATCGCCGTAATCCGTTGATTTTAGTAACGGAGAATTATCGTAATTTATTGACCCGAGAAAGAGAGTTCCGTCTTCAAGAGAACTCATATAGAGAGCATAGTGATCAATAGAAACGTTCAGCTTTGTCCATGTAACGCCGTTGTCGGTTGAGCGGTAAAGTTCATTATTCATATAGGCTAACGCATAAATATAACCGTTGGGAGCCAAATAAAGAGACTTATCGACGAAGTTTGTCGGCAAATCAATAACAAGCTGCCATGAAGCGCCGCTATCGGTTGAGAGATAAACTCCGTAGTCGTAACACGAGGTTATAAGATTTCCGCTTTGCGTAATCACAACGTCGTGAATATATGTTGCCGCCGGATTAGACAACGTATCCCAAGTTACCCCGTAATCGGAGCTTTTTATCAACTGTGGATAGGGAAAACAAACATAAACGTTATTATTTTCGTCGCATTTAACCGCAGAAACTCCGTCGCATGAACTTTCGGGCAATACTTCAATTAGCGGCTGCCAAGAAACCCCATCGTTTGTAGTCTTAAACAATCTAACGAAATTTAAGTCTTGGTTTGCTTCCTTAACGCATTGGGGAAGAACGCTTATATAAAAGTAACCGTTTGAAGATATCTCAATATTGTTGATAAAGTAGAAATTGAAAAAGAGTTCCCAATTGTATGATTGCGCGTAATTGTTCTTAGCGGGTAAAAAAGCAATCGTAAACAAAAATATAAATATTATTTTTTTCATCTTATCGCTTTATTTTCTTGTCATAATAAAGAAAATTTGAATTTTAAGCAAATGTAGTTTGTTTTTAATGTTTGATTTAAGAATCCGTCTGTCGCCGAGACAGGCGCCGATCAACGATTTTTGATTTTTGATTATTTTTCTGTTGCAGACTTTTATTTTTCAAGTTGAATATTTAACGCCGGTTTATGAATGAAAAATCAAAGGAATCCTGACAGTTTGGAAAAGGTTTTAATATATTTTCAATATAAAATTTTAAGAAAAAACTGCCGAAACAACCGCGGAGCGGTGAAATTATTGTAGAAACTTTTTGTTATATTTCGTGTTTTAGATTTGGTTTAATGAGAGGAGAATGGAGTGAACGACGCTAAGAAATTCACGCTGTTAGATAAAGTAAACGATCCGGCGGACATCCGGAATTTATCGAATAAAGAGCTTAAAACGCTTGCCGAAGAAATTAGAACATATTTAATTGATGTTATCTCAGAAGTAGGCGGGCATTTCGGCGGTAGTCTCGGAACGGTTGAATTAACCGTGGCTTTGCATAAAGTATTTGACACGCCGAAAGATAAACTTATTTGGGACGTCGGTCATCAAGCTTATCCTCATAAAGTAATTACCGGAAGAAGAGATAAACTTCCCACAATCAGACAACTCCACGGTTTGAGCGGATTTCTGAAAAGGAGGGAGAGCGAATACGACGTTTTCGGCGCGGGGCACGCAACTACTTCAATTTCCGCCGCGCTCGGAGTCGCTAAAGCGGAAGAAATGATGAATACCGGCAATAAAGTGGTTGCCGTTATCGGCGACGGCGCTATGACCGGCGGAATGGCTTACGAAGCGATGAACAACACGGGCGTTCAAAAAGGGAATTTAATAGTTGTTTTAAACGACAATAGAATGTCTATTGCGCCGAACGTTTGGCAATTCTCAAATTATTTTTCGGGGCTTACTTCTTCGCCGGAATACAACAAATTCAAAGGCGCAATCTGGGATTTGACCGGCAAACTGGACGATTTCGGCGACAGGTTGAGAAAAGTTACCTCGCGTCTGGAATCGGGAATTAAATCAATTATTACTCCGGGAATTTTATTTGAAGCTCTGGGCTTCAGATATTTCGGACCCTTTAACGCTCACAATATTCCTCAACTCGTTAAAATCTTTAATCACGTAAAAGGATTAAACGGACCGATTCTCGTTCATGTATCCTCGGTGAAAGGTAAAGGCTACAAACCCGCCGAAGAAGAATCTACCAAAATGCACGGCGTCGGATCGTTCGATAAAATAACGGGAAAATCAATAGTTAAATCAAGCAAGCCTTCCTATACGTCGGTTTTCGGGAACGCGCTTGTGGAGCTTGCGAAAGAAAACGAGAAAATCGTAGGCATAACCGCCGCAATGCCCGACGGAACGGGACTTCTGAAATTGCAGAAAGAAATTCCCGAAAGATATTACGACGTTGGAATTGCCGAAGAACACGGCGTTACCTTTGCAGCCGGTTTGGCTACGCAGGGAATCATTCCCGTTGTCGCTATTTATTCGACGTTTTTACAAAGAGCGATTGACCAAATAATTCACGACGTCGCGTTGCAGAAACTTCACGTGGTTTTCGCGCTCGACAGAGGCGGACTTGTTGGAGCCGACGGACCGACGCATCACGGCGTTTTCGATTTGACTTATCTGAGGATGAT
Source organism: Chlorobiota bacterium (assembly GCA_013151245.1). Lineage (GTDB taxonomy): Bacteria > Bacteroidota > Ignavibacteria > Ignavibacteriales > Melioribacteraceae > JAADIR01. The sequence continues at coordinate 3,208 of JAADIR010000038.1, forward strand.
ACCGGGTATGGTCGTCATGGCTCCGAAAGACGAAAACGAATTGCGCAATATGCTCTACACGGCGGTTGAATACGACGGTCCGATAGCATTCCGCTATCCGCGCGGCGCTGGGTTGGGCGTTGAATTAAAAGAAGGATTCGAAAAGATTCCGATCGGCAAAGCGGAAAAATTAAAAGAAGGAAACGACGTAGCTTTTCTTGCCGTTGGAAAGATGGTCGAGTATTCGCTGGAAGCAGCGGCGGAATTGGACGCGATGGGCATTAACACCGAAGTGATAAATATGCGTTTCGTAAAACCGCTTGATAACGAAACGCTCGATTACGTTGCCGGAAAGTTCGATAAAATAATTACTCTCGAAGAGAATAATATTGTCGGCGGATTCGGAAGCGGCGTATTGGAATATTTCAACGAAAAGGGATATAAAAATAATCTTTTGAGAATAGGGCTGCCGGACGGCTTTGTTGAACAGGGAACTCAAGAAGAATTGCACAGAATGCTGAACATCGACGCGGAAGGAATTGTTGGCAGAGTAAAATCATTTTTTGAAAACACGGGAAAAGATCATAAAGCAAGCGTATGAAAAACGAAATTAAAATCGGAATAATCGGTTTGGGCGGTATCGCTCAGTTGGTGCATTTGCCCATTCTTTCAAAATTTAAGCGCGTTAAAATATCGGCGGTCTCGGAAATTAAGAAATCCCGCTTAAAAGCCGTCGCCGATAAATTTCATATCGATAACCGTTATACCGATTACGGAGAGCTTTTGAAAAAAGACGATTGCGACGCGGTGATTATTGCAACTCCGACAAATTTGCATCACGAAATTTCCGTCGCCGCTTTGAACGCGGGCAAGCACGTTCTTGTTGAAAAACCGGTTGCGCGAAATTACGAAGAGGCGCTCGGAATCCGAAAAGCCGCGGAGACGAACCGGAAATTTGTTATGATTGGGATGAATCTTCGTTTCCGTCCCGATACGATGCTACTGAAAAGTTTGCTGAACAGCAAAGAATTGGGCGAAATATTTTACGTTCGCACAAGCTGGCTCCGTAAACAGAGCAGCTCCGAAGATTGGTTCCTTAGCAAAAATAAAGCCGGCGGCGGCGTGATAATAGATTTGGGATTGATTCTTCTTGATCTTGCGCTTTGGCTGCTCGCTTATCCGAAATGTAAAACCGTTTCGGTGGAATCGTTTTTCCATAGAACGAAAGACGTTGAAGATTCCGCGCTTGGAATGCTTCGCTTCGACGGCGGCAAAGTAATCAGTTTTGAAGCGAGCTGGTCCCTTCTTTCGGAAAGAGACGATTTGAAACTTTCGGTTTACGGCGATCAAGGAACGGCGCATCTGAATCCGTTGAAGGCTTATAAACTGATAGGCGAAAATAAAATTGATATGACGCCCGCCTTTGCGTCGAATCCTAAAAATTTATATAAAAAATCGTATGAAAATGAATTAAGGCATTTTGTATCTTCTATTGTCGATCCGTCCCACGTCCATTCTTCAATTGACGAAGGAATATCGAGGATGAAACTGCTGGAAGCGCTTTATAAATCCGCCGAATTGGAAGAGGAAATTAAAGTTAATTTTTGATAAAACATTTTTTATCTGATATTGACTTAAAGAGATAGATTAACTATTTTTGTAGGCTAAAAATCAATGGAGGAATAGATGTTCGCAGTTGTGGATATTGCCGGACAGCAATTTAAGGTAGAGGAAAATCAAACTTATTACGTTCCCCGCTTAAAAGAAGAAGCGGATGCGACGATTACGTTTGAAAATGTGTTGGCGTTGAGCGACGGCAAGGATACGAAAATCGGCGCGCCCACGGTTGAAGGCGCTAAAGTTGAAGCAAAAGTCCTTGAACACTTAAAGGATAAAAAAGTGATTGTTTTCAAAAAGAAAAGAAGAAAGTCTTACAAAAAGAAAAACGGTCACAGACAGCAGCTCACAAGAATTGAAATCACAAAGATCGGTTAATTAACGAGGTAATTATGGCTCATAAAAAAGGTCAAGGTTCATCGAGAAACGGACGCGACAGCAACCCGCAGTATTTGGGAGTGAAAAGATTCGGAGGACAGAAAGTTTCTTCCGGTTCTATTTTGGTTCGTCAAAGAGGAACAAAGTTTCATCCCGGCGTTAACGTAAAACGCGGCGGAGACGACACTTTGTTCGCAACTATAGATGGTTTTGTTAAATTCGAAAAGAAAAGAAACAACAGAAAATTCGTTTCGGTTTATGAATCTTTAGCGTCGTAAGTTTTTAGAATTTTACGAAAAATTGAAGACCCTCTCAACGCGAGAGGGTTTTTTTATTTTAAAGTGGAATTTATCTGCAACGGGGACGCCGGGTGAAAAGCTTTCTTTGTAAGAGGGTAGAGGTAAGAAATGTGGAAACGTAAGATGAAAAACGTGAAACGAAAAGACAAAATGTGTCATTCCGATCCCGATTTATCGGGAGAAGGAATCTGTCAGCTTCGGGAGAATGAGAAAATGAAACTTTGCGCCCTTTGCGAAAACCTTT